>JAEUIH010000079.1 GCA_016795105.1 Planctomyces sp.
AGCGACCTCGCTGGAGCAGTCCTTGCCGTTGAGCCAAAGACAGAGCACTTATTCTATTTGACCAACGATGGTGATAACCTTTCTCGGCTCGGTGCCAAAGTCGCAGCAATTGGATCATACGACACATCTGTATACACTATTTCGAATGTGAGAACACCGAAAGAGTTGATGGAGACTTGCGCAGAACATGTATTGAGACAATTGTGAACTGTATTCTTTGAGAAGTTCCTCGATCCACTTAGTCCGTCGCAGCAAGAGATCATCTCTCACTCGCACCACTGCTCCTTAAGATCCAGATCGGATTGATCGACCTTCTGGGGGAAGCTGCTAATCCCGAGTTGCTGGGTCGAATCTATGAAATGATCCTCTATGAGCTTCTCGTAGATGCGGCGATTGCAGGTGCTGTTGCCGCGACAGCTGGCACAGGTTCCGGGGGTGCCGGAGCAGCCTATGGGATCAGAACCATTAACCATGCGAAGAAGCTGGAGAACATCGAACCGTTTGGGAAACAGGCAGCGAAACTGGTGGAAGGATTGCAGCCCCAAATCGAGCAGACTCTCAAGTTGATTTCTGAGGGCGGCGGTGGTAAAAGAAATTTAAGGACTGTCGTGGCGATATCCGAAGCCCGAAGCAAAGAGCTGGATCGGGCAGCGGTGGGTCGCTCAAGAATAAAATGGGGGAACTTGACGAGGCGCGTCGCCGTGAACGAACGGACCCCGTTCATGGAAGCCCGGATGTTCCTGAGGCTAAGGTTGATGCCCCAAACACTAGTCGTGCAAGCAATCTTTCCGATGCAGAGTTGAAATCGCAGATCAAAGGCACGCCAAAGAACAATGATCCGACTTCTTTGGCAAACGAACTTCGCTTTGAGCGATACAAGCGGCGAGGTGGAGAAAAGAGTTTTGACGAGTGGTTTGAAGTCAGTCGTGGTGGACGCCGGGGTGGCCCTAATCATCAGAAGATTCAGGGAGACTTACTAAGCCAGAACACAGATGCGATTGATGAGGCGGTGTTTGGTGATCGTGTGGCAGATGTCTTTTGGCCGAACGGCCCAAATGGCAAACCCGTTATCCATCAAATCGGAGGCCGAAATCCTGTTCGAGGAGATGCAATTGCTCGTGAGCGTCAGGCTATTGAGGAACTTCGGGCGTGGTTCAAGCAAAGAGGACAAGATGTTGAAATCTGGTTCTGGGATAAGGCAACTCCAGGAGCAAAAGGTCCGGCATTCAAAGACCCGGACTTGTTACCAAATTGGATTCCCGGGTCATCGGGAACATGATATAGTGAGATGTGAAATGGGTAAACAAGTTGTATTCTTCGCAGATGATGTTGATCTCAATGATTTGCTTGCGTTTGCTGAGCAGAAGGGATTCCGTGCAATTCCTGACCTTATTCAAACGGGCGAGGAACCAGACGGAGTGCTTCCTACTGCCATTGATGCTATCCACAAGAAGTGCTTTCATCTTCTGCCTGAGTCAGTTTCTCCTGCCGAGGCGTTCTATGGTGAGGTTGGAGATGAACCAACGATTTCTCGTTTGATGAAGAATGTATCGCCGGTTATAGAAGTTCGCCCGAGTCAGTGGGATGGCAACCGGCTATCCGAAGGGCGGATTCACTTTAATATGGACAGTCATGTCTCCCATTTTGAACAAGGAGAAAAAGCATACGAGCAACTTGCTCGGTTCCTCCGCAAATGGAAGCAGACAACGCCTTACCGATTTTATGTTGGGCCACACACATGCAACGAAGTAGCGGAAGACCGGCTAAAGCTCGTTCATTGGAATGAAGAGTTGGCGATATCGTGATCTTTGCAGGCTGAGCCGGTTTGAACGGTTGGAGCTTGGCTGGCTCCGCAGGCTTCCACGGCTTGAACACCGGCACGCCTGACGGCGGCGGCTTGGGCTTTTTGCTCAAGCTCCTGTTGACCGCCGAATCTCGTGGCAACGGGTTCGCAGGCGACATGCCCTTGAGCCTGCCATCGGCGTTGAGCAACAGCCCTTCCTGTTGCTGCCGTTCTCTCAGCCATTCGTGAAACGTCTTCATGCTGGTATCTATGGCAATGGCTCACGGCTTTCCCGTGTGCGTGAGCGGCTGCGATGGGTAAGCAACCGAGGCTCTCCGAGCAGTGCGGAGGAGAAACGCCGAGGGCGGTAGTAAAACACAGAACCGGGCGAAGCCGATGCAGGGGCCAATTCACCAACGACACCAGCCGTCCGGCAGCGACAGCCCTCAACTGGAACGGTCTGACGATCGATCAGTGGAACGTGCTGAGTGTCAGCGGCTGGGACAATCTGCTGGTGGATCATGTGCCGACCGGCGGAGCCGGAATGCTGGAATATTCACCCACGGGGAACCGGCTGACTCAGACGGATTCCGTGACAGGCGATGTGTGACGAGCGGTCGGGACGACCGCGCGACCGTTGAGCTGCAACACAGTGAATCGGCAGTGATCGACGACCATGCGTTGTGAATCTGCTTGGCACCTTCAGTTCAGCCGCGAACGGACTCGATCCTGCAGTTCGGCCAGTTGCGTTTTCAGTTCAACATCGGAACGACTGGATAACTCATGACTGCTGGAAACCACATCGCCAAGGATCTGCTGCAACGCCTGAATTGCACCAAAAATTGTGCCTTCTTCACGGCCCTGCTCAATTCCCTGCACAATTCCCTGCTCAATTCCCCGTTCGATTCCTTCTTCCAGTCCCTGTCTGCGCGCAGTCGACAGCATCCAGTCGTAGTCACGCTGAGCTTTCTCTCGTTGGTCGTGCATCGCTTTGTCCTCTGTCTTGAAAGAAATGATCTCAAGACAACCGATCACCGGCTGAAATTCGAGATCCGGAAACAACTCCCGAAGTTCTTCCGCCGTACACTCATGAGCATTCAAAATCAGCCAACACCATTGAGCAAGCCGGTTCGCCCCGGAAACGCTCCACCGATCGCACCCGGACTTACTCAATTCTACCGTATGAACTTCGATCGCTCTATCTAGTTTTCGGCCACTTTTTTCATCCATCATCTGAAATCGATGATGCACCTGCTCCGAATCCTGGAAGAGATTGCCGGTCAACAGACAGATCGAGATCGTTGTGTTCAGTTTTGAGTAATCGTCGCCCGAGGCCAACTGATCGGTGTACATCTCGCTTGCATAAAAGACCATCCTCGACAGCATGCCTGGATGAATCGAAATCTGCATTTCGACATTAAACAGACGCCCCACCGAATCTTGAGCTTTGACGTCCAGCACAACCAGTTTCGCAGTCTGAAACTCCTGAAAACTGAATGGATTCAAAATGGTGACATCCTTTATGGGATGCCTCAGTTCCAGAATCGCATTCAATAGCCCGATAAGGGCCGCCGAGTTCTCCGGACTGCCAAAGATCTTCTTGAACGCGAAATCCACAAACGCCTTGATCCCAAGTGGTTCCACTTTGAACTCCCCACAAACCGAGAACAGTCGTTGCTAACAGCAGTTCATCATAGGCATTCTCGGACTCTCAATGTAGGTATCATCCCTGACCTTCGCTTTTCCCGTCACCGCATGCAGCACGACAGACCGAGGTTCGACGAGTGCATGGCATGCAAGAGGTCATCGGTTCAAGTCCGTTACCCTCCATTCGCTTCGCGAATAGAACGTTGATGAGCAGTTTAACGGCGAGCCGCAGGCGTCTGCGCAAGTTTAGCGGCAAGCCGCAGGCGTCAGAACACCCACACAAGCCGCAGGCTTCGAAGCACCGCAGCACCCGGCAGGGGTCTGCTTATCTCTGCTTCTTCCTCAACCTCTTGTTGACGGCTGAATTCGTCGGCAACAGCTGGTTCGCCTAAGACAGCCAAATGGTAGCGTTATGATCGTTCAGCCACGTGGTTGTATTGTCACTTCAGCGCACAAAGCAGCGTACAAACGCCTGCGCATTGTCGCTACCGCGCACCGACGCCTCCGGCTTGCCGCTAAACTCGCGCAGACGCCTGCGGCTCGCCGTTAAACTTTTCAGGCACGCCAATCGGCAGCTGACCGACAGTTCACAGGTCGTGACGGATGAGTATGCGTTTGATGCGTGGGGGAATACCACGAGTTCCACGGGCAGCACGGCCGATTCACTTCGGGACGAATTGATGAGGGTGGGCTCGGGCAAGAATGCCCGGGCTACATTTTTTCGTCATTCGGAGCTGCATGGGTATTTTCTGATGCGACGGGAGTTGATGGTTTCCAGTACCTTGCAAGTGTTCGTTGTCCGACGGCACTGAGTCGGCCGGAAAACCAAAATACTCTTCCAGCGATCCGCAAAAAAGCACCGTTCTCGGAGTCATTAAGAAATGTGAACGCAAATAGAGTCAGCACGGCCGAACACAACAACAGGTTACCTCGATAATCCGGATGCGATGCCAGGTAGGCCACAACTGTCATCCACCATGACTTCTGTGGTTCAGCCTCTGATCGCTCAGGGCGAGGAATGCCACTAAAGATCAGCTCGTGTGTCACGGGCACAACTTCTTCCGTCTGCCCTCTTCCACCCTGCGATGCAAGTGCCAACTGACGGGCAAATCGGGGGTCGGACTTCAAAGCGGAAGTCACACGCTCGAGGTATTCGACTTCAGATTCGAGTTCCACCAGCCGGTGAGCATTGGTTGCGAACCGAGTCCTGACGTTGGCGAAATCAGCGAGCTTTGGAGCAAGGGCCACTACGGCGTACAGAGCCGCTGCAATAATGAGCGTCAGCCAGAACATCAATGAAATGACCCACAGAGATGGACGCGCCGTGATGGACACCTCCGTACTCTGTGGGTTCAATTCAATCGTCTGGTTTTCGTCGTGCATCGGTCTGCTGACACTGCATATGGTCTGGAGAAATCGGCCGGTTGCGGCAGACCTCCAGAACGCAGAGATCAGGAGATCGTGCCACCGTAAGTTGCTGTGTCGCCAAGAATTTCTTCAATGCGAAGCAGCTGATTGTATTTGCAGATCCGGTCTGTACGGCTGGCTGAACCGGTCTTGATCTGGCCGGTTCGCAGTGCAACCGCGAGGTCTGCAATTGTTGTATCTTCTGTTTCTCCGGATCGATGACTCATAACGGCCGTATAGCCATTCTGGAATGCCATCTGCACAGCCTGAATGGTTTCCGTAAGAGTTCCGATCTGGTTCACCTTGACCAGAATACTGTTTGCAATGCCCTTATCGATTCCTTCGGACAGGCGCTTTACGTTGGTTACGAAGAGGTCGTCACCAACCAGTTGAATCCGGTCACCCAGAGTATCGGTCAGCTGCTTCCAGCCTTTCCAGTCGTCTTCGGCACACCCGTCTTCAATCGAACAAATCGGGTACTTTGAAGCCCAGCTTTCGAGCAAAGCCACCATTCCTTCGGAATCGATTGCCTTACCTTCCAGCGTGTACTTACCGGTTTTCTCGTCGTAAAACTCAGTCGAGGCACAGTCCAGAGCAATCTTGATCTGCTCGCCTGGTCGGTAACCTGCATTTTCAATGGCGGTCAGAATGACCTGCAGAGCTTCTTCGTTGGTCTTCAGGTCCGGAGCAAATCCGCCTTCGTCACCCACAGCTGTGCTCAGCCCTTTGGAGCTCAGTACTTTCTTCAGGTGATGGAAGACTTCGGTTCCGGCACGGAGACCGTCACTGAAAGAGTCAAAGCCCAGAGGCATGACCATAAATTCCTGAATATCAATGCCGTTGTTTGCATGCGATCCGCCATTGATAATGTTCATCATCGGAGCAGGCAGGCAGTTGGCCCCAACACCGCCAACGTATCGGAACAATGGCAGGTAGCTGATCCGAGCCGCAGCATGAGCTGCAGCCAGCGAACATGCGAGAATCGCATTCGCGCCAAGCCGAGCCTTGGTAGGTGTACCATCAAGCTCGATCATGGTGTTGTCGAGAGTCGCCTGATCTGTCACGTCCAGATCGATCAGAACTCCGGCGATTTCTTCATTGACGTTGCGAACAGCCTGCTGAACGCCTTTACCAAGATAACGAGACTTGTTGTCAGTATCTCGAAGTTCGTGAGCTTCGTGTGCACCTGTGCTGGCACCACTCGGGACCGCAGCACGTCCGATGGTGCCGTCTTCCAGCTGAATATCGACTTCTACGGTTGGGTTACCGCGACTATCAAGAATCTCGCGTGCATGCACGGCTGAGATGGCCATACTCATTGAACCTGTTCTCCCTCAAGCAAACCAAAAAACATTTCAAACCTGATCATTTCACAAAATCACCATCGGGTTACCGACTGGCAATGTAATACTCATTCGCGGCCGCAATCCCGGCCCCCGCCGGAGGTCGAACGCCCTGACGATTCAAACACTGTTCAAGTGCTGCCAGAAACAGAAGCACGTTCGATTTCTTTGCGGTCTCACCCATCAGTCCGATTCGCCAGGTCTTGCCCTTCATTGGGCCGAGTCCACCGCCAATTTCAATTCCGAATTCGTTGAGCAACTGGCTGCGAACGGCCACATCGTCAACTCCTTCGGGAATACGCACGGCGTTCAGCATCGGCAGCGATACCTCCGGTGCAACAGCGTATTGAATCTGCATTGCAGAAAGTCCCGCACGCAGGGCCTGATGATGCAGCTTGTGGCGTGCAAATCTCGCTTCCAGACCTTCCGACAGGACAAGTCTCAATGCCTGATGAAGTGCATAATTCATATTAATCGGCGCTGTATGGTGATACGCTCGATTCGATCCCCAGTAGTTTCGCAGCAGCCCGATATCCAGATACCAGCTGGAGACTCGAGTTTTCCTCTGATCCATCGCTTCCAGCGCTTTTGGACCAAACGTGACGGGTGCCAGCCCCGGCGGACAGCCAAGACATTTCTGTGAACCACTATAGGCGGCGTCAATCCCAAGGCGATCAACTTCAACCGGTACGCCCGCCAGTGATGTCACGCAGTCAACAATCAGGAGCGCACCGGCTTCGTGTACGATTCGAGCAATTTCTTCCAGTGGCTGGTGGGCTCCCGTGGATGTCTCCGCCTGAACAATTCCCACCACTTTTGGCTTCACGCGCTGAACGACTTCGGCAATCTCCTCAGAGGAGAACACTTCTCCGAACGGGCGTTCAATCGTCGTCACTGCTGCACCAACGCGAGCCGCAACGTCAGCAAGTCGTCCACCAAAGACGCCGTTTACACAGGCGACCATCCGATCACCAGGCTCGATCAGGTTAACAACACAGGTCTCCATTCCGGCACTGCCAGTTCCACTGATCGCCATCGTCATGTGGTTGGTCGTCTGAAAGACCTGACGAAGCATCGACTGAACTTCATCCATCACCTTCAGAAAGTAAGGGTCCAAATGGCCTACCGTGGGCGCTGCCATTGCTGCAAGCACACTTGGATGAATCTCACTCGGACCTGGCCCCATCAAAATTCGCACTGGAGGGTTCAACGGGGCACACAGGTTTGCGGACGAAGAAACAGACGAATTCATTGCCACCATGCTCTTTTAGTCAGAAACTACGCCGATTCAGTCTCATGGCTGATACCGCTACAACGCCGGTACAGCCGAACACCCCGTCCGTGGACAGCGAAGGGCTGGCGAGCATAGCATTCTGACAGAACAACGCAATTTGCGACGGGGAAACCTAACAAAAATTCACCGTGGAAAGCCCCGATTCTGAGCCGGATCTCGCTTCTGAGACCCTAAATTCGCCGTTTTCCAAAAGATTCCACTCAACCTCGGGCGGATCTCATGCGCCACAACACGAATCCAGCCAGCAGCAAACTACACAATAATCCGATGACAATCCGCAGAGTGTTCCCTCCCCCAGGATTCGATGTATCTGATCCGGATTCCTTTCGGTCATGAGAAAAAGACTCGACATGCGGTCCAGTTGTTGTACTTCGTCCCGCCGCATCTGCGAAATCGGTCGTGACGTGAGAACTGATCCCAAGTGTCAGTCCCAATGTGTCGGTCACTCGTGTTTTTGCCTGTGGTTGTGGTGGCTGGAAATCCAGTTCATTCAGTGCAACATTCAGGCCCACGCTTGTGTACACACAGAGCATGGTCTCCCTTGAAGGCAATCGGCGTCGAGCAACTCGAGGAAACCAAATTCCATTGTTCAGCTGTTGAAACTCATCAACGACGAAGTCAATTCCGGTCGTGGATTCATCTTCCCTGACATACTCTGTCAAAATGCGTCGTGGAAGGCCATTATGCTCAATGTCCAGCCACAGCGTGCGAGTCGCTGTCGAGTGAGAATCCGGACCTGTGGGTTGGTCAGCGTGAATGAGTTTCGCGCAAGGACTTCCCAACAACACTTCCGTTCCGGAGTACTTCCAATAACGCTGAGCTGAATACTCGTTAGATGCACCCGGCGGACGAACAGGAATATTTGTGGGATGATATGGGCTCAACTGATCACTGAGCCACAAACGTGAATGTGGTTCAAAGATCCCCGGAATCAACTCTGTCAGGTTTTGTGCAGGCGGTACGCCCTCGAAAACTCCAACAATTCTCAACTGATCAAGCAACTCATTCGAGTCGTCCAACATCCTGTATTGGGCCGAAAAGAAAAATTTGCCCGGCCCGTTGTAAACATCCAGATCTCGCATCCACGGAACAACCTCGACCAGCGACGAAAGGCTCCCCCGTTGCACGTTTGTGTTGACATCGTCCACAGCCGCATTCGCGTTTGTGTCAGCGGAATTCCCGTTTGTGTCAGCGGAATTCGCGTTTGTGTCAGCGGAATTCCCGTTTGTGTCAGCGGAAGCTTTGACATCCTTGGGTGAATAGCGGATGAGCTCCAGTCTCTCGAAGCCCACTTCTGACCATGTCCAGTCGAGTTTCATCCAGACCAGTGCTGCCCCCCGTTCTTCCGGGTTCGGCAAGTCCATAAGCAGGCCTTCGGAATCTGGCAGTGATTTCCATTCGCTGGTGACTCGCAGGCTCTTGAAGGATTGTCTCCACTCGATCGCCATTCGCCGCAATTGTTCCAGCGTGACCTCGGCCCGCACTTCCGTCGTTGCCGTCAAGCAGACGACCATCGCCAACAGGAAGATCCGACTGAAGTGGTTCTGCATGGCACCATCCGTTTTCGACAATCCCGCATTCGGTATGGTCATACACTCGAAACACCCGTGCTGGCAAGTCACTCGGCAAATTCCGGGTCTGCTGAATAAAAGTCTACGTTTCCGCCAGATCACTTTGAACAAATCAAAACAAAAGCGTCCGCAAAGACTCAGATGCGAGCTGCTGAGTGATCAGAGCTGCAACAATCGCAAGGAACGTAGCAGCCAGCAACTGCAGAATCGTTTCGGTAGCCAGATAGCTGATCACAGTTGTGCGACTTCCACCCAGTCGAGTGATCGTTTGAATTTCAGAAGCGCGAAGGCGGATGGACAGGAACACGACCAGACCAAGGAACAGGATGGTCACAATTGCTGAGATAAATGCGCTGAGCCGGATCAGTCGTTCGATCCGGAACACTACGTCCAGCAGATCGTTCACAACATCCGGCGGTTTAATACAGACGGCCGTATTTTCAGCACCGGAATATTTTCCCAGCAGCAGTGCCTGCCCCTTTTCATCATTTGGCTGAACAACAATTGCCGTCAGAGGAAACGTTGCCGGATCACCGTGAAAGTGAAATGAATCTACGTTTTCCTCTGTAATTTCCGTAAACGGCAGAACAGCAGCACTCGCTGTAACTGACGAAGGATCCTGCGACAACAGCAGGCTTTCATCCTGAACTTTCGTTAAGTCGGCATGCCCATGTCCAATCCCATCGATCACCCACGTCGTTTTTGTGTCGACAAAGACAACATTATCGTCGGCGGAAAATCCCGGAGCAAGAACACCGGTCACGCGAAGCTTGAGAGGATAATCACCCGCCAGATTGAACGCATTTCGAGGTGCGGACAAAATCGAATCACCGGCCTTCAGCTGCATGTTTCTGGCGACATTTGAACCCACCACGCAGTCACCGAGCATCGTCAGCGGCTCCCCTGCCGCGATGTTCAGACCTCGGAACTCAAAGTACTCGGGAGATGTCCCCACAATCGAAACCCCGTCCACCTGATTGCGACTTTGAGTTCGATACCGACTGTGAATTGGTATGGCGGTTCCGTAACCGGACTCGTTGACTCGGTCAACCTCTCCCATCGTTGTCACGCCAGGAGGAATTGCTTCGAAGTACAAAGCATGAAGTGCCAGATCGATGCGGCTTCCGTTTGCACCGATCACAAGTGGTGTCTGTCGTGCCCGAGATGTGATGTCACTTTGAAACTGTTCCAGGATCAGTCTCACAGAGATCGGAAGCCAAAGGGTCAAAGTCAGACAGAGTACGATCGTGATCGTACGTCCGTAGTACCAGCGAAGCGATCGGATTGCCAGATGCAGCGAAGTCAGCATGCAGCGTCACTCCCCTGCACTGCCGCTTTCAGGAATTGCTCAAACGGAACAACCTGCTGAAAGCGATCAAGCAAAGAGTGATCGTGAGTCACCATCACCAGAGTCGCCTTATGGACTGCAGTCTGGTGCAAAAGCAGATCGAGAACCTTCCCTGCCGTGTGTGGATCCAGGTTTCCTGTTGGTTCATCTGCAAGAATCACTCGAGGCCCCATGATCAGGGCCCGGCAAATCGCAACTCTTTGTCGCTCACCCTGCGATAGACGAGTAACTCGCCGATTCGCATAACCCGCAAGCCCGCAGTCACTGAGTAGACTTGCGGCTTTGTCTAAAACGGCAGTATCCGGCAGCTTGCCAGATGCGAGACGTGCGGGCAGTACGATGTTCTCGATGACGGAAAGGTATTCAATCAGCTGAAAGTCCTGAAAGATCATCCCAATCTGGTTCAGCCGAAACAGACGCCGAGCGGTTTCGGAGAGTCTTGAAACCGCCGCGTCTCCGATTTTTATAACTCCGGAGCGAACCGTCAAAATTCCGGCCATGAGATTCAACAGCGTCGTTTTTCCGGAACCGCTTGGGCCAATCACGGCACATGCCTGCTCAGGCGGAATGTTCAGGTGCGGGATTTCCAGATTGAAAATCCCGTCCGGATAAGAGAAACACAGGCCTTCAATCAAAATCATGACTGGTCAGTCAAAATCATCAGTCGTCAGTTCGGACCTAAACCCTCAACCTCATTTGTAACTTGCCGGGAATCTCGTCACGATCCCCGTCAGTCAGAAAGACCGAACGTTCACCGTCGTCCCGGTGCCGCAAGTTCACGATCGACAAGTACACGAATCACGAACGACTCGTTCACGAATCGAGTATCTTAGAGACACGCAGAGTGTGGCAGTCGATTAGAACCGCTGCAACGGGATGAGCCGACGTTCAACCGGAATTCATGGAAGTACCGACCAGCTGATCACCTTCTGAAAGCGGGAGTGTTGAGAAAATGTCTGACCCGGTGAATCCGATTCCTTCGGGCTATCATTCAGTGACTCCATATTTGCTGATCCGGAATGCAACGGCGGCGATTGAATTCTATCGTCAGGTGTTTGGGGCGGTTGAAATCATGAGACTGGTGGATCCGGAAGGACGAATCAGTCATGCTGAAATGACGATCGGAAACTCTCGGATCATGCTGGCCGACGAGCATCCCGAGATGGATTTTCTGGGGCCCCAGACCCGTGGAGGCACGACCGTGAGCCTGTTGATTTATGTGCCCAACGTTGACGAAGTCTTCGAAATGGCACTCCAGCAGGGGGCTCGTGAAGTTCGCCCTCTCGTCGATCAGTTCTATGGTGATCGCTCCGGGACAATCGAAGATCCGTTCGGCCACATCTGGAGCATTGCGACGCACCTCGAAGACATTTCACCCGCCGAAATGGAAGCCCGATTTCGCGAGATGTTTGAGGGGTAGTCTCGGCGATGGCACACATGTTGCATCCTGTCCACATGTATTGTGGAAAGCAGTGCGACTTGCCTAGACTCCGGGCACAGGGCCGGAATACTGCCCATTTGAGCATCATCCGGGCCGTTTGGTCAAAATACAGGAACCTAATCAGTGACATCCCCGACTGTAGCCTTCGATGAATTGCTGGAAATGGATGGAACTCCGCGACACATGGCCCTCTCAGAGTGCCTTGCGTCGATGCCCGTGCACCTGCTTGCTCAACGCCAGCGGTACGCCGAAGATGAATTACTGGAAATGGGAATTACGTTCGCTGTATACGGCCACAACGAAGGCACCGAAAAGATCTGGCCATTTGACGTCGTGCCGCGTCCGGTTCCCTGGTACGAGTGGCAGATGGTCGAGGCGGGCCTCAAGCAGCGGATCAAGGCACTCAATCTGTTTCTTGACGACGTCTACGGCGAAGGCAAAATCCTCAAAGAAGGAATTGTCCCGCAGGATCTCGTCCTTTCGGCAAAAACTTACCGCAAAGAGTGTGTTGGCATTCGTCCGCCTGGGGGTGTCTGGACACATGTCACAGGCACTGACCTTGTTCGCCATTCCGACGGCACCATCTATGTATTAGAGGACAACCTGCGCTGTCCATCCGGGGTCTCCTATGTGCTTGAGAACCGTGAACTGATGAAGCGAGTGCTTCCCGAGGTTTTCTTTGGATCAGCGATTGCTCCGATCGATGATTACCCGGAACGATTGCTGGGGACTTTGCTGCAGACAGCGCCACAGCATATGAACTCTCCCACGGCTGTGTTGCTCACGCCAGGTATCTATAACTCAGCGTACTTCGAGCATTCGTTCCTTGCCCAACAAATGGGCATCGAGCTGGTGACCGGCCCTGACTTGTTTGTGGATAACGACATTGTCTGGATGAAGACAACTCGGGGACCACAGCGAGTCGATGTCATCTATCGACGAATTGATGACGACTTTATTGACCCGGAGTGTTTCCGACCGGATTCGATGCTGGGTGTGCCCGGCGTCATGAGAGCCTACCGAAAAGGGAATGTCACGCTGGCAAATGCGCCCGGGACCGGGGTTGCCGACGATAAAGCGGTCTACGCCTATGTTCCGCAGATCATTCAGTATTATCTGAACGAAGAAGCCATCCTGCCGAATGTCCCCACGTACTTGTGTTCGGACCCGGACCAATGCAAATACGTTCTGGAGAATCTTGATTCACTGGTTGTCAAACCGACCAATGAATCCGGTGGATATGGAATCCTGATGGGGCCGACAGCACCGGCAGAAGAGCGTGCAAAGTGCGCGGAATCGATCAAAAAAGACCCGCGAAACTATATTGCTCAACCCATGTTGACACTATCAACGGTTCCCACAATCGCTGACGGAGCACTGGTTCCACGGCACATCGACCTCCGACCTTTTATTCTCTACGGCGAAGAACTGTTTGTGTTGCCAGGAGGACTCACACGTGTCGCCCTGAAAGAAGGTTCGATGATCGTAAACTCGTCACAGGGAGGTGGCAGTAAAGACACATGGGTACTGCTGCAGTAAGAGATCGCTGAAGGACTGCCTCTTTTTTGGTCATGAAATTGTTGGTTGCGGTGCGGGTTGAGCAAGTAAAGGGTTGAACGATGTTGTGTCGTGTCGCGAACTCCGTGTTCTGGATGAGTCGATACCTGGAGCGGGCCGAGAACGCTGCTCGATTTATCGATGTGACGTCTGCCATCGCACTCGGATATCGCGGTCGCGATGAAGGCCTTTGGTCGTCGCTGCTGCTGGCTGGTGGTGATGTGGAAAACTTTCAGCAACGATATACAAAAGCGACACAGGCGAACGTGACCCGATTCCTGCTGTTTGACCGCGAGAATCCGAACTCTGTTGTCTCGTGCCTTGCCTCAGCTCGCGAAAATGCTCGGTCCATTCGAGAGAATCTCACGACGCCCATGTGGGAAGCCGTCAATCGATTCTATCTTCGCGTCCGAGCCGCTGCTGCCAATTCCGAACAGATCCTTGCGCAGCCGCATCCGTTTCTTGAGCAGATCAAACGTTCTGCCCATCAGGTGATCGGTGTCACCAGCGCGACATGGTCGCGAGGTGAAGCATGGCAGTTTTCGACGATGGGCTACCTGCTTGAACGTGCGGACAAGACGTCCCGTATCCTGGATGTTAAATATTTCATCCTTCATCCGGACTCTGAGCATCTGAGTGTAGGGGTTGATGTCATTCAATGGGGCGCTTTGCTGGAAACAACCAGTGCTCTGCAGATGTATCGACGAACGTTTGGCAGAATTGAACCTGCAAAGGTTGTCGAGTTTCTCGTATTGAATCCACGATTCCCTCGTTCTCTGCGATTCTGTGTCTGGCAGGCAGAAGACAGCCTGCGAGCAATTTCAGGGTCACCACCTCAGGGGTTCAACAATCGAGCAGAACAATTACTTGGACAGTTGAGTGCTCAGCTCAGCTACGCACGCGTGTCGGATATTCTGAACGACGGTCTCCATGAATTCGTGGATGACTTCCAGGTTCGGCTGAATGCGGTTGGTGAGGCGGTGTTTGATACGTTCTTCCAGATTTCCGGGCCGGAACGACAGTCTCAGCAACAGCGAATTATTTCTACTTAGTGAATGCAGTCCTTTCATGACGATTAAAGTTGCTCTCCACCACGAAACCACATATCACTACAGCAAGCCGGTTTCACTGGGTCCACAGGTAATTCGACTTCGACCAGCGCCCCATGCCCGGACGCCGGTGTCAGCGTATTCGCTCAAGGTGGAACCATCCACACATTTCATCAACTGGCAGCAGGATCCTCACGGGAACTACCTGGCTCGCATGGTCTTCCATGAAAAGACGACCGTCTTCAAGGTTGCCGTGGATCTGGTGGCCGATATGACGGTCATCAACCCCTTCGATTTCTTCCTCGAAGATGATGCGATTCAGTTTCCGTTTCATTATGCCGAAGACCTCGCGTTCGAACTGAAACCGTTTCTGCTCCCGCCACAGCGGTCGAAGGCCTTCGATGAGTATCGAGCCACGATCAATATTGCTCCCCGACGCACAATCTCATTCCTGATCGATCTGAATACAAAGCTGCAGAGCGATATCAAATACCTGATCCGCCTTGAACCGGGAGTCCAGTCTCCGGAAGAGACGCTCGAGACGCGTTCCGGATCGTGTCGCGATTCTGCATGGCTGCTGGTCCACTTGCTCCGAAGCTTCGGACTGGCGGCTCGATTTGTCTCTGGTTATCTGATCCAGCTCACGCCCGACCTGAAACCGCTCGAAGGCCCTGAAGGTCCCACCACCGACTTTACGGATCTGCATGCCTGGACTGAAGTGTTTCTCCCCGGAGCCGGCTGGGTTGGTCTCGATCCGACCTCCGGATTGCTGACTGGAGAAGGGCATATCCCGCTGGCTGCGACACCAGCACCTCAATCTGCTGCACCGATCTCGGGATGTGTTGAAGAATCCGACGTGGAATTCGACTTCGCGATGCGGATTACTCGCATTCATGAAGATCCTCGAGTCACAAAGCCATACACGGAAGAAACGTGGCAGAAAATCAATGCCGTTGGTATCGAAGTCGATCGCCGACTCCGAGAAAACGATGTTCGACTGACGATGGGTGGCGAACCAACATTCGTTTCAATCGACGACATGGAGGGTGCTGAATGGAACACGGCCGCTGTTGGTCCTGAAAAGCAGCGTCTCAGCGATGTTCTGATTCGTAAACTTCGTGAACGCTTCGCCTCAGGCGCCCTGATGCACTACGGTCAGGGAAAATGGTATCCAGGCGAATCGCTTCCACGCTGGGCATATAGTTGCCTGTGGCGAAAAGACGGAGAACCGGTCTGGAATAATCCGGAGCTGCTCGCTCCTCTCGGCGTTCACCCCGAAGCATCGAAGACTCATCCGGCAACGGCTGACGAGCAGAGGGCCGGAGAATTTATCTGTGAACTTGCAGATCGGCTTGAAGTGGACGGGACATTTATCCGTCCTGCCTATGAAGACGTCTTCCATGTGCTCGATACAGAACAGAAACTGCCGGCGGATGTTGACCCGCGAGATTTTGACCTGGACGCATCGGAAGATCGCCGACGCCTGTCTCGAACTCTGGAACGAGGACTCAGCCGCCCGGTTGGATTCGTACTGCCGTTGACGAAGGCCTGGTGGCAGGCGAATGGTAAATGGGCCAGCGGTCCATGGCCCTTTCGATCACAGCGACTGTTTTTGATTCCAGGAGATTCACCGATTGGCTTGAGGCTCCCGCTGGAATCATTGCCAGTTCGGGGAGCAAACCGAGCACATCTGTATGAGATTGATCCTTTTGCAGAGCGGCACCCTTTGCCCGGTTATCAGGAAATCCGTCAGGCGGCCATGAATCGACTGACACTTGAGATGCCCGATGTGACCATTTCACGTCAGGATCGTTCGAAGAAGCTGCTGCGAGATGTCGATGAGGCGGAACTGGATTCAACGCCACCGAAGAGACTGATTCCCGCCGATGGAGTAGTTCGCACAGCGATGTGTGTTGAACCGAGAGATGGCTATATCCACGTGTTTATGCCACCGACATCAACTCTTGAGGACTATCTCGAACTCATTGCCTGCATTGAAGCAACGGCCGAAGCAATGCAGCAACCCGTTGTGATTGAGGGGTATCTGCCGCCCTCCGATCCGCGTATTGAGATTCTGAAAGTGACCCCGGATCCCGGCGTCATTGAAGTTAACGTCCATCCATCGCACAGCTGGGAACAGCTGAAAGACGTGACCGAAGGTGTCTACGAAGAAGCCCGACAGTCACGGCTTGGTACAGAGAAATTTCAGCTGGACGGGCGACACACTGGGACCGGAGGAGGAAATCACCTTGTATTGGGTGGACCGACTCCGGCAGACAGCCCGTTTCTTCGAAGACCGGATTTGCTGAAGAGTGTCATTGGATTCTGGAATAATCACCCCTCGTTGTCCTATCTGTTTTCGGGCCTGTTCATTGGGCCAACAAGTCAGTCGCCACGAGTGGACGAGGGCCGCGTTGACGCACTGTACGAAATGGAAATGGCGTTCCAACAGGTTCCTGACCCGGGCTATGGAACGGTCATGCCGTGGCTGGTCGATCGGCTGTTTCGACATCTGCTCGTTGATATCACAGGCAATACTCATCGAGCAGAAATCTGTATCGACAAGCTCTTCAGCCCCGATCATGCAAACGGGCGACTGGGTCTGGTAGAACTTCGCGCCTTCGAAATGCCGCCACACGCGAGAATGAGTCTGGCGCAGCAACTCCTGGTTCGTTCTCTAATCGCCCACTTCTGGAATTCGCCCCATCAGGAACCGCTGATTAGCTGGCGAACCGCCATTCACGATCGCTTTATGCTTCCACATTTCCTGTGGGAAGACCTGCGCTCCGTCGTGGCGACACTCCATCGATCGGGCATCGATTTTGATGTTCGCTGGTTTGCTCCTCATCTGGAATTTCGCTGCCCGCAGATCGGCTCGTTTGAGCAGTCCGGCGTACACGTTGAACTGAGACAGGCTTTGGAACCCTGGTACGTGCTTGGGGAAGAAGGAGGAGCCGGCGGAACGACTCGATATGTCGATTCTTCGGTTGAGCGACTTCAGGTCAAAGTGACAGGTATGTTTTCAAAGAACCTGTGCCTGACCGTCAATGGGGTTCAGATCCCATTGATACCAACAGAGACCAGTGGCGAATTTGTCGCAGGTGTCCGTTATCGAGCGTGGCAGCCACCAAGCTGCCTGCATCCCACGATCCCCGTTAATACTCCGCTCGTATTTGACCTTGTTGACCTTGGCAATCATCGATCTCTTGGCGGTTGCAAGTACCATATCGATCATCCAGGTGGACTGAATCCGGAGAGTTATCCTGTCAATGCACTGGAGGCTGAGAGTCGCCGAGCGGGCAGATTCTTCCGAATTGGTCACACTGGGGGGTATATTGTTCCCCGAATTCCGGATGTTCGACCTGAGTTTCCATGTACGCTTGACCTGCGCCGTGGAAACATCTGAACATACCTATTCGTCAGGAACCTCGAACGACAGTCTCATGATGAGCAGGCGGTATGTCCACTGGAACAACGCCGGACACTGGATCAGCTCGGCTGTTTCAGTGTCCGGACACGGTATTTGATGAAGTCTACGAAGCAGACGGGCGCGTTCGTGCTCACTGGCAGAGGCTGCTTCACGCCTTCCGTCAACTTTCGCAGAATGAGTTTCTTCGCAGGAACGAGCAGGCAGATCGCACACTTCGCGAAAATGGAGTGAACTTCCACGCGTTTGCGGACACCGCCGGTGCGGCTCGTCCATGGCGACTGGATTTATTCCCGCTGGTGATTCCGTCCATTGAATGGGCTCAGGTTGAGACGGGCCTTGCACAGAGAGCCCGCCTGCTGAATGCCATCATTCGCGACATCTATGGTCCTCAGAATCTGGTTCGCGAAGGTCTGCTGCCACCGGAGCTTGTCTTTGGTAATCCGGAATTCATGCGGGCCTTCTGGCAGTTGCAGCCGACCGAACTGAATCCGATGTTTCTCTATGCCGCAGAACTCGCTCGCTCGCCAAACGGGCAATGGCTGGTGATGGCGGATCGATCGGAAGCTCCCGCCGGGCCTGGGTTTGCACTTGAGAACCGAATTGTCAGTTCCCGAACAATCCCTTCGGCCTTTAAGCAGATTCCGGTCGAGCGAATTGCTGCTTTCTTCGTTCACCTTCAGAACTCACTTCGTCGGCGTGCACCTCGAAACAGCGAAAATCCACGGACCGTGCTCCTGACACATGGCCCGACTCATCGCTACTACTTTGAAGATGTCTATCTTGCTCGATACCTGGGTTACACGCTTGTCGAAGGCGCGGACCTCGCGGTTCGCAATGACTGCGTCTTCCTGAAGACACTCTCCGGGCTGCTGCCTGTGGATATCATTCTCTGTCGTTCCGCAGAGTCAGGGCTGGACCCCCTGGAACTTGGGGCGAACGCAGCGTTTGGTGTCCCCGGACTGCTCAATGCCGTTCGAACAGGAAACGTGGCGATTGCCAACACGCCAGGATGTGGAATCGTCGGCGCGCCGGTATTCATGGCGTTTTTTCCGCAGATCTGTGAGCATCTGTTTGGTGAACCTCTCCAGATGCCATCCATTCCAACGTGGTGGTGCGGTGACCCCAATTCGATGGCACAGGTCCGTGACCGGTTCGATACGCTGGTCATCAAGCCTGCATTTCAGAAAAGCGGGGGAGAAGAGATCATTGTTAGTGATCTGACAAAGTCAGACCGCGAAGCACTCTTAAATCGAATTCAGACTCAACCGTGGATTTTCGTAGCACAGGAGAAGATCGCCCGATCCGGTGTACCCGTCTGGCACGAATCAGGTATTCGCTGCGGGCACGTTGCAGTGCGAGCGTTCATGGTTGAAGACGAGTCGCACTTTCGACTGATGCCAGGTGGTTTGATTCGCATCGCTCCGGACACCGGGCCAATGCAGCTTTCCGTCTCTGCCGGGGATGGCAGCAAAGATATGTGGGTTCTTGCGGAAGGCAAAGTTGACAAGGTGACTCTGCTTGCACCCGGGGATCAGCCCGCAGAGCTTCGGCGAACCAGTGCCCTTTTTCCAAGTCGAGTGGCAGATAATCTGTTCTGGCTGGGCCGTACAATTGACCGCTGCGATTTTCTGAGCCGCGTGATTCGTTCATTGGCCGAGAGACTGCTCGGAGACTCCAGCGTCGAACCACTGGAAGTTCGATTTTTGGCGAGAGTGCTGAGCGAACAGGGACAACTGGAGCCGGGGTTTGTCGTGGATGGGCTCGAATCTCAGTTGCCCGCACTTGCAGACGCTTTTCCTCTTGCAGTATTCGACTCGTCGGAAGTTGGAGGACTCGCCAACTCCGTCTCGGAACTGACTCGACTCTCGTCACTTGTCCGTGACTGGCTGAGTCCGGACACATGGCAGAGAATCCATCACACCGCCGAAGCCTTTCAGATTTCTCCTACCCACGAATGGAATGATTTGGCGGATGTGGTACTGACCACAAATCGTTTGATCGGAAATCTGGCCTCTGTCAGTGGACTGATTTCTGACGGCATGAACCGGGGACCATCATGGAGATTTCTCGAGCTTGGCCGGAGCATTGAACGTGCAGGTGCAACTGCTCGCCTCCTGCTGACTGCCGATCTCAAGGGCCCAACGTCATCGCCTGCAATCCTGAAAACGCTGGTGGAAGTTCTTGATGTGCAAATGACGTATCGATTCCGTTATCGGGATCAGCTACAGCGGAATGCGGTGCTCGATCTTGCAATCACTGATGAAACGAATCCGCGATCGCTGGTGTTTCAGATTGAACGACTTGTCTCCCATGTGGATCGGCTGCCGGGAGCGGAAACACGACCGCTCAGAAGCGAAGACATGCGACTTGTGATGCATTGTGCTCACGCCGTGCGAATGCTGACCACAGAAGATCTGGCAGCTCAGGTCCCTAGAAACGTAGTAAACGCTTTGCGGTCCGTGGAGGAAGGGATGGCGTCTCTCAGCAACACGCTGACTCGGAAGTATCTCGTCCATTCCGGAACACCACGGCAAATCACCGACTTCATCGGAGGGGCACCATGAGTGGGGAAACACCGTGAAGTACAGAGTCATGCATAAGACAAGTTATACGGGCCGGGAAGCGGTTTCGATTGGCCATAACCAGGCGTGGCTTGAACCCCGGTCCATTTCAGGGCAACAGGTCGAATCCTTCAGTCTGCGGATAGAGCCTGAACCATCGATCCGCAGTCGTCAAACCGACTATTTTGGTAACTCAGTCACGCTGTTCTCTTTCAACGAGGGGTATCAGAAGCTGGATGTTACGGCAACCAGTTTTGTGACAGTGCTGGATCAGGGCTCGGGAGCGAATGCGCCTCTGGCCGGTCAACCGTGGGAGTCTGCCGCAGAACTGCTCCGAACGCACCGTGAAGAGAGTATTCTGCGAGCCTACGAATTTGTCTTTTCCTCCCCTCGCGTCAACTGGAACGCGGAGATGAAGGCCTATGCCGTGCAGTCATTTCCGACCGGTCGCTGCCTGCTGGATGGAGTTCGCGAATTGACTCAGCGAATCCACACGGATTTTGCATATGACCCTCGAGCTACAACGGTCACGACTCCGGTGCAGGACGCGTTTCGGATCCGACGTGGAGTGTGCCAGGACTTCGCTCATATCGAAATCGCGATGCTTCGCTCACTTGGCCTCGCAGCAAGATACGTGAGTGGTTATCTCCGCACCTATCCGCCCGAAGGTCAGCCGCGACTGGTCGGCGCAGATGCATCGCACGCATGGCTCTCGGTCTATTGTGGTGGGGAGATCTGGATTGACGTCGATCCCACGAACAACAAGTTTGCGTCCACGGATCACATTACACTGGCATGGGGACGCGATTATAGTGATGTTCCGCCTCTGTCCGGCGTATTTATTGGTGGCGGACAGCATCGATTGACGGTCAGCGTTGATGTGCTCCCGCTCCCGTCAAAGGACGTAATCCGGTCAAAGTCCTGAGAAAACTGATGTGCCGCAGGTCGAAATCTGATGAAATCCGGCCATTTTCCCTGAAGAACACCAGGAATTCCCCAAAAAAACGCCAAAACTGGTGGTTGAGAAGTTGCTGTGAGGTCGATACACTCCGCACCTTCAAATGTGGAACTCGCACAGGATTCTGAGCTGAAAAACTGGAGTGATTGACGTGTCGATTGACAAGACCCTGAAGTCCAAGCTGGGGCTTTCCCGTTCTCGCAACGTTTTGACTCGGGGTGAGCGAATTGCTCAACTCATGGATGAGGATCGTTTTAAGGCGGGTCGCAGTCCTCTCGGACTTCCCAAAGTGCGTGTTCAGAAGGCAGTGGCTGGTAAGAAAGCCAAGAAAACCAAAGAAGACGCAAAGTAATATCGAAATCAAATTCCTGTTGGCCTGAAGTCAGGCGAACCAGTACAACTGAGCCATTCCTGCCGCTGCGGCCGGGATGGCTTTTTTGTTTTTACAAACGTGCTTTGCTCAGGATTCCATCGAGGCTACAGGGATTGCCAATGAATCGTTTTCCGCTGCTCAATCAGGTTCGTGCTGTTGCTGGCGGAATGCATCGAAGATCCACATGGAAACGCCGCGAGAGTTTCCTCGACACCGCGCGACGCGATTGCCTGAATACTCAAAGAGCCACGCTTCGAGGCCTGCTGGAACTAAATCGTGAGAGTGACTTTGCCAAAGACTTTCGCCTGTCGCCGGATTTGACAGCTCAGGAATTTCGCAAACGCGTTCCGGTGGCCGGATATGAACTGGTTCAGCCCTATATTGAGAAGATGAAGTCCGGCCACCATCAGGCGCTTCTGGGCAGGAAGAACAAGCTCCTGATGTATGCCATGACAAGTGGCACAACTGCAGATTCAAAACTGATCCCCGTCACGGAACGATTCCTGAGCGACTATCGCCGAGGCTGGCAATCGTGGGGTATTGGTGCCTATCGTCAGCATGCCGATCTGAAACTCCTTCACATCATTCAAATCAGCAGCAGCCATCGTCGCAGTGTCACAGCCGATGGTACACCCTGCGGCAACATCAGCGGACTGGTTGCTGCAATGCAGGGAAAAGTCGTCCGGTCACTCTATACGATCCCGTCCGAGGTCGCTGAGATTTTTGATGCCGATGCGAAGCGGTACGCCGTGCTTCGTCTGGCACTCGCTGACCCACTCGCTGGTATGCTCATCACCGCCAATCCCAGCACTGTGCTGCAGATGCTTGAGACACTGCAGCTTCGGGCCAGTGACCTGATTCGAGACATTCATGATGGAGGATTGTCGGGCAGTGAAGCACCTCAACTCGTATTGAAAGCTTTGGCTCGAAGTCTCCGCCCAAATCGAGACCGGGCAAAGGAACTGGAACGGTTTCTTTCGATGCGAGGAAAACTGCAGCCATCGGACTTCTGGCCTCATCTGCAGACGCTTGGGGTCTGGAGGGGCGGTAGTGCAGCCGCCTACATCCCGACACTCAACCAGTGGTTCCCTGGAGTTGCCGTTCGCGATCACGGGCTGCATGCCAGCGAGGGACGAATGACGATGCCTGTCAATGAAGAATCGCCGGCAGGCGTGCTGGAAATCGAAACCCACTATTTCGAGTTTCTTCCTGTTGATGCTGCGGGTTCACAATTCCCGGAAACTCTGGAAGCTCACGAACTGAAAGAGGGCAGTGAGTACTACATCCTGCTGACAACCAGTTCCGGTTTTTGTCGTTACAACATTCAGGATGTTGTTCGGTGTGTTGGGTTCCATGGTGCAACCCCGATGCTCGAATTCCGACACAAAGGGGCTCACATTTCGAGCATCACGGGTGAAAAGATCGCTGAATCGCAGGTCGTCGATGCTGTTCGATCGGCTGCAGAGACCTCCGGTGTGCCACTCAGATATTTTACGCTGACCCCATCCTGGGGGAATCCGCCGGGGTATGTTTTGTATGCCCTGCCTGCCGGCTCCGAGCAACAGACAGCTTTCGATCCGTCTGCTTTGCAGAAGCTGGCAACTCTGGCGGATTCAAATCTGAAGCATCGCAATTCTGAATATCTGGAGAAGCGAGATACCGGACGCCTCGCACCAATTCGATGCGAATTTCTACCGGCATCCCACTGGGACAAATTTACGATCCATAGAACTCGCAGAAGTGGCGGTAGTATTGAACAATACAAACACCCATGTTTGCTCCCGGACCCGCAGTTTGAAGATCTCTTCCGCAAGGCATGTGGTTTAACTCCTCTGGATCGGTAAACGGATATCCGGGATGTACCTCGTTTCATTTCTAAGGAATCTCTTTGCAACCGGCGAACTGCTGATGCCGGCAGCAAAGATCCCGCCAACAGCGATGTTGCCTCAGGCCATGTCGCCCAAAGATCCACCGAGCGAAGAATCACCACATAAAGGCCCACCGGGCACGACAGCACAGTCATTTGAGTTGTCGTGGGATGCGGATGCTCCAGAACTGCCTGCCAGACGTGAAGCGACCGAAAAGCCCGCCGTGACCGTCGAAGGCGTGCTCTTCGAAGCGGAACGCATCTGGCGAGCGTCCCTGCCGGATGACTTGCCTGCGTTTGATGTTCGCAGTGCAAAACAGGCTGCTGAAGTTGTATTTGCAGTCTGTCAATCTCTGGCAGACGCCTCATTTCGAGCCGTCGATGTTCAGCGAGTCATCGATGAATGTGGTCTGAAACCCTCAACGGATCCATCAGTCATCTACAGTGCTGACCTCCTGTTTCGTTTTCTTCCGCAACTGGAAGAACGTGCGGGGCGTTTGAGTGATTCCGAGCTGAAGGATGTCATCCGACAATTGTGTACAGCATGGCCGTTTTCGTCGGTTGGTGTGAATGAACTAACCCATGCAGTCCTCTGCGATGCGATCCGGCAAGGTGGTTTATGGACGGAGTTCACGGATCGAGTCTTCGCGACGCGAGATAAACACTGGATGATGGATTCTTTCGTCAAGATCGAACTAAAATCATCACTTGGTCACTACCCGGAACTTGATCCAACATTGTTCGAGATTCTGAAACCCAAAGTGGATACAGATCCCGAATAACAAACGCGTTCATCGTAAGACCTGAAAGTCAGACCATGACAGAGACAAGCGACCATCAGACAACACTTCAAAGTGCAGTCAGGATCAGCGATCGAATTCGCAGTGAGCTGCTGGAGAAAGTGAAGTCGGAGTTTGTTGGAAAAGACGAGGCAATCGATCTGCTTGGGCTTTGTCTTGTTGCCGGCGAGAATCTGTTTCTGCTGGGCCCTCCCGGAACCGCGAAGAGTGCTCTTGTCCGTGCCGTTGCATCAAGATTGCAGGGGCAGGTCTTCGATTATCTGCTGACGCGTTTCACCGAACCCAGTGAGTTGTTTGGCCCATTTGACATTCGGCGACTCCGTGATGGCGAGTTGCTGACCAATACGGAAGGAATGCTGCCGGAAGCGGATGTGATCTTTCTGGACGAACTGCTCAACGCAAACAGCGCAATCCTGAACAGCCTGCTGATGGCACTCAATGAACGTGTCTTTCGACGTGGACGTGAAACGCGCCGTCTGGGTTTTGTGCTTGCTGTCGGTGCCAGCAATCGGCTTCCCGAAGACGATGCTCTGGGTGCGTTGTTTGACCGATTCCTGCTGCGAGTTCGCTGCGATAATGTTCCATCAGAGATGGTGCCTGGTGTGCTGGACGCAGGATGGAAGCTTCAACAGGCCAATGTTCGGGGAGAATCTCCCTCAGAACTGGTTTCCATCGATGATATTCGCAGACTTCAGCGAGCAATACCGCTTGTGGATGTGACGTCGACCCGTTCCATCTATGTTGAACTGATTCATCGTCTTCGACATTGTGGCATCGAGATCTCAGATCGACGTGCAGTGCGACTGCAGCGGCTGATCGCGGCAAGTGCACTGATGTGCGGACGAAGCTCAACAGATGTTTCTGATCTCTGGATACTTCGCTACATCTGGGACACCATGGATCAGGTTGAGGTTTTGGCGAAAATCGTGGACGATGCCATCAGGAATCGCCCCAGTGAAGCCGTATCCGTCACCACACATCCTCGCTCCCGAGGCGCAGACGCACCGAATGCTGAAGAGCTGAATCACGACCTGACTCAAATCGAAACTCGACTTCAGGACCCTGAGCTCGATCGGGCTGCTCGGTCATGGCTTATGGATCGTGCCAGTATTCTCCTTTCTCGCGTCGAGTGGATTGCGAATGATGAATCGCGACTGTTTCTCAGGAATCGAGCGCAGGGATTGCTTCAGAAAATCACTGTGGAGTCTCCCTGATGTCGACAACTCTGACAGCAGGACCGGACCAGGAATGGGTCTTCTATGTAGCAGCAGAATCCGTCTCACGACTGTTTCCGCTGAGACTTGCTCGTGATGTCCGCATCGCCATCGATGCGAATACTTTGTGGGTGCGGGGACAAGGAATCGACGCACAGCGGTCGGTGGAATTGAGCACAATGGCGGACCGCGCTGTGTTGCTGATCGGCTCCGATGATCGACTGACTCCAGCAGGTGCAACGGTTCCCACCCAACAACTGCCAAAACTCGATTGGATACCGATTTCCGAGTTTCTTGCAGCTGAAATACCAGAGCCAGCCTCGGCGCCATGGAGTCAGTTTCGAGTTCAACTCTGCCTCGTTCGGTCTGATGTGCCACGTCCCGAACAGGCGTTGCTGACGAACTGGTCTGAATTCCGACAATGGGGAATGACGGTTTCGGGAATCCGACTGAAACCTCTGCGTTTTGCTGTGTCAGGACAACGTGTCCTGGTAACGGGGCGACCATTACCTTCTTTGCGTGGAGACCGCTTCTGGATTGCCGGTCAGGTGCTTTTGCCGCTGGGTTTTCATTGGTCTCCTGCTGTCGACGAACACACGCTCAACGCAGTAATTCTGCGAACATCGTCCAGCAAGACAGAATCTTGCGGTGTTAACGCTGGCGAGAGAATGTTCTATCTCTGGAACAAGGAACTCAATCAGATCGATGCAATCCGCCAAACGGATTTCATTCCCGCAACACGGGCCAACATCTCCAGCACGGATCAGCATCTGTTCAACTCTCGGGGGCCGTATGGCGACTGAGACTGCCCGAAAGTTCTTTTGTGAAAATCGCTCCTGCCTGTTCCGCTGGGAAGACCATGGTCGTGAACTGGTTTGGGGAAACCGATTGACCATCGCCTTTCACGAAGAACTGACCGTTGCTCTAAATTACCTGTCCGATGGGTGCATGCCGAGTTTCATGTCTCTGGCGCTGGCAATGTCCGTCATGCGAAGATCGTGGCCAGAGGTTGCTGATGGCATTACCAGAACTCTGCGTGCAATCACGAATTCAAAAATTGCGGTGTTCGTACAAACCGACGAACAGTACAAAGAAGACATCGACAGCTGGCCGGAGACGCTCGAAAAGCTCAACGTTCTGCACGAGTATGTCAAGACAAAGCCATCCCAACCAATCGATCGTGCAGAGATCCTTGTCGCTCTCTTCGGTCGACTTGAATCGCCATGGAGCGCTGCCGAGCAACAGGAAATTGCGGAAGCATTTCGAGCCGGACTGCCGCAGGAGTGGTTCCACCCAGCGATTGGCGGAATTCGAACGATTGCCCTGCCTACGAGCGATGCCGGTGAAGAATATCTGTCTGACAATCCCCCGTTGTTCAATAGTTTTTCGCGGGACCTGATTCAACTGTTGCGAAAGGCTCGTACGCTTTCAACGGGATTGAAACTCCTGGCGACTGAAGACGTGGAGTATCAGCTGCGAACGGGGCTTGATACTGAAATAGAACCTGCCCCGGTATCTCTCCTGGATCAATCGCTCCAGACACGTGCTCTGCTGAATACTCTGAAAGACGATCCGGAGTTCTCCGGACTTGCTCGCCTTACCCAACACCTGATGGCCGCCATTTCACTACCGGGAATGATGACGCAGAGTTCGGATTTGCCACTCGGAGGAATCTCTGATATTACGAATCGCGGTTCTCTTGATCGACTACTGCTCAGCGAACTTGCGTACGATGATTTGACACTTGCGACTCGAATTGCACTCAACGAAGCCTTGTTCTTTCGCCGGGAAGTACCACCCGCTCCACAGGCGAAATCCAGACCGATTCTACTTGACAACAGTCTGCCCCTTTGGGGAATCCCTCGTCTATATGGAACCGCCGTCGCACTTGCTGTTCAGGCACTGACGCCCGCCAGTGTGACGGTCGACTGCTTTCGCCCGCGCGGAAGCGAACTGCTGAATTTCAAGCTAAACGATCGGCAGAATCTTGTCGACCATCTGTCGCATCTGGAAGCAGCCGCCACTCCGGCCCGATGCATCAAGGCCTTTGCAGAACTCCTGAAGAAGAATTCGGACGCTTCAGAACCCGTTCTGATCACAACTCCGGACGTTCTGAAAGACTCGCAGTTTCTGACGATGCTCGACACGGAGTTCCCGGATGCTCTGTGGATTGTGGCGGCGGAAAGAGATGGCCGGATCGCTGTCCTCCATCGGACACGACAGGGAACCTCCGTTCAAAAACGTCTGCATTTGCCCCTTGAGGACATTCTCTCCGGGCGAACTACGGCAGCCATTCGAGATTCTGAGATTCCGCATTCCGTCCCGGCAATTCTGAAACTCGCTGACTTCCCGTTACGGCTTGCACATCATGTGCGCAGCGGACGAGTCTGGAAATGGGGCGAACATGCAATCTCAATATCCGATGACGGAAGGATCATGCTCTGGACGGATAAACGCCATGGCGCTATTCAGCTGGCAGCAGATGCCCACTTCGGCAGCAATAGTCAACTGTTTCTTGTCCGACGAAATCGGCAACTCGTTCGGTTCTTAGTGCAAAACGAAGCAAAGTCCGCGTTTCTTGTCACCATCTTCTCCGGCAGCTGGGAAGTCACCCTGGTCGCAGCCGATCCGCGGCTTGAAGAAATCACTGACATTCGACTTCACGAAAACACAGTTCTTGTCTTCGGAAGTCGGCACCGTAAGCGTACCGACTTGTGCTGCGCTATCGATGAATTCTCCGGGATGTATCTTGGTGAGCGGGAAATGCTCCCCGACGATCGAACTCGACGAGGCCGGGTCTACCGTCATGATGGTAAGTGGAGAGTGCTCTGCTGGACGAACGGCGTCAACGAGTGGACCCAGCAGATTCTTCCAAAGGAACTGCAGTCCGCAAAGATCGTGGTTGAGGCAGAACCTGGGGAATTTTTGATCGTTAATGATAAGGATCAATTGGTCTTGCCCGCAGGCCCGGGTGGTACTGAAACAGTGTTTGATCACCTGCAACGACGACCGGTTCTGGAAATCTCCAGCAACGATTCATTCCTGCCCGGAAGCAGAAATCTGGTAGTGCGATGCGGTGCAGAACGTGCCCCCATGAGCCTCAATCTGGATACAAAGCAGCGAGAGTTTCCACGCGGTCCTCTGTCGATTGGGATCAACGCCGTTGAGCAGGCCAGTTGCGAATCAATTGTCATGATTCGAACACCTCATTACCGATTTTCAATGGTGGGTGTCCGCAAAGATTCAGCGATCGTCCTTCGCGACAATCGTGGAGCACGATTTGAAATTGTACTTCTGGCCGATCAGAGTCAGATTGTGCTGATCGATGCGGCGAGGCTGCCACCCGTCTCTCCGGAGGTTCAATTTACGAGCTTCGAGCCTGAACCTAAGACTGCAGGTTGTAACTTCGAAATGCAGAAGGCCACACTTCCTGACGGAACGTGTATCTGGCTCGAATCTCGCGGTCTGATGCACATCAAGAGCAGCAATGTCCAGCTGAAAGAAGTGACCCTGGTGATGAGAGACGGGCAACTCTCCGGCTGGTTATCTTCAGGCACTGTCTTTGGTGAAGACTATCATGTGGAGTCACCTGATGACTCTCGTTTCAAGAGAGTTTTCGAACATCGAGTCAGTCCTCATGTCGCATGGATTCGTGTTATACTGCCATGCATCTCGGAAGCATGTCGAGTACCTTCAGACGTTTCTGTAAACCATGACAAAGTGATGTGAATTCGCGAGTAGCCATGGATATCCGCGTCAAACTTCAAATTCGGAAAGAAGCCGACAGAGCATTCGCTGCTGCAATTCTTCTCTCCGGATGTCCGGCGGACGAGTGGATTGCAGCGATCTGTGAAGCTGGCCCCGAAGCCGCGAAGGCTGAAATCCTGTTGATGCCGACGGGGCCTGACGCGAATAGGAACAACCCTGATGTCGTGCTGATTTGGCAGGATACCAGAATTGCGCGTCAGTTCTTCGAGTCTCTGCATACACGACGTCGACCGCTGACCGGCGTTCTCTACCAACGCATCGCAGAGAGACTGTATTTCCCTCTCGATGCGGAACTCGTTCCGGAAGTCACGGTGTCGGAGGTGCGGGTCTGGCTGGCGGACCGTCCCGGCGGCATCAGCCTGTGGCACCCGATTTTCGGGCTTACCGTCTGGCCAAAAGCTTCACAACTGTCGCTCGCTGAACTCATCTCATCTCCGTTAGTCAATGACACCAGTTGGATTGATGCTCAGACCGGACCGCAGCTGAATGATCGAATTCAGTGGATCCGTCCTGAAATGCGGCTGCCAGGAGTATCCCCGATTGATGAGGGGAAAGACGATATTGGAGAGTCCGAAGGAAAATTTGACGACCTGCCTTCCTCACCCAACGAAAAACCTCCCGGCCCCGGCAGCAGAGGTACCAGGTCTGTTCGAAACTGGATCGCCGGTCAGATTACAAAGTGGACTCAATCCGGCGGCAAACAGAGCGAAAGTCGGTCTGGTTCTGGTGCAGGTGCAGGCTCCGGTGCAGGAGCAGGCGAGTCTCTGATTTCCAGACTTCGAAACTGGGCGGCTCAGGTACACAGCGAACAAAGTCAGGAAGAACAGTCGCGGCTTCAGCAACAGCGAGATAACGAGCTTCAGCGGTTAATGGACATGCTGGAGAAAGACCCGGACATGGGGCTGAAATACGCGCTGCCGATGGGGCCGGGGAGTGAAGACCAGCGACGGACTCACAGTCAGGACGGGCAGCTCGGTGAACGAACTCCGGAGTTTAATCGCGGTGGACTGAATTCCTCCGGTGAAGGAGACGCATGGGTTGTCTCGTGGCAAACTCATGCGAAACTGATTCAAAGATATCGGGACCTTGCTCAGCGCGAAATGCGGCTTGGGCGTTACAAAAGAGCCGCATACATCTATGCACACCTTCTGCGTGATTTCGACGCCGCGGCGTCTGCTCTCAGAGAAGGTGGCCTGCATCATGATGCTGCAATGGTGTACCTTGAACATCTCCGTCGTCCATTGACTGCGGCTCAGTGTTTTCGTGACGGTGGATTCTGGGAAGAAGCACTGCAGATTTATTTGAACCATTCAAACTGGCTGGAAGCAGCTGACCTCGCACATGAGCTGCGCCGTTATGAAGAATCACGCAACTATGTCATGAAAGCTGTTGATGCTCATATCAACCGGAAGGAGTTCTCAGAAGCCGCTCAGCTCACGGACCGGCGACTCGATGACGTGAACGAAGCCGTTGCAATCTGGTATCGCGGTTGGGAATCCGGTAGCGTTTCCGGAAGACGTTGTTTTGAACAAATGCTGCAAATGCACGCACGTCGAGGAAGTCATCAGGAAGCAATTCGATCGATGCAACAGTTCGTTCAGTGCCACTTCGGGCGTCCCGGGTTGAGCGGAGCAGCATTGACCGTCTGCAGTGCAACGGCTGTGGATTACCCGGACCAGCAAGTCTGTGATGCCGCCAGATCTTTGACATGGCAGCTCGCCGAAACAGTTCTGGCAGGAAATGATTCAACTCAACAACAGACTGCGCTGACAAATCTCAGGGTCATCGCCAAACAGGACCTGCTGTTGACTCGAGACACCCAAAGATACTCGGATGCACTGCTGAGGCAGAACAAAGAGAATCTCGTCAGGCAATCCGCGGGCCGCCGCTCTCTTCGGGAAATGCCGATTGCTGCCACGTTCGCACTGCCCACATCGTTCAATGGCGCAACGGATACTCGCTGGATGAACGTTGTCAGCAATGGCCTGACCGCGTTCGCGATTGGCACTGCGAATGCTGAGCAAACGCTGGTCTTGTTTAGAAAGCCGATTCAGTGGCTAAGGTCCGACGTTCCGTCGTACAGTAATACCAATATTCTGGCAAATCAATCCGGGCACGCCTTCTCTAAATGTCAGCTTCGTACTTATACCGTCAATCGCAGCCAGATCTGGCTGCATCGCCCCGAAGCTGATTTGAACTGGAATCCGGGTTCTGTGCGTGCTCTCAATGATGACCCTGCGTTCTTTAAGATCCTCCCAACTCCTCGAAGTATACTCTTCGATTTTCGACAACAGGCTGACGGCACAATCCATGCACTGGTTTGGGACGAAATCGAACACTTCAGTCTGCTGACCATTGGAGGACATGGAGCAATCCGCCAGTCGGTCCGAATTCTGTTCTCCGGAATGCCTATTCATGAGGGTACTCCAGTAGATTCGATTCGAGTCACTTCACGTAACCAAAGATTTTTTGTCTGCTTCGGTCGAAGCATGTTCGCAATGCCGGTGGATTCGGAAGCAACAGTTGACGACACGGTTGAAATCGAAGGGCAAATGATTCCCAAAGTCCAATTCCCGGATTACCCCACAGATATCGTCATATCGCCTGAGACGACTACAACTCGCCTGGTCTTTCCTTTAAGTCAGGGACTAATCGCATACTGGGACTCCGGCGGAGCTTCGTGCAGCTTCGGAACCGACCTGGTCGAGCCCAAAGCCACATTCACACCGAACGGTATCTGTGTGGCAGTCTGCACGGCCTCACGTCGAATTGAAGCATACCAACTCATCAGCGGTGAAGCGAAGTGCATCGCTGAAGCTTCCGAAGTCCATGGGACCTCGCGTATCGTCAGCGTTATCCCCGGTCCTTCCCCGAATCACGTCGTGGTGATTACGGAGAATGGTCATTGCTACCAATATCTGGTCCCGGTCCGATAGCTTTCAATTACTTAACCAGCGACAGTCGATCAGCGTTCGGGAACGGACACAGGCTGGCCGTTGTGTGTCTGGTTAAGCGACAAAATGAATGGCACGGCTCGGGTTGCCCATTCTTCGGGCGACGGAAACGAAGAAGCACCATTGCTGAAACAACTCTGAAGCATTTCGGTATTGATGATTCCAGGATTCAGAGGTACTGCAGCCATGGTCGAAGGCAGTTCCGCTGCCAGTGCCTGTGTCAATCCTTCGATTGCCCACTTTGTAGCACAATATGGTGCGACATCCGCAGCGACGGACCGGCCCCAACCGGAACTGAAGTTGACAATCACACCGCGCCCGGTCTTCAGCATCTCCGGCAGAAATCCACGAATCGTGTTTGCCGTTCCGCTGACATTAACTGCAAATAAACGGTCAAACTCAGAGGCCGAAATTTTCCAGAGTGGCGCATTCTCATTAATGATGGCGGCGTTGTTGATCAGTAAGTCCGGGGTCCCCCAGTTCCTGAGTACCTCAGAGGACCACTTTTCAACATCGCCAGCACTGGAGACATCAACCGTATCGAATCGATGTTCCTGTGGGAATCCTGAAGCCAGTCGAGCAACGTGCTGATTCGATGTTCCACATCCGCACACCAGATGCCCGGCTGCAATCAGCCGCCGAGTCATAGCGAGCCCCAGACCTCGAGTAGCCCCGGTGATGACGATCCTGCGACTGTTGGACATTCTGTTCTGCTTTCCTTCACCTGACAGTTACAATCTGCGTTGAATAATCCCGGTTGAACATTACAAAAAGACTTTCCAACAGTGAAGCGGATCTTATGAATCTCAGGATCGACCATCTTGTCATTACATGCGGGTCACTTGACGCCGGAGGAAAGTTGATCGAGCAACTGTTGGGTGTAAAAATGATGCCAGGTGGTGAACATCCTCGAATGGGGACTCACAATCTGCTGCTCAGAACCGGTCCACAGACCTACCTTGAAGTCATTTCTGTCAATCCGCTGGCCACGCCGCCAGATCGACCTCGCTGGTTTCAGATGGATTCTCTCCATTCAGACTCGCCGCCACGCCTCTCTACCTGGGTGGCTCAAACCGACCAAATTCATGACGCAGCAATTCAACTGGATTATGACAAGGGTTCAATACAGGAAATGTCCAGAGGCGACCTGAAATGGCACATCACAATACCAAATGATGGACGATTGGCCGAAGGTGGTTGTCTCCCATCATTGATTCAATGGGACGATCAACGACACCCAACACAACGGCTACCAGACTCCGAAGTCACACTCAAACGACTTGAATTATTTGTACCAAAAGACTCCAGACTCCGGTCGCTTCCGAGATCTCCTGAGATCGTGATTCACCTATGCAAACCACTCGAATCACCAAACCTAGTCGCATTCCTCGCCACCCCCAACGGCCACATCTCCCTCTCCAGTTTAACGGCTAGCCGCAGGCGTCAGCGGTTTAACGGCAATACCGTTCAATGAAGCATAACTATTGTCTGTTCAAAGGTTTTCGTTAACGGTTTTCGCTTGCGATCTTTGGGTC
>JAEUIH010000007.1 GCA_016795105.1 Planctomyces sp.
TCCCATCACCAGCTGCAAACGCAATCGGGTCTTCACTGATGAATCGCCCCAGCGTCGGATCATACCAGCGGGCGCGGTAGTACATCAGCCCCGCATCCGCGTCCCATTCCCGCCCCGTGTAGTTGTGCAGGAACTTGACGGTCGGATCCGACTCCGCAGTCAGGTTTCCGAACGCGTCGAACTTGCGATGGTTGACGATTGTGGTGGTACCGCTCGCATAGCGGATCATGTCTCGGACGGTGCCCTGGTGATCGGTCAGGGTCCAGGTCACGACGTTGCCGGAAACCGTTTCGCTGGCGAGCACCTGATCGAACTGCGGTCCGTGGACATACCGAGTGCTCAGGGTGGCGGCTCCTGATCCGTCGCCGTCGGCATCGTTGAATTCCAAAACGATGTCGTCGAGCGGAGTTCCGGTATTTGGATCACGTTTCCCGGCGTCGTCGTAAACCCAGTAGGTGCCAGTGTCATACGTGCTGTCCCCGTTCGAGTCGACCTTTTTGCCGATGCGACGGTTAAAGACATCGTATTGATACTGGACTTTTTTCGTCACGGTCCCGCCCGCGTTCTTGAAGACCACGTCTGTCAGTCGGTTGCGATGATCCCAGGTGTACTCAATCTTCGTGCTGTCGAAGATCTTCGTCCGCGAAATCCGGTTTCCTTCGTCGTCGTACGTGTAGTTGTAGGTTCCGTCGCTGGTGACCAGATTGTTCGTGCTGGTCGTGTATCCCGTGTTTGTTCGATTTCCGTTGGCACCGTATGTGTATGATTCGTCGGTCTGATACGAATGATCGACCACTGTGACCTGGTCATTCGCGTCATAGGTGAATGCGGAAGTTCCGTCGGGACTGGTGAAATTGGTGATTCGCCGATCGGCGTCGAACGTCCACGTGTAGTTCGCCAGATTCCCACCGGCTGCGTTCTTGTGATCCAGAGCCGTCGTGCGAGCCAGCAAATCATACGTAAACGTGGTGTTTGCCACAATCTGAGTTCCCGCCAGATCGTTGTATCGCTTGATGCTGCTGAACATTCCTCCGTTGTTCCAGGTGAAGTCAACCCGCTTTGCAGCGACCGTGTTGCCACCTGACTGACCTTCCTGTTTCACCTGCGTGAGCCGATTGGTGTTGTCAAAGGTCCAGGTATTCTTGTAGTCGGCGGTCCCGGAAATCGTCGCCGTCTGCTGCGTGCGGCGACTGTTCGCGTCGTAAACATTGGTCTGGACGGTGGTTGGAATGTTGGATGTTCCAGAGTTGCTGGTTGTCAGCACTCGACCAAGGTTGTCGTACGTATAGGTCATCTGCGTTCCGGTGGCCGAGGCGCTCGTCAATTGGCCAGCGGCGTCAAACACGTAGCTGAACGTGTTGATCGCAGACCCACCCGACATCCATTGCTCCTGCGTCCGACGATGCAGGTTGTCATAGCTGTAATTTGTCACGCGCCCGTTCCGGTCTGTGCGACTGATTACATCGTTCGCCGCATTGTACGTGAATGACTCCACGTCGCTGAGCGCATTGGTTTCACTGGTCACGCGATTCAGTCCGTCAAACACCCAACTCGTTACGTTGCTGTCGGGATCTGTCAGCGAAGTTCGTCGACTGAGTGCATCGTAAACAAACGTGGTGATCGGCGAAGTCAGCGATCCCGCTCCGTCCGGATCCGGTTCCGTGATCTGCGTCATTCGATTCAGGTTGTCAAAGGTCCACGTCGTGACCTTTCCCAGCGGATTCGTTTCAGTCACACGGTTGCCATTGGCATTGTAGGTGTAACTGGTCACTGGCGCGGATTGTCCCCCCACTCCATCTGGGTCCGGCTGCGTCAGCTGAATCAGACGATTGATGTTGTCATACGTGTAGCTGGTCGTGCTGTCGAGAGACGTCAGGAGTGACGCTCGATGGGAGGTCACGCGTGAGAGAAGGTCGTATTCCGTGGACTGGCTGCTGGACGAGAGAGGACCGGCGCCGTCCGGGTCAGGAGAAGTGACGGTCGTGATTCTGTCGAGATTGTCATAGGTGTACGTCGTGACATTTCCTAGTGGGTCCGTGACACTCGAGACATTGTTGACGGCGTTGTAGGCCACTGTGATCACCGGGCTTGTCAGTGAACCCGCTCCGTCAGGGTCCGGCAGTGTTGTCTGAGTTCGGCGACCGAGCTTGTCGAATGCGTAGCCGGTGGTTCGCCCGAGAGGGTCAACAACACTCGTCATCTGGTCGACGGCGTCGTAGTTCCACGTCGTGACCGGCGACGTCAGCGATCCGCCCCCATCCGGGTCGGCCTGTGTCAGCGTGGAAAGCCGATTGAGATTGTCATACGCATAGGTGGTCACGTTTCCCAGAGGGTCTGTGACGGTCAGCACATTGTTATTGGCATCATACGTGGAACTGATCTGCGGGGCAGTCAGCGATCCGGCGCCGTCAGGATCAGGGAGCGTGACCTGCTTTAAGCGACCAAGATTGTCGTAAACGTTGGCAGTGACGTAGCCCAGGGCGTTGGTGATCGAAGTGACCTGACCTGCTGCGTCGTACGCCCATTGAGTGACCGGGCTTGTCAGTGCACCCGCTCCGTCCGGATCCGGATCCGTCTGAGTGATCAATCTTGAACGATTGTCATAGCCCAGCGTTGTCACGTTGCCCAATGGATCGGTTTGTGTGATTGTCCGGCCCAATGCGTCATACGTCATGCTGTGCACAGGGCTCGTCAGAGAACCGGCGCCGTCCGGGTCCGGCTGCGTCACCTGCGTCAGTCGGCTCATGGCATCATACGCATAATATGTCACATAATTCAGAGCGTTGGTCTCGGACGTCACTTCACTCGCAGCATTGTAGGTCCACTGCGTCACGGGTCCGGATCCCATCAGGAGAGCAGGCTCCGTCTTCTTGATCAGACGGTCCCTGACATCGTATTCCAGGGTTGTTGTATGGCCGAGCGCATCGGTGATGGTTGTGATGCGGTTCAGCGCATCGTACCCGGTGGTCGTGACCGGACTCGACAGTGAGCCGGCGCCATCGGGGTCTGCACCGGTGATGGTTGTTTGACGCTGCGCGTTGTCGTAGGCATATGTTGTGACGGCTCCCACCGGATCGGTCCGGGAAGTCATCAGGCCAGCCACATTGAATGCAAACTGCCACACGGGGGCGGTCAGCGATCCCGCTCCATCGGGATCAGGCCGAGTCATCTGCGTCAGCCGGTCGACCGCGTCGTATGCGTAGGACGTGACATATCCCTTCGGATCCGTGACTGACGTCAACAGGCTGCCTGCGTTGTACGACAACGTGGTCACGGGGCTCGTCAAAGAGCCTGCTCCGTCCGGGTCCGGCTGCGTTACGGTCAACAACCGGTCGAGCGTGTCATATGTATTCGTTGTCACACGGCCGAGTTCGTCCGTGGACGTCAGCAGCTGGTCCGCAGTGCTGTAGGTGAACGTTTGAGTGGAACTGTCAGGATTCGTGACCGTGACCAGACGTCCCAGAGAATCGTAGGCGAGAGTGGTCACGGGACTTGTCAGTGAACCTGCTCCATCGGGATCGGGAAGCGTGATGCTCGTGACCTGACCGTCCGAGTTGTTCACGTATGTCGTGACTTTTCCAAGCTTGTCGGTATGCGTCAGCATGTTCCCGCTGCTGTCGTACGTCGAAGACTCGGTGCGACTGAGTTCATCGGTGTGGCTCGTCGGGCGACTGAGCGAGTTATAAGTCCACGTCTGTATGTCACTGCCGATCGACTGCTGCGTCAGGTTGCCGCTGCTGCTGTACTGGAAATTCCAGACCGGAGCCGATTTCGGGCCAGCTGCGTCCGGGTCCGGCAGAGTGAACTGCGTGACGAGCCCGTTGCTGTTGCGGACGGCAGTGGTGGTGGAACCCAGCGGATCGATGAATGTCGTCATCTGACCGAACGCGTTGTAAATTGTCTTCGAGACCTGATTCAGCTCATCGGTGTAGACCGAATAGAGATTGGCTGTCAGGTTTGGCAGATAGGGAGTCGCCGGGCTTCCTGACGTCCCGGTGCCGCTCGCCGGCAGGCCTCGAGACTGATAGGGATCGAGTTTTTGAACGCCACCATCCGCTGCTGTCACCTGATCAAAGAGGCCGACGTAATCATAGGCGATCGTGGAAACATGGCTCAGCGGATCGGTGATGGTGATCAGCTGTCGGGTCGTTCCCGAGTAGCCAAACGTTGTAACCGGGCTGGACAGCGACCCCGCTCCATCCGGATCCGGTTTCGTCACCGTCGTAATCCGACCCTGCGAGTCATGGCCAATTGTCGTAACGCGGCCTGCATTGTCGGTCACTGTAGAAAGCAGGCCACCTGAATACGCGAATGTCGTGACACGCCCCATGGGTCCGTAATGGTCGAAAGGTCGTCTGTCTGACCGTCGCTGTCGCCATCCACATAGGTGTAGGCTGTGGAATTGCTGTTTGAATCAGATCGCGACGTCAGGTTGCCGACTGATGAGAAAGTCATGGCAGAGCCATACTGATCGGTCAGCGTCCAGACCGGGCCTGTATTCTGGACGAGCGTCGAGAAGGCATACGGCCCCGCAGGACTCGTATAGGCACCACCTGAATCGGAGAACAATGCGGTTCCACCGTCTCCTCGAATCAGGAGCATTCCACCGGACACGGACACGAGGCGATCCTTGTCTGCGATATTCCAGGAATCGCCCTCGGCATTGGTGTTCCAGTTCACGACGAGACTTGAGCCCGTGTAAGCTCGCGTGCTGGTTGAGCCATCGGAGTACCGTGCCACGAGCGACATGGACCATGCGTATTTTCCCGAGGCCAGGTTCGTTGCGTCTGCCTGTTGCGAGAATCTCAGCCGTGTTGTCCCGGACAGACCCGTCGTGTTGTAATAGACCGTCGAGCCAGCAACGCCGTTAAATGTAAGAACACTCTCGAGGGATGTGGGGCTGCCCCCGTTCAGGTCGACTTCGACCGCAATGATGGGTTTGGCGTCGCTGTTCGAGGAGTAGATGAGGCCGTGGCCATCTCCCACAGGCGCAATGACCTGAGCATCGCCCGTGTAGCCGACGACTTCAACGGCTCCAAAATCTCCTGCAGGCTCGAAGACTCGGTCCACAGCATTGGTCTGAGCACTCCAGGAATTCGTGACCGTCAGAGAGACCGTCGTCGCAGAACTATAACTTGTCCCGTCATAGGCTCGGTACTGAAAGCTGTCACTGCCGGCGTAGCCGACATTCGGCGTGTACGTGAAACTGCCATTCGAGTTCAGCGTCACGGTGCCGTTGGTCGGGTTTGAAAACAGGACGGCGGTCAGGGGATCACTCTCCATGTCATAATCGTTGGCCAGCACTCCGGACGCCGCCACCGTGTAGGAATCCTTTGAAAGGCTGTAGCTGTTTGAACTCGCAAAGGGAGCCATTCCTGAGGGCATGATTCGCGTCTCACACGGATCAATCTGCTGAGCCATCCTCCACGAGATTCGTCGGCTTCGTGCCCGAGACTGGAACATGCAGTCGGCGAGGCAGGCGACCCATTCTTTGACACGCCGCCGACTTGAAGTCAAATCCAGATCCGCCAACACCGCTCGAAGTCTGCCACCCGCCATGACAACTCTCCCCGTGTGCGAACAATTCAGCCGCGTTCTTAGGCAAACGATCGACGTTCACCAGACAATGCGGACATTCACGCACCCTAATGATTGCGTCAATTCATGCAGGGACACGAATTAGTTGGATTAGGGAGATCCCTTAATCACGGGACACAAGGCTCGAAGTCAGTACGGTTTTTGAAATATGGGCCATCCCTCGATGAAGATTCACCAGAGATTCTTCGGCGAATCAGGCCCTGAATTACATAACCCTCCTGGAAACGGCTTCTTCAGGAGTGCAGAGAACCGACCAACGGGAGATCTGGGAGTGGTCAACATTCTGAAGACTTCAACATCCACTTCTCAATCTTCGACGTCATGACGAGATGCCCAAGGTCATCCGACCGCATCTTGACGCCGATACTTGCGCGATGGGTCTACACGGTCTTGGTCGAGATCCCAAACTCAGCAGCGATGGAACGACTGGCATGTCGTTCGGACCAGGGCGTTGCCTCAACTGCACTCTACACAGGCCGTGATTTCTGCACAATCGACCGGAATCCGGGAGTTCCGGAAACCTGACAGGATCTTGACGGAATCGTTACGAATCGAACGGATGCGGGTTCCGATCATGAGTGGCATGTGCGGTCGTCAAACCCACGCTGGACTCAGAAAACAACGTACTGCAACGATCACCATGGACGAGTTTGAAGACATCCTGAAGGTCACGAGGACGACAAGACGCGACCGGCAGGCCGGAAACGCGAATGCGGCCAGCAGTGTCTATTGCATGTGTGTGTGATAATGGGATGCTGGCGGCCGTCTCGCATGGATTGTGCAGTCCCACGTGATAAACAACCCCGTTCCCGTCGACGCACACTCACGGGGAACACGATCACCGCCTGCTACTCTCCCAGCAGGCTGACCGGTTGACGGAATCCGAATTCACCGATAGAAACATCGACAGTTCCATCGTTGATCCGCAGATTACGAGCATACAGAATGACCCGTTTCGGATCCCACAACTCGACCTCAAGTCTCTAATGCGTCTCGATGACCATTCAATCATTCACTTCGGAGAGTAATGCCATGAGTTTCGAGCAACCTCCCGGCCCGTCGCTTCACGACTGGGCACACGCACCTCTGCAGCTGGTAGAGATCACAGGACCGGAAGGCAGTGAGTCGATTTTCGAGCTCCGGAAGGAGATGGTGGTCAACGGAGTCCGTCACCTGCAGTTCGTGGTGCTGACACGACTGCAACTGCGGGAGATCGGCATCAACCACGCGCTCTGAAGCGAGGTTTCGGACAGGTAAATCGCGCGGACACCGAAAACAGGCTATCGTCGGTATCACACGCTCCCGAGGGTAACCGACAAATCGAGTGTCAAGCGGCAATTTCCCGCCGTGTGTTTTCGATGAAGGCTTCACAGATGGAGAGGATGACGCAGCAGCTGATGTCGCTTGGAATGTTGGGAGGAAGACGACAGCAGAGATGGACGTGAGCCTGTTTCACTTCCATCAGACGAACTCATTTCGTGGAAGAATTAGGCGGTCTTCCACGAAACAACTCAATTTCCACGATTTCATGAGTGTTTTTGATACAGGGTGATACTTGACGAGACAGGCACGGAAGCTGAAGATAAGCGGTGAAATACAGTGTTTTCACTGAATCCGCATGATTCGAGTGTTTTTTTTGGGAGCAGGAGGTCGCACGTTCAAATCGTGTCGCCCCGATTTTTGGCCCTTGGCCAAAAATAGAGAGTAGATGGGAGAGAGTAGAAAGTAGAGGTTGTGGAATACCTCTTGAGCCCATCAGGGTTTGGGGTCTCCAACCGTTCGATTCCCTCTCCCGGCTACTCGGTCTACTCTCTACTTTCTATTCTCTTCCGCCGCTGCCAAGATCGCCCCATGGCGTTCAGTTTTGAAAAACTGGTCGTCTATCAGAAGGCCGTCGACTTTGCCGATGGTGTTTGCACTGTCACTGAGCAGTTCCCGCGCGGTTACGGATTCCTTGTTGACCAACTCAACCGCGCAGCTCTGTCAATTGCCTCAAACATCGCTGAAGGCAACGGCCGCTTTACTGTGCCCGATCGAAAGAATTTCTTGGTATCGCACCTGGTTCGGTACAGGCGTAAGCCCACCGGAACCTCTTCACCTCGCTTAAGCAATGAGACCAATTTGCATGGTCGATTTGACGGTCTTGCCCCTACTTCAACGGCAGAGCCAACAGACCCCTCTGGCCCTGTGCCAGAGGTGAACGGATCATCTTCCTGGGACCGAAAGCAAAGACGTTCATCGAGCCATTTTTAACAGCCGACCGGCAACGGTACCTGTTTTCTCCGCGGAATGCAGAATCCGATCGGAACACAGAACGCCGTTAAAACCGTGTCAGTCCGATGACGCCGAGCCAGGCATCCAGAGTCCCAAAAACAGATCCTGAGAGGTGTGCTGGAGAATGCTATCGCCGGGACAGTTATGGACGAGCAATCGCAAGGGCGTGCAAGAAAGCGGGGGTGCTGTTATGGTCGCCTAATCGACTGCGACACAATGCCGCCACGGAGTTGCGAAAGCGGTTTGGACTCGAAGCCGCACGGACGGTCTTGGGCCACACAGAAGCCGACACAACGCTGTTCTATGCGGAAGTGGATTGGGACACAGCACGCCGTGTTATCGGTGCGGTTGGATGAATCCGGATTGACGGTATCATGGAAACACCAGGGCTAGGTTCGCTCCCGAAAAGCGGTTCCCGAAAGCCGCCTGCCCTGAGTGCTTCTTTCGGGCATGACTTTCGGGAGTCAGACTAGCAATGAACGACGACGAATATCACTTCGTGGATTGGCCAGATGATGATGAGTTAAAGGAACTGCAGGAGAGTAGTCTAGAGTATCCTCACACGATGTCAGTGTCAGACATCCAAAGAAATGCAGAGTCAGCAAAGGCACAAATCCAATTCCTAATCGAGTCGAACGTTTCGGGAGATTGGCCTGACGTCCGGGCGTGGCAAGAGAACCCGGAGAACTTGGCCAATGACTTTCGAAAATTCTACAGCATCTTCAAGAAACTCGTGGATTACGATCCAGACAACGGATCGTATTTCGCAAATGATCCGCCAGCGATGATGACTTGGATAGTCGCATCGCATTCGTTTCCACCAGCGATTCAAGCAGCCTCTGCGTGCATGCAGATCCCGATCAATCCGGCAAACATCAATCGAGTTGTCGAACTTGTCAGTGCCTTTAATAAACGCGAGAGTAGATCTAGTCCCGTATTCGATGATAATGGAAAAGACAATGGCACCAGGTTCTACTTGGAACCGCTAGCATTTGAAGAGCAAAAGCGATTGTGTGGCGAGTGTCTTCGAATCCTTGCGCAAGAAGAGAAGTCGCTTCAGCACTTCCTCAAACTCACGGAAACCGTTTCTAATGCACCGGAACGGGAAGCTCAAGGGCCGCAATTTTCGGCAAGTGTCAGCAGTGGTCGGGTCGAAAAGGCCAATGCCTTTCAATGGTTGTTTGGTGAACCTTTGGGTGATGTCGCAGACGAGGCTGGCTTGCTTTCCTATTACGCGAAATTTCCCTGCGAACTTGCAACGGAACTTGTAGAGGACTTCACCGAGATTGCTGCTTTAGATGTCATGACGATCCACGATAATCGGGCAGTCTGGTTCAGCTCTCCACTACTGCAAGAATTCGAGTATTACAGACTCCTGCAAAGTTTGCTTCCCCAGTGTCCGGTAAGCTTTTCGAGTTTTACAGGCTTGAGAGACGCAATAGAGAGCAAGGAACAGGCGAGATTTGAAGAAGTTCTTGAAGTTGTTCGAAAAGACCTGCAACTTTTTTCAAAGTGGGTTGAGGCAGCCGGACTTTGGAAGTTATCCCCTGAAAAGGAAACGGAACACTTCAAGCCGAAGAACACGAATGAGGAAACGTCGCCAACTCCACCGCAAGTGCCTCAATGGAATAGCGAAACTGGTGATTTGCGGATCGGTGATTATGTTCGTCGGTTCAGTCGCCAAGCGCGTGCGGTGTGGTCACTCCTAGACCTGTTCCAGGCAAACGGGTGGACAAGTTTCGCTAAACCCCGCAGCGATAGGTCCCAGATGGAAAGAGCACTGCGCACGCTGAGAGAGGAAACAGACATGCCGATCGTATTTGGTCGGAATGGTGATGGGTTCGAATGGAATTGGAAGCCTAATACTACTACCGCCAAACTACCGCCGAACCGCTCTGGAACTGCCGGGCAATGAAGTGAAACTCTGAGCATCGACAGCCATTCATATCGACTGGCACACTCTATGATAGCTCGGAGTTTCTTAATGACCAAAGCCGCAAATGAATTGATTCCGCTCAATGCATGTCGTTCGCAACTAATCCCACAGTCATCAGACGGTAAGTCGCTCAATTGCAGTACACTTTGGAGATGGGTGCGCAGGGGATTGAGAGGCGCAAACGGGGAACGAATAAAACTTGAGGTCGTCTATGTGGGCCGCACGCCGCATGTCTCTGCGGAAATGGTAGAACGATTCTTTCAGCGAGTAACAGCCGCCAGGCTTGAGCAGGCCGCACAGCGTGACGCCCAGAAGGACGTCAACGCATTAGAACTCGAATCAGCAGGCTTGATTCCACGGAGAGCCAAGTGATGCACCCTGAATTGCAGAACATTGCGATCGGGCTGCTGATCGTTCAACTGCTCACACAGTGTCTCATTCGACGTTCGCACGTCGGCAAATGAAGCAAGGCCCCGACTCATTGTGAGTCGGAGCCCGTTTCCCTGTCCGCCGACTGTGCACCGTAGGAAGTCTCAGTCGGCAATCAATGGAGTGCCATCATGGCAAAACCGTTATTGAAAAGGAATGCTGTATCGTCAGATGACAGCAATAAACGGAAAGTGTCGAAATCAGACACGATTCGTGTGGTTCAGGAAGTGCTCCTTGAGGAGCTGAAAAAGCACGGCGAAGGAACGATTGAACTAGTCCATCGGCGGTGCATGTTTCCAAAGGATGCCGGTCACTTGATCGGTATCGCCGTCAATGGCCTGGCAAAAGCAGGTCATATCGTCCGAGTCGACTTACGTCACTCAAAACGCTCGCAAGCCCATGGGCGATTTGTCAGCGTGTGGCGACTTGCATAATCCAGACAGAAAGGAGAGCGGGGCCGATCGGGCCTGATCGGCCCCGCCAATCTCATTCCCATAAGCGAACACGGCATGTTCCGTAAGAAAGCCGAGTTCTAAGGAGTTCAGCATGCACAATAGATCATCGTCACATGACGGATTCTACGACGCCTTGAGCGATCCACGGATTCTCTCCGAAGTCCGAACCGCCTTACGGAATGGAAAGCCGCTGAAGGCAATCTCACGACAATTGGGAGTTCCTGAAAGAGACCTCCGTACTGCCTTAGGCGAGCCAGTCTGGGCAGATGAACCAAATCAATCGCCGGAGGGCTGAAGATGTCCTCTGACAGTGACTTGTTGAACAACGCATTGAATTATGCCGGTATGGGTTGGAGAGTAGTACCAATTCACTCTCCACTGCGCGGAGTATGCTCCTGCCGGAAACCAAACTGTAAACGAGCTGGCAAGCATCCACGGATTCGACAATGGACGGTGAGTCAAATTCGAATCACGACTTGAATTCAATTCAGCTTGAGCAAGTCATGTGGGCAGTCTCGAACTCGCTTCCGACGCAGCAAGGCATGCGACACCGCCAGGTCTTTCAACTTGCTCGACACCTGCAAGGAATTCCGGGAATCACAGGCGAGCATCCAGTCGGACTGTTTCGCAAAATCGTGCACCAATTGCATCAAGGCGCAATTCAGCAAGGACAACAAATGGGGTTTACCATCGCAGGAGATTTTGAAGAAACGTGGTCAGACTTTCAAAACGCATGGCCGAGAGTTGAGCATCCAGTCGGAGGTGCGTGTTTGGCAACTGTCTTTGATCTGGCAGCCGACATCGACGCACAAAGGAACCACAAGCATGTCCCATGGAACGTCATTGTCTCAACTGGACGCACAGACAATCGTGCCATGAGAATTCTGATCAACATTCTCTTTGAATTGTCAGAATCGGCCGATCATGGTGCATCCGGAGTCGCCAGCGAACGGAGAGCTGCATCGTTCACCTGGGGTCGACAACACTTGAGGATCGATACAAAATAGAACGGGTCCCTTTATGAAAAGATCGATCCGGTGCGGACGATTGAGGTCCGTTCTCATTGATGAATGTCTGTCTGCTGATGTTTCAGGGAGGGGGACGTTCTGTAGTTTGATAGGGTCCCCCCAATCAAGTTCTCGGCCACAACCACAAACACGTCAATGCCGGATGTGGTCAGTGTTAATTACGCCACGCACGGCGGGCATGAACCGAAGTGCAGCCAGTCGTGCCGCGCAAATGCGGGAAATCTTGGAAATGATCTTCTAGGAGAACTACGACGATGAAGAGCACGCACTTCCGAATCACAAATCTGACTACGACCACGATGCATTTCCATGTCGAACCGGAGTGCGAACCGTTTTCAGTTCTGCCCGGAAGCACTCTAGAGTTATCAGGAGCGTTCGAAGAGGTTGTTCCGTCAATCCAATACTCACCGGACCCAGAATTAGGAATTTTTGGCTCGGTGTTCCCAGGAGACGGTCAGATTTCGATAAGGATCGATGGGGAGGTCATTTTCTAGTCACATAACGCCTTGCCCCAGTTATCACCCGTATCCAGCTATTGTGGGGACGCTGCCCCCACAATTCAAGAACCTGTCTGGGATCCCCAATGATGCAGAAAACACAGAACCAACAAAAGTGGGGACATTGCCGAGTCGCTGACGTGCCATACACAGAGTCGATCGTGCAGGAGTCTGTTCACTATGCTGCATCCGCCGACATGCCTTGTAGACCTGGCCGATCGGCCAATCGGTAAACAGGCCCATGCAGAGAACCACCGACATCACCACTTGATTATTCAATTTGCAGTCCCGCGTCACTTGCTTGTCTGTGGCTTCGAGTGCCTGGGTGACGAGCTCCGGGGCGATGACCTTTTCAAGACCGGCAATGCGATCTAGAATCCGTTTTTCGACTTCTGGAGAGAGGTCTGAGCTTCCTTGCCCGGACATTTCGCGGCTCCTTGTGAGAGAGTGGTTGGTGGTTCAACCTAACTCTAGCAGGAGCCGCGATTTATGAAAATATTGAACGGTATTGAGTTTAGCGGCAAGCCGCAGGCGTCAGAACGCCCACATCAAGCCGCAGGCTTCGCAGCACCGCAACACGCCGCAGGCGTTGGCTTGTCGTTTATTGCTTCCTCAACCTCTTGTTGCCAGCCGAATTCGTCAGCAATAACTGGTTCAGCCTCGACAACCCGATCATCGCGTTTTGATCGTTCAGCCACATGCGTGCATTGTTGCCGCAACGCACAGACAACTCCGCATTGTCACTACAGCGAACTGGCGCCTCCGGCTTGCCGCTAAACCTGCGCAGACGCCTGCGGCTCGCCGTTAAACTTTTCAAGCCCGACAACAGCTATCAGGAGACGATCGAAGAGCCGTCGGGCGACATCATCACGTATACGTACAACGGCGATGGGCTGCGAGTCCATGAGGACGACGGAGTTCAGGCGAACCGGCACTCCGATCTAAGGCGGCGGCTGGTCACCGGAGGATCAGAGTTTCCTCGCTGGTACAATTCCACTGGAACTGGGAACGAACTGGGGCTTACTGCAACCGACGTGGTCGAATGAACTGAGAAACCCACACTGGCAAGACGTCGACCATCTGAACACGCTGCTGGAAAGCGGACACACGGAACCCAGCCAGCTCTACCAATGGCAACAGGAGAAGGAAGAGCACCTATTGCTTCCAGGCATTGAAACGCTCCCTCGGAATTACTGTCGAAAGTTGTGTTTGGGAAAGGGTTGAAAAAGGTGGCGTATTTCGAGATGACTTGGCTTCTAAACAAAGACCAGCATCATTCGAAAGAGCCGCCAATACAATACCGTGCCTTTCGGCGTTGTGATGTGCCAATGATCGAGGTCCTTTTATTGACCTGTGTTCAGTTCTCCGATTCAGGTGAAGGTCGTTTGAGAATGATCTTGTAGTCGTTGGTGACATCGTTTAGTTCGCCTGACGAATGAAACGACGTAAATCCAGGCTTACTGCATTTGATCGTCACAGGTCTCTTGCGACTCGGATTCGGGGCACACGAAGATTCAGAAAAAAATGTTCCGTCAGCACGAGAGTGAATCGAGTGAGTCGAAAATTCTCCAGTCTCGTCGATCAGTACAATTTCGGCACCTTCGATTGGTTCGCTATCTTGGTCACTCACACTTCCTGAAATCTGAAACGCGCCGTCACAACCAGAAAACGCTATAGTCAGGAATCCCGAAAGAAAGATCGCAAGACACCGTGACCTGTTGTGATCCAGAACCTCAGGCCGCACGCCGGACTGAAACGTTGTCATAAGAAATCTCCCAGGTTGTGAAACCTCAATTGAGGAGCGTGGCAACCACCCAGATGATTCGAAGTTAATGACTCGATTGAATCTCAAACGACTTACTAAAGACACACACGATAGGCAAGTTGTTTGGTGCGGACAACGCTTGGGCAGAAAAGCGTATGTTGCCGACAGGCATTACTGCCCCTGGAACCCACATCCGCGTAATCCGCAGTCAAGAACTGCCACTCCATCTCCACGAAGACCACGCCCGCCTCTGAAATAACCTTCGCAGCAACAACGCCTCGCAAAAAATCCGTTATCGTGCGCGAGCTCAAAATTACTCATTGCGAGCAACCATGGTAACCTCGCGTCCTCGCCACGAAGTGATTTCAGATTCCGCCAGATTCTCCGCTCCGATTAACGCCATCGTCAACTGGCTGCTCTATTCTTTTACCACGGTTTACGAGAGACCAAAACAAAATGAACGGAATGATGAGGAAGCCAGGAACAAATAATAAGCCGACTGCAGTCTTGCTTGCACTACATACAATGACCGCAACGAAGAGCAGGCATAATGCAGCGACGACCTGGTATATGCTGACGGAGCGAGCGACTTGCTGTAAGCGATCTGCGCGGCAGCGGCCGATAAGCGACAACATCAGGTACATAGCAAAGAATACGCCGAATCCCAGCCAAGAGCTGAGGTTGTAGACGTGGCCACGTTCACCGATGTTTGCCGCAGCTCCCGATGCGAAAATGAGCCAGAAAAATGACCCGGTGTCCAGCAGGTGCGTGCGAGTGAACACAAACGTTGCGAGAATGTGCGTTGTGAACAGAGTCCAGACAAGCGGTCCGAAGATGTTGAAGTAGTGATCGCCGAGTGTGACCCGAATAATCAAGGCCGTCAAAATCAATGGGGCAACCAGCCGCAATGCAAGCCACTTGAGTGCCTGGACGGACCGGAGTGACTGCGGAGGTTCAGAAGTGATCATCTTGCAGCTCATTTCGAATCAGTGGCGCGAGCCGTCGAAGTAGTCCCTGCCGTCGCAGTACGTCAGCGGGTATTTGCTGTTCAGGCCGCATATCAACTATTACAGGCCATCTACACGAAGAATCCGCCTGCTCAAGGGCGTCAAGCTTATCGAGGGACGCCTCACGGAACCAGTCCGGAAAATCCGATTCGCAGACATCCTCCACCAGGCGGTTAAGCTCAACGACAAAGATCATTAAGTTGCAGCGAGTGACTATTTTTGGTCTGAAAACTAGTTCCGACAACTCGGCGTCCGTCAGATCATTTGCCGACTTCTGAATTTCCATCGATTGGCCAGAATGTCGCAATTTCGTTTGCGAACCGCCACCAGATCCGGTGCGATTCAAAGTATTCCCAGTCAGGCAATCGGCACTGTGATCCTCCATCTTTGGCGACGGCAGCGGACAAGAGGTAGACTGGTTGAACTGGTCGCCAATATATGAGCTTTCGGAGTGCGACCGCGCGACGGATGCGACCGCCGCCGTAATTGATCAAGCCAGCTTCGCAGGCTACATGAAAGTAGCGGTCGCAAACATCGGGGGCATGTCCATAGATCGAGATCCGATTCTCAGGGTAGATGTCTTCGACAAATCGAGTCCAATCAGGCAAACGTTCAGATTCCCAGAGTGCTCCTCCAGATTCAGTCAGTCGCACCGTTCGGTCGGGATTTCCATGTGAATCGTAGAAGGCCTCACTTGAAATCAGCCCCTCGACTTCGAAGCGATGTAACGTCCTGACCAGCGTTTCGTCGTTCAAACCGTGCGACGATCTGTTCCACTGCTGCACGAAATTTACGTCTCGGTAATCTTGTCGACCAGCGACCATGTTGAAAGCGCAATCAAGGAGAATGAGCTCTAAGTCTGTAAGTGTAGAAACCCCAGTGCGTCTTGTGGACTTAAAAGTCATTAGATGTGTACCGAAATTGTTTCGGCGTACGAATATCGATTGTGTGGACTGCCGGCATCGGTCCAATGGTGTGATACGGGGCTCAGCAGAGTCAGTCACTGGCACACAGCGTTTGGTCACAGGTTACTGTTTCATCGAAAGGATGTCATCCGGAATCTGAACAGGAAACCGAATCCCGAATCAACGGGAACGAATTCAGCATCACTAATGTACGCCGATTTGACAACGCTGCTTCAGTCTGACCAGACTTCGTATCGCGCAGTTCGTCCGCTGGAGTCAAACCAGATAAGCAGCCATTCGTTGTCAATCGGAATTGGCGAGTCACGCTGCGGCCCCGTGCAGTAGATCAGATCTCGACCAGATGACGCAAAGTATCCATCGTCCTCCGATGGACCAAGCTGCTCAATGATGTCTTGCTTTTGGCCATTCTCGACAATGTGCCTGACGACCGAACCGAGCATCTTCTGCCGCGGCGTAATATCACCAGACACATGCGCCGCAGACGATGAGTCTGACCAAAGTGGTTGATCAAATTGCATAGTGAACGAACCAGTCGGCAATCCGCCGCCATACGCAGCACTCGCAATTGAAACCCCGATTCCAATCGCGAACGTAAAGGCGAAGGTTGCGAACCAATTGCCACAAACCGACTTCGATTCAGTTTCTCGTGCCGACATCCACATGATGCCAGCAACTACAGCACCGACGATGGTCACACAAAACACCAAAAGAGCCAGCAGCGGATAGATGAAAGAGAACACCTCGTGCAGCTTCGTGAAATGATGAGGAAGGAACTGCAACAGGAAAAATGCAGCCGCCAGTTTGAGAATCCTCAACTGGCCAGGTGCCATGGACATGATCTGATTTCCTTTCGCAGCAAACGACCGCATTGACCGGGCTGCGGCAAATTCATTCTCCATCTCAAAGCCGCAGAGCCCGCGGCTCCGATTGAATCGATGGTGATTTGGCATCTGCTTCCGGCATGATTTCATCCTCGATCAACGTACGTGTCGCATGAAACCACTGTCGGTCAATGATTATCAGCGGTGAGTAATAATAACCAAGCATTGAGCCCCGGGAAGTTGATTGCATGTAGATGTCCTGAAATGGCTGCCAATGCAGAAACCGCGGTTGCCAGATCGAAACATCAGAAACAGGGTGCCCAAAAGAGTACCGGATCTTGCCAGACTGCCTGAGTTGATATTCGCCCGCTGAAGTGAAGTAGACGTAGCTGCCCACATACACATGAAGTGCAATCGCAAACACCTGTTTGCGGTGCTGATTGGATGGGCGACATAAATGAACGAACTGCAATGCAGTGACACCAAATGCCCAAATACCAACTGCAGTAAACCCAAACGCGTAACAGCTGCTGTAATCGTGGTGAATCAGATCAAAAATAACGCAGACACTGACAGTTACCAGCATTGCCGAAAGCAAATACCTGACGACGGCACGATCCTGACGCGGCTGTGGCGAGGAACCTTCGGCGTGATTACTGTGCATGACCATCTTGCCAAACTACAGATATGAGACTGAAACAAGGAATTCGACGGGGCGGTTGACTCCTCAGGCTCTGCGTTGCAGCAATCCTATTCTATAGATTGAATCACAGAATCCGAAGACAATTCGAGGAACCTCAGCATTGCAACGGGCCTTGAAGCAAAACCTAAAACGATCCAAAACTGCAGACAGGTGCCTCAGAGTGTCTTCGAGTCCGACGACCGTTTCACTGAGTACGAGAAACACAGACTCGATCCATTACCAGATCGACTGAATCCACGGCGGTCGCTGGATTGCTTTGTTCAAACGTTGCTTCGTACTCGTACTCAGCATCGCGGTACTCGTACTCGCTCTTTACGGGCCTTCCCAGCGTCTTTGCTCCTTCGTGTCTCTGCGATCTCTTTTCTCGCAACGTTAAGGATCACTTTCCTGAGTTCGGTTTCAGGCATCTTGACGCGACGTGAGAATTTAACGCAAAGACGGGGAGGCGCGGAGACGCAAAGAGTCTATTCGTGGCCTTCCCTGCGTCCTTGCGCCTCTGCGTCTTTGCGTTTCCTTTCCCTGCAGCCCGTCTGTCGCACCTGATTGAAGACTCATGCGCTGGACACCATCAGATTGGTGCAGGAGAACCGCAGAAGTATCCGATGTTTCGTTCCGACGCCAAATGAGTCCATCCGAAAGCCCAGATTGTAACCGACTCATCCATTGACCCCGCCCCGGATCGCCGTCCGTCAGGCATCAGGGTTTCGGTGCTCCACATCGCCTTCACAACAAATGGCGCCGGGATCGAGGCTTTGGGCCAATCGCTTTGTGGCTTCAGGTCCAAACACTATGGTCGCGGCCCAAAGTGAAGTGAATGCATCGATCAGGATTTGAACGAACCTCGACGGGTTCCTGAAAAGCGAACTGTCTTCACAAAAAAAGCCCTCGCCATATGAAATGACGAGGGCTCGGAGGTTATCTAGAGTACTGAAATGCCTGCCAACACAAATTCACTCCGGCACGAACAGACTGAGCCCATTCCTGGGAGATCTTACATCAACTTCGCTGCATCAAGCAGCGTGATGAAGAGTGAAGAAAACTGCCGAACAAAGCCGGAGTCACAGACTTCAGAGGTGTAAAACACGCCTCAACATGAACAGGAGACAAGTCACTTACACAACGATCATTTCTTCCATAGGCGTCCTCCGGATCAAGGAAAAACACAGCAACGGAAAAACAACTTCGCGTGCAAGTGTTGCAGCCGGATGAATATCAGTCAATAAGAATTTCCAGTGATTATTTCGCATTCCGGCAACGATCCGAACGTTGAAGTTTCTCGGCCGAATTTTCCGATTTCGACGAGTTTTTGGGTTCGAGACCGCCTCATTGCCGGACACGAGTATTCCTGAGTACCATACCGAAGTCAACTCTGCGATCAAGATGCGAACGGGCACATGAGGAATTCAATTACCCAGCGCGGCTTCGAATCGCAGGCAGGGTTGGCGTTTTGACCACGGAAGACGCGGAAGCAACGGATTCATCGCAGAAGTACTCGATTGTGTTCTTTCGTGTGGTTCGTGTCTTTCGTGGTTACCATTCACGCTGGCTACACACTGGATGCAGTCGGCATCAATGTACATCATTCCTCGCAGCACAAAACGCCAGCACCAATGAATTTATGCAACTCGACGTCGAGAATCTTTGCGGCTCGAAAGAAATTCAGCTATTCGTAGTAAAGACACTCACGGGCAGGCTGAACCTCTGATTCCTTCCCGATTCCTCTTGCCGCATCGCATTGCTCGATTCAGATTTTGCTGGATTCCATACCCCAGTTCTTTCAGCTGTTGCGTTCAGCGGAAGAAAGCGTGACAAACGGCAATCTCATAGATCGGAGCACCACAACCATGAGCAGCCTGAACCCTCGTACTGTCGAAAAGCTGGAAGAAAAGATCGAAGACGCCATCGCCGAAATCATCATCAAGATGGGACTCAATAAACTCCCCCTGCTGCCCGCACGACACACCATGCACCTCATGGCCAAAGCAGCGGTCACTGTCTATGAAGCAGCCGTTGAAAATCAAGGGTCGGATGGTATCGCTTGATGGACGGTTTAGATCTTTGCAAAGATTGAGCTGCGAAACTTCAGAATCGAGTAATCCTCGAATCGAGCAATCGCAATGGACATCGATGTCTCCCATGCCATCAGGCTGACTAAAGCCGAAGCCACGTGGTATTCCGGCCGTCTGCAGAACGCCATAGGCCTGGGAAAGAAATTGATATTCCCCTATCGGATCGTAAAACAGGCTGAGGTCGATATCCGTCTAAATCTTGAAAAGACGAATCGTCCTGAAGTCCGCGTATATGGACTTACAGGACTCAGTCATAACGACCAGCGTCTCAAGACTCTCCTGGAGAGTATGTTTCAAATCTATGCCTCAAGTGCATGTGAACTTGTCCGAATCGTCGCCTCGATCGCAGAATACGACAAAGTACGCAGAGACCACTATGAAGATGACGTTCTGGGTGTCGTCGTCGACTTCAAAAACAGGGACATTGGCCATTTATCCGGAACGACTCAGCAGAGTCACGACAATGAACCTGAACGAACGGACTCATCGTCCTTCCAATTCGAATGGAACGGAAATCGGATCGTAGCTCGATCCCTGAAACGAATTCATCAGCAAGACAAGAAACCACGCGAATCTGATGCGATTCCGTATTGGAGCCTGACGGAATTCCACGAACTGTTCTGCATACGGTACCCATGGCTACGTCAACCTCAGAACTTTTCGTGACACCAAGAGCAACGGCTCAGGTAAACTACCTATGTAGTCAGTCTCCTGACGGCTTCTTCTTCGATGGCATCAACGATGGCTGGCGAGTGGCCGGAGCGGAATGAGTTGATCCAGTGATACAGGAAGTATGGCAGAGGGACGATGGGCCACATCACATTCATGGTCACCATGTTAATAAGTACAAATTTGTAGAGGCTCCCTCGAATGCATGAGGGACACGCGGTGACGCGAGTTTCCGAAATGGTGCCAACGACCTGAGCGAGTAAAGCAACGTAAGACAGGTACGTTTTCAGTTGCTTCGTTTCTTTGCCACACTCCTCGCAGTGAAGCACGGGAGGTGCTGCGACGATTGCATCTCGGACAGACAGCCGTCCCTGAGCCCTGAAGCTTTCTGACAGGCATGCAGTAGCAATCCGGGAGCTGCTATGATCTGCACCGCTAAGCTTGAAGGTATGATTCGGTCCCTGTTGAGTCCTGAGGATTAGTTGTTTGCCGGACTGTGTGACTCCTGCCACATCATGCCAGTGAACATCGAGAGCGTCCGCAGTTTGAGGTTTCCAGTGAAATCCAGTCTGGTCGATTCGAATCATAGGTGGACGACGGCGTGCTGAAATCCCTGCATACAACAGCCAAAGAGATAGGCAACCAATGACAATCGACACGCCGTGAACGTCAGGCTTCAGGCCCCCTTCGGCAATATGTCGCAGGTCCATGATCGTCAACGCCATGCCCACGATACCGAAACAAATCCGAAACGTGCCGCGAAACTGAGAAACATCTCGAACAATCATATTCCGTCTCACACCTCATCATTGTCACCATCAGACTAGAGTCTCCCTAAGGATGAAATTTTGCGATCCCTATGTCTAGTCAGACCAGATGTAATTCCAGCGAAAGAAATCCCGGAGTTTTGGGGTATTCGCCCAATGAGTCGCGTGATCCGCGTCGACCGGTTGTCACCTGCTGATTAACATCGCAGGTCGAAAATCTGCAAAACGAACCCAACTGGTACCGCCATCACCAGAACAGGATGAAACACATGCCAACCGGAACAGAACTCGCCCGACCGTTCCTCCCGACTCGGGATTTTGAAACCTCAAAGCACTTCTATGAGGCTCTTGGTTTCGAAAAGACGCTGGACAGTGAAGTTGCAATTTTCAAAACCGGAAGTGGGGGATTTCTGTTGCAAAGGTACTTCCAGAAAGACTGGGCCGGTAACTTTATGATGCAACTCATGGTTGATGACCTCGACGCTTGGTGGTCGCATATCGAATCGCTCGATCTTGCAAATCGGTTTGCCGTACCTGAGCCCAAACCACCTGCAATGCAACCCTGGGGTCTGAGGATTGCATTTATCGTCGATCCCGCGGGTGTCTTGTGGCACATCGCCGAACGTCGCCCCGGCGTGATTCACGATGCCTGAAGGAAGTGGCTCCACAATTTCACAAAAGGGGTCAGGACTCGTTTCAACGAGTCCTGACCCCTTTGTCGAGGATGTTGAGGGATTGCGGGAATTGTGGGGAGTCTGGGTTGAGGAAAATGTAGAGATTTCTGCGCTTGGTTTAGGGTCGGTTGTCGCCCTTGTCTCCATCGGTGTCTCGCAGACGGGTTGATTTCCTGATCCTCTTCATAGGAATTTCTGATGAACAAAGTTGTCTGGCGACGTGTTGTCCTGAGTCTTCTTGTAGTGTTTTGGGCGTTTGAAAGCACTGCTCTCCAAGCACAGGTTCGGACGAGTCAAGCTGTATCGTTCGGTGATAGTCTCACGGACAACGAAGACCTGGATCTGGTCTTTGGAACACCAGCTTCTATTTACGGGGCGGATCCGTTTGAAGCGATGTTCAATAAGGCTTCGTTTCCTGGTGATCAACTGACAAACTACGCGGTGCTGGGATCAACGTCAGAACAGGTTTTCCAGCAGGTTCAGGCATACGCTGAGGCGAGGAAGTCGCGACTTGTCCCAAGGTCGACACTCGTGAGTATTCAGGGTGGCGCAAATGATTTCCTTGCCCCCGAAAACATAGCGGTTCTTGCGTCGGCGGCGCCTGGTGAAAGTCGCAAAGCGGATGCAATCATCAATCGGATACGGCAGAATCTTGTTCGCAGTGTTCAGACAATTCAGAGAGTTGATCATGCTCAGATCGTTGTCTGGACCGTGCCTGATGTCACATTGTCTCCGTATGGACTCTTTTACCTCCCTGGAGACGAAGGAGCCGCCAACATTCGAGCACACATCAACCGGCTCAATCGCTTTATCCGAGGTATGGAATGTCGACGGAGCATAGCAGTGCTTGATCTGTCTTCTTTGCTGACCGCATCCATCATTTCGCCGCCTGTAATTTACGGTGTGCCTCTCTATGGTCCCCCTGCATTTGGCTTTCCTCTGGCAATCTTTGCGGATCCTCTGCATCCCACCGCCGTCTCAAACGGTCTGACCGCAAACCTATTGATCGAGGAAGTTAACGAAAACTTCAGAGATGACGTTCCGTTCTATTCGGAAGACGAGTTAGCGACGATGGCGGGGTTCTGAAATCGATGCCTGAACGTAGTCACATGTGCAGTGTGCGATATTGACATCACCCCGGCTGTCATGCCCCTAAGCCGTAGCACAGCAAGTTCTGATGGACGTTGCTATTTTGAAAGTCGCTGTGCTATGGTGTGGGGAGCGATCCTTGACAATCGCGAGCAGGCTTTTGACGTTCATCTTGCGAAATAGATGAACACTTAAGTATGCTGTGTCCCCCGTCGAGTGAGCACAACTTCACATGCTGGAACCTGACTATGCCGCACTTTCATCGGTCTCGTCGTCGCAACATCGCCAGCGTGAAAGCAGAACCGCTGGAAGTCAGGGCACTTCTGACTGGTGGAGAAGCTGGCCCTCTCCCCGATCTTCAGATGAATTCTGTGGTCTTTGATGGTAACTCAACGATGACGGTCACCTATACCGTTGTCGGAAATGATGTCCCGGCATTTGAGCTTACGTTTCTTAAGTCAGCGAACAACCTTGTTGATCCGGGTGATCAACTTCTGGAAACCATCGCGATCAGTGATCCGGTCCTGAGAACCGTCGGAGTACACTCGGTCCAGCTGATCATCGGCAGTGGAGCTGGTGAGGTTTCACTACCCGGAACTGACACGCCGGACGACGAACTGGATTACGAGTTGCTGGCCGTGCTGAACCAAAACAACTCTGTGATCGAGTCCGACCTGGTTCCACTGGAAGACAATGTTGCTCGAATCACCGGCGTCTACAGGGCTGGCACCAGTGTCTTCGCTTATGGTGGGGATGGGAGCGAATCGTATGTCGCGACAAAGGTGACCACGACTCTTTTCCGACTTTCGATCAATGGAATTGTAACTTATTCCTGGCCTCAGAGTTCAGTCACGGACTTCCGCTTTCGGGGCCGCTCCGGCGATGACGTGCTGAGCATCAATGGCCTGGCAATTCCTGCTCTGCTCATTGGCGGACCAGGCAATGATTCACTCACTGGAGGCACTTCCAGCGACGTCCTGATTGGCGGGTCAGGAAATGATGTACTCACCGGAGGCGCTGGAAACGACGCCTATCGGTTCGATGTAGATGAGACCCTTGGTTCAGATACAGTGACCGATGCAGGCGGAGCCGACCTGCTCGATTTTGGGCAAACATCCTCCCAGAGTGTTTCCGTCAATCTGGGACTTACGACAATTCAAACAGTTACGGCAGGGCGGCTGTTCCTGACACTAACATCCGCCTCCAGCATTGACCATGTCACCGGTGGACAGGGAAACGATCTGATTTTTGGCAACACGCTTGCCAACATCCTGACGGGTGGTGCCGGGAATGACACCCTGTCGGGACTTGCCGGCAACGATACGATCAACGGCGGAAGCGGCACCGACACAGTAGATGGTGGTGCTGGCAACGACATATTCCTGTTTGACGCAGATTCAGATGCCGGAGGAGACTTCGTCATCGATGCGAGCGGGATTGATACCGTTTCGTTCGAAAATACGTCGGCCAATGTTGTCTTCAATCTCGGTAGTTCGACTTCGCAATCCGTAAACGGCGGGCTTCTGTCCGTCACACTTGCATCTGCGACCATGATTGAAAACATCACTGGTGGCCAGGGAAACGATACACTCACCGGAAACACACTCGCCAATGTTCTTGTCGGCGGACCCGGAAATGACGTCCTTTCAGGAGCGAATGGAAACGACACTTATCTGTTTATTGCAGACACTCCTCTTGGCTCCGATACCCTGACCGACACCGTAGGTACTGAAACGGTATCGTTTGCAGGAACAGGCAGCAACGTAGCCTTCAGTCTTGGCCTCACAACAGCTCAGAACGTAAACGCAAATCTGTCAATTACGCTTTCCGCCCTCACGTTTGATAATGTCATCGGAGGAAATGGAAACGACAATCTGACGGGAAGCAATGGAACGAACGTTCTCACGGGCGGAGCTGGAAATGACATACTTGCCGGTGCCAGTGGAAACGACACGTATCTATTCGATGCCGATCTTGCCCTCGGTACGGACACAATTATCGAATCCGGATCCGGCACTGACACCATAGATCTGGCTTCAACATCAACATCGTCGGTCACCATTGACCTGTCAACAACTGCACTGCAGGTTGTAAATCCGAAACTCTCTCTCATTCTGCAGTCGGCAACTCTTATTGAATCGGCTCGAGGGGGCTCTCGCGATGACCTGCTGATCGGGAACAGTCTTGGCAACACACTGACAGGCAATGCCGGAAATGACACTCTGATTGGCTCGGACGGCAATGATCTGCTGATCGGTGGAGCAGGAAATGACATCAAGAATGGTGGAGCCGGTGATGACCAGTATCAGTTCGATACTGATACGCAAATCGGTACAGACACAATCACTGACGCATCAGGCATCGATGCTCTGGATTTTGCAGCCACCACCACGACCAGTATTGTGGTCGACCTGCAGATCACTATCCCACAAGTGATCAATACCAATCTGACACTCGCGATACCTGACCAGATCGAAATCGTACTCGGCTCCGCGATGAATGACACGATTCGCGGCAACTCACTTGCGAACGTGCTCGTCGGGAACGCCGGCAATGATGTGATTGATGGTCGCGGTGGTAACGACATTCTGATCGGCGGGCTCGGACTTGACTTCATCAACGGTGGGTCTGAGCAGGACATTCTGATCGCAGGTCGAACAACATATGATGCCCAGTTGGTTTCTCTCAGGACGCTGCTGTCCACATGGAATTCCGCCAGTCCATATACAACAAAGGTCGACAGCCTGCGACTTGGCGTTGGCTCGCCGGTTGTGCGTCTGAAGGCAAAGTCCACTGTCCTGAACGATACGTTTGCCAGCGATCAGCTGACTGGAAGTACACAGGAAGACTGGTTCTTTGCTGCTGTGGATGACGTTCTGACCGATCTGGCGGCCGGAGAATTGGTTGATTTGCTGTAAGGAGAGGAGAGCTTTGTTGTCGATTCAACTCAGGAAAATTCTGTTACCTGTAGACTTCAGTGCATATTCACAGACGGCGGTGAACTATGCCATTGAACTTGCCTCCAAATTCAAGGCAGACCTGCATGTACTGCATGTCATTGAACCCCATCTCTCTGCCACGCCCGATTTTGGACTCGGTCTCAATCTGCCGAACTACATTGTCGAGTCACGAGCAGCGGCTCAAAGGTGTCTCGACAGGATTCCGGACACAACGTCTGCTACCGGAATCAGCATAACCCGTGTCCTGGTTGATGGGGCAACAAAGTCAGAAATCGTCAGATATGCTCGAAATGAGAGTATTGACCTGATTGTCATCGCAACACACGGTCGTACAGGTCTATCCCATGTGATTATGGGAAGTGTTGCGGAGAGTATTGTTCGCTCTGCTCCCTGCCCTGTTCTGACAGTCCGCCCTGAAGGCCACCAGTTTGTTATGCCCTGATTTCGGCGGACGGAACGATCGCGAACGGGCATCTGACGGATGTCAGTTCTTTCGCCCATCGAGAATCGCAAACAAGATTCTGGTGCCTCCCGATCAGCAAAACAACAGGCAGATGGTGTCTCAGAACCGAACGAAGGGAATCCTGCGATGCATCGCGAGTGTGCAAAACTTCGATGCCGTGATTGTGCGGACCGGCGGCAACCATCCGACGAGCCAGGTTGAGGAGATTTGATGCCGCCTCAGAATGATCGTCGACGACGACGACTACCGGAGTCTGAGATGTCGGGTGAGACTGACGGATCCCTGAACGCAAGCCAGCCGCCATTCTGATGGACTGATCGCTGATGATCGTGCTGTCCGTTGTGTTTGCCAGAAGGCTTTCGAGAGAATCCTCCGATTCCTCAATATGCCACGGAATGTCCCACCGTTCAGCCTCACGCGACAGTCTCTGTTTGATGCTCTCAGCGAATTTACTGAGCTGCGCCCGCAAGCTTGTGGAATTCACTTTATGCCGTAGTGCTGAACGACTACCGGTCTCATAGACACATGACAAATCCGCAGCTTTCAGCAACTCACGATTCTGTGAAACCACACATTGCAAATCTGCATTTTGAACGGAAGCAAGAAGCAGGGCTGCTGGCAGAATTCGATCCAATGAAGAACCCGCATCAACTGCAATTGTAACATGGGGCATGGCTGAACTCGACTATTGATTTGCATCAGACCCTTGTTGAAGAGCCTTATCTGTCTTCCTCGACCGATCGCCATCGATGTCAAGGTGAAACGCCTTTCGCAGTTCTGTCATTCGCTGAAGTGCCATCGCAACTTCACCATTGATACTGTCGGCTGGATAGGTTCCAACTGCGCTGAGCCTTCCTGATGGCCGTCCGGTCAATCGCTCGACTGCATCATCGATACTCACAAAAGTCGCCACAAAAAACAGCCCTTCGCTGACGGCGTCAACAACATCCTGATGCAGCATTAAGTGTTGACGATTCGTCTCAGGGATCAGAACCCCCTGCTTCCCGTTCAGACCGCGATTCGAGCAGACTCTGAAGAAACCTTCAATCTTTTCGTTTACGCCACCAATCGGCTGAGCATTCCCGAACTGATCCATCGACCCTGTTACCGCAATCCCCTGTTCAATGGGAACATTGCTCAATGCCGAAAGCAGTGCACAGGTTTCGGCGATTGATGCACTATCACCGTCAATCAGGCCATATGACTGTTCGAACACAAGGCTCGCCGTCAACGATAGTGGATTTTCCTGAGCAAATCGATGTCCAAGAAATGCAGCGAGAATCATAACGCCTTTAGAGTGCCCAGGACCGCTCAATTCAACTTCCCGCTCAATGTTGACAACATCACCTCGACCGGGACGAACGGTTGCTGTAATTCTCGACGGTTGACCAAAACGCACGTCTGCAAACTCAAGCACCGACAGCCCGTTGATCTGTCCAACACGACTACCTTCGACTTCGATTCGAATCAATCCTCGTTGTATTTGATGATGGAGTCGTTCTCTCAGGCGATCGGATCGATAAATTCGCTGGCTGGCGGCCGCGACGACGTCCTGCATGTCGATCGCAGGGCTGCCGCGGCGAACAGCAATAAAGTCTGCTTCCCGCAATAGGTCTGTCAATGGGCGAGCATGCATGGATAATCGCTCGGTGTCATCCGACATTCTGACAGAGCATTCCAAAACTTTAGCAACCCCTGCGCGGGTCAACGGCAGCAGTTTCTCGCGGCGCACGACGGAGGCCAGGAAAACTGCATACAGATTGCAGCTCTCTGCCGTCCGTTCCAGATCATCATCAAAGTCGGCGCAAACCTTGAAGAGTTCTGCGAAATCCGGATCAGATTCATAAAGCAAATAGTAAAACAGTCGATCGCCAAGCAATACAACCTTCAGGTTCAGAGGTATCGGCTCTGGCTCAAGCGAAATGGTGCTGATAAGACTCATCATATCACCCAGTGATTCCATCCGGATGGAATGCGCATACAGCGACCGCTTCAGCCCTTCCCATGCAAATGGCTGCTGAAGAAGTTGCCGGGTGTCTAGAATCAGGTATCCACCGTTTGCCCGATGAAGAGCGCCTGCCTTCACCAGTGAAAAATCGGTCGTCAATGCCCCCATCTGCGTTTCATGCTCGACTCGACCAATCAAATTGTGATAACTCGGATGGTCTTCATAGACTATCGGTGCACCCTGAATGCCGCTGTTGTCGATCAGGAGATTCACTCCATATTCCGACAGCACCATGGCCAGAGAGGGTGCATCGTCGGTTGCAGCAGCGGTGCCGTCACCCTGTTGAAATTCGTTGACACGTTTGAGAATGTCTGTCTCCATCGAGACCAGGTATCGCGATACCGGAGGAACTTCTGAATACTTCTGTTTGATTTTTGTCAGAAGGTTTCCAATGGCGTGCTTCAGGACCTCCTGACGCAATACCTTGACCTTATCTCGCAACAGCTTTTGCTGCCACGGAATCTGTTCAAGAATCGACTGAAGCTCCTTTTGGAGTTCTTCGATCTTCGCTTCAATCTCCTTCCTTTGTTCACGAGACAGTTTATCAAAGTCAGCAGCCTCAAGCACTTTCCCACCCGGTGCCGGCGCCAGCATAAAACCGCCTGGTGTTCGCATCATCTGCACCTGCTGGCTCTCTGCTTTGTCAGCGAGTGCCTGTAGTGCAGCGTCCTGCTGTTCTTCGTCGGCGTGTTCGAGTTCCGCGAGTCGCGATCGGTGCTCCTCACTCTCGAGAGCGGCGGGAATCGTATTCGTCAGGTCCTCAATCAACTCATCAACATCGTTACGAAACTGCACTCCAGAGCCTGACGGCAGCTGAATCGCGATTGGACGTCGCAAATCGTCGAAGTTGTTGACGTAACACCAGTCGGGAGGCGTAGGTTCAGTCAGTGCCTGCTCTCGCAGACATCGTTCAACGATTGTCTGCTTTCCCGTCCCCTGAGGACCAAGCGCAAAGATGTTGTAACCTTCCCGCCGAACCGCAATTCCAAAACGAATCGAATCCACGGCCCGCTGATGCCCGAAAACGGTGGTCATTTCCGGGAGATCAGCCGTCGTGTGAAACGTGAACAGCTCCGGATCACACTGCCAACGCAGCAAGGCGGCGGGAATGTGTTCCATATTCAAGGCTATCCAGGCAGAATGGCGTTATGGTAGACATCCTGAACATCTTCACAGTCATTCAGCAGATTAATGAACTTTTCAAACATCTGCACATCATCTCCTGCCAACTCCTTTGTTGCCTGAGGGACGAATGTGATTTCCTGCACCAGTAGTTCAAGTTTTGGAAAGGCCTCCAGCAACGCTGTTTTCGCCTTGTAGAATTCTCCTGCGGGGGCAAACAGATTGATCGTGTCTCCCTCCGTCTCAACGTCTGTGACGTCGACATCTGCATTCAGCATGATCTCGAGAATCTTATCTCCGTCGTCCCCTTTGAACGACAACACGGCAAGGTGATCGAACAAATGCCCCACAGACCCCGTCGGCCCCAGCTTCGATCCGGTTCGGGTGAAGCAATTGCGTACGTCCGTGATGGTCCGGTTGTTGTTATCCGTCAGACAGTCCACGATGACTGAACATCCACCCGGACCAAAGCCCTCATAGCGGACCGTTGTGAAGTCTTCTCCGCCAACTCCCTTAGCCTTTTCAATCGCCTTATCAATCACGTGGCTGGGCACCTGATCTTTCTTGGCGCGTTCAATCAGGTTCCTCAACGCCGGATTATTCTCCGGGTCCGGTACTCCGTTTTTCGCTACAACGTACAGCTGCTTTCCGTACTTGGAATACAATTTGGACTTTTGAGCAGCCGTCTTGAAGATCGACGCCTTGCGATTTTCGAAACTTCGTCCCATAAAATCTGCCACTTGCCTTGTTACTTTGATCGTTCGCCAGGGAACACAACGCTCCATGTGACGAAAATCGTAGCAGATTTGTCAACTCCTGCATCAGTCTCCCTGGCCTCGAAGTGCCTGAATCTGCATTTCCAGCATCTGAACCATTTGAGGATTTTCGGCCAGTCGCTGTTTGAGTTCTTCCAGATGCTGGATCATCATCTGCTGTGTCTGCGGGCCATTTCCTGCGACGTTTCCGCCCATCGCCCCAACCGCTCCCCCCTGAAAATTGCCAATCCCCTGCATTTGCGGTAGTGCCTGCATTCCGCCAAAGCCGTTGGTTTGCTGAGCATAGATGGCATATGCAGCTGCATCCTGCCTCTGCAAATCCTCGGCGTTCTTTGCCACAAATTCTCTGGTTTCCTCCCCTTCTTCGATCGAGACACGAATTCTGCCTCGACTCTCGTCACGCAGCGTCGTCACCCGCCCTCCCTCTTCGACCCGAATCGTCTTCATTCCGTTCACATTTGATACCGAAACACTCCGATTCATGCCACGACCACCTCCGGAGAACTCGGACTTTGGATCGTTCCATTTTGGAAACGCCTCAATCCCGCTCGCTGGCTCGGTTTCAAGCATCCTGCGTGCCCGCTCTGAAGTTGACGGCTGATCGCTTTCTGCCAGCATCTCCAGTGTGACCCTTGCCGCCCTGCGTGCGGATTCGTCTTTTGACTTTCGGGAGATCTCCCCCAAAACTTCCAGCGAGTAGACAATGACGTCTCGCTGATTCGACAATGCGCCCTTCGCCAGGAACGGGATTGCCGCTGCTCCGGCACGAGCCAATTCGGTCTTTGCTTTGCGACGTTTTGTCAGACTGGATTCACTCAACTGCTCAATCCACTCTTCAATCTGAGCCGCTTCCTCTTTGGATATTGTGGACGGCACTTCACTGGTCAGTTTTTCACTGGTCAGTTTTTCATCGGACGCGTTTTCGCCAGGTAAGCCTTCTTCGGTGTCAGATTTTTCATTCGTCTCCTGAACCTCATCAGTCACTCCGTCTGATGTTGATGGGCTGACACCCGATGGCGCCGAGTAACTGTACTCAGTCAGGAAGAACAATGTCAGGAAGATTGAATTCAACGGTATTGTCTTCATTTCGAATTCCTTAGGGTTATTCTGCTGTCCCTGATTCTACTCTTCACGCTGATAAATCGGGAGTTGTCGAGCAGAAACGGTCAATGTGAGAACTGCGAGTGCCGTTGTGTATGTATTCCCAAAGGCGCCGCCTTCTGATGGTACGCCCCAGCTTCCATCTTCACGCTGCTCACTCAAAAGAGTCTCATACATAAACGGAGCGAACTTCTTCCAGTAGCGATCACCCAGTTGAAATGTGGCCTGAGCACAATAGTAAAGAGCATAGTGGCGAAACCTGTTACCATCTTCCGCATTAGCGAATCTCGGCGGGTTCAGTAAGAGGTATTCACCAGCAGGCTCGATGGATTCATGGCCGTGTTCACCGCAAAGCTCAAGGCACAGTACAGCAAGACCGGTCATCGATGACGTACCCTGTCCATGGCCAGGCATATAACTAAACGAACCGTTTGGCTGTCGACATTTCAAAATGTATTCAACGGCATCCGTAATGTGTTCATCGGGAATCGCAGCCCCGTTCAGTTTTGCTGCGCGAAGTGCCATTATTGACCAGCCCGTCAGAGAAAGATCACTGTCGATCGCTCCAGGAGCATATCGCCATCCACCACTGTGCATCGGTCCCTTAGGAACTCGTTGAGCCTGCAAAAGCACCAGCAAGGCTTTGGGAAGTACGTTGTCGAGTTTTTTTTGCCGTTCTTTATCCAGCATTCCCGAAACTTCGCACAGCAGCAGGGTGGCGATGCTGTGGGAATACATCATTTCAACACGGCGGCCCTCGGGATTTCGACTGACCAGGAGCCCGTTATCAAGCTGTTGGCTTAGTACATAGTCCACTCCACGGTTGATTGTTTCTCCGAACGGGCCCTGCCCAGGCAAATGACCGCGAGCAAGAAAAGCGAGCACCGACAGGGAGGCAATTCCCGTGTTTCCTGGGACGAACTGATCTTCAAACGATCCCGCGAGCTCCGGACTCCTCATAGCGGCGGCTTCAGCAACGCTGATCTGTCGTTGCTGAAGTAACTTCAATCCTCTGTCGACGGCGAGATCTGCCTCGTCCTGGTACTGACGCGGATCTGCATCCCGCTCGTCCGCTTGCAGGCAATGAAACGGAACACACAACTGTGACAGAATCAGGCAGATGAACTGTAGATGCAGTGTCATGGTTCTGCTCCGTCATCCGACTGCACAGAAGGTTTAGCGACGGGACGAGTCTGACGAGAAAGCTCTTCAAAGTAACGGTCGACAATACTTCGGAAGGCGTCCGGAACGGTTGATTCTCGATCATCCATAACATTTCCTCGGTGTCCTGATCGTGGCCGCGTCCATTCACTTCCGGTACCTCCGCGGAGTTCCGAAATCGGAACATCATCACCCACCGCGGACCGTGTTCCTGTTACTTGTTCGCCCGGTCTCCCTGAACTTGAATCACCGAGCTTCTCTGGCGATGGACGACTTGTCTGTTCGGCTGGCTTTTTCAATCCGCTCTGATCGGCCGCCTTCGAGGCCAATTGAGCAAGTTCCTCAGCGGCCCTCGTCGATTGTTCAGACGCCTCTCGTGCTGTGGCGGCTTTGGAGGCGTTCTTTGTACTCTCCTGTGCTTTTTGCATATCTTCTGGTCGAGGTGCATCGGACCTGGACGATCCTGCTGTCGTGTTCGTTCCACTGCCAGGGTTCATACAGTTTGAACACGATTTGCAGGCCTTGCAGGCTGCCTTCATAGCTTCAGCAGCCTTTTGCAATGCCTCCCTTGCCTGCCTGGGATTTTCAGCTCCGCGTCTTTCCGCTTCAGCCAACTGGCGACTCGCCTCGTTTGCCATCTCTCGAGCTTCAGCGGAATCGATGATTTGCTCAGAGAGTTTCTCGGACTCTTCCCGTACAGTCTTCGCAGTTGCCTGACCCTTCTTTTGATCCTCCCGCTGACCGTCCTCCTTCCCCCCCTGCTCCTTGCCTTGCTCGCTGCCCTGCTCCTTGCCTTGCTCCTTGCCTTGCTCCTTGCCTTGCTCCTTGCCTTGCTCTTTGCTCTGCTCTTTGCTCTGCTCTTTGCCCTGCTGATCTGCGTCCGCCGACTGCTCACGGTTCTTCTTTTCCGAGTCTTCACGTTCCTTTGCAGAGACATCGTCCTGTTCTGGATTCCCGTTTTGCTTTTGGCTCGGGTCCTGCCCGGATTCCCCTGACGCCTGCTGTTCGCGTTCAAGACGTTCGATTTCTTTCGCAAGCTGGTCCGCCTCATCCGCCTGCTGAGTCAGTCGATTTTGTCGAGCTTCACGAGTTTGCTGTTGAGCAGCCTCGAGTTGTTCCGCAATTTGCTGTTGGCGATCCCGCCAGTTCTGTTCAGGAGTCGATCTATCGTCAACCTGCTGAGACTTCGCAGCCTGATTAGCAATATTGTCCTGCCGAGTGGCAAGATCATCGAGCTTTGCTGCAAGCTCGAGATCTTTTGATCGCTGTTCCAGATCAGAATTGAGCTCCTGCAACTTCTGCGCGGCCTGGTCCAACTCAGAAGCTGCCTCAGCCACCCGATCACGTTTCTCGACGGGATCATCGCTGAGCATATTACGAAACGCATGATCGACAGCCTTCGTGACATGTTCGTCTCGGACCTCCCGAATTGTCTCAGATTCTTTGTCCAACGGCACCGAAGCGGTCTTCATACTCTTCAGGAGCTCACCGAGTTGCTGCTTCGCAGCTTCTGCATTCTCTCTGAGTTCGGTCTCTCTCTCTGCGACTTTGTCGTCATCGGTCGCACCGTCGACAGACGGTTCGGTGAGCCCATCCGCATTCTCCCGGGCCTGTTCCAGCTTCCTGATCGCCTGATTGAGCAATTCCTGAATGCGCTCTGTATCGTTGTGAACCTGTTGTTCGAGTGCCGAAGCTGCGGTTTCGTGGAAGTCAACAACAATCCGATCGCTTTCCGCTGATTGAGCGCCTCCGAGGGATTCGGGCCGATTGTCAGTGACCCGCATCCAGACAATCGCCCCTGTATGAGATTTTGGAACGTCTTCAAACGAGCAAGCACCACGTCCAATCCAACGTCGCCTTCCTTCGACAACGACAGGCGCAAATTCGCAGCTTGTTGACTTCTGCTGAGTCTGCCCGGACTCGTTGCTCCACTCCATAACAAGCTCGACAGTTGCAACACCAAAGTCATCATCTGCTGCAAACTGAAGTTCAAGGGCCTGTTCGCGTGACAGTTCGAGGTGCTTCAATGATGGTGATGAGATTTCGATTTTCGGCGGCGAGTCTCCTCTCACTTCCAGTGTCAGATTGAAAGGATCACTTTCAACATGCTGCTCACTGACAAGCCGCAACTCGCCGGACTGAAGCGATTCTGTTTTCGCTTCGATGATAAACTGCAAATCCGGACTGATCTGCTCTGTTCCATCTTTCCACTTGAGCACAGCGTTTGCAGCATGAGCATCCCCCTTAAGCCGGATATGGACCGCTGAGCCAATTGGAACGGAAAGTGGTTGCGTCAAATCATCGACCGTCGCTGTTCCGAGCTGAGTGTAATCGGGGGCGACAATTGTAGCCGTTGCTGACTCAAGCACCGGACGCTGAAGAACGTCTATCCGATAGTCTCGGGTAACTCGACTCCCGGAGCGGATTCGATAGACAAGGCTGTGCGAAAGTCCCGGAAGCGTGAGGGACGCCTTGCGACGAGTTGTCTCTGTCATCCCGACCGATGTGATCGCATCTCCGGATTGAACAAGTTCCAATGTCGGTTGATCGAGTGATCGATGTGCCTGAAGTTCCACGCGCACTGAACTACCGGCAATGATCTGAGCATCTCCTGGTAAGACCTCAGCGTTGAGCGGCGGGAAGACGGGTGTTCTCCACGGCATCATCCAGTTCGCCAGCGAATAAGAAACCGTCTCGGGAGCGGCAGCGAACATCGCTATGAATACTGCCGCACCGCATCCCGCCGTCCAGACCAGTGGCCACGAAATCGAGCTTTGGACTGCAGACTCATTCATTCTTCCAGCGGTCTGTTCAGCCTCCTTCAGCATCGCATCGATCAACTGGCCGGAGGACTGGTTTCTTGATTGATCGTGATTCAACAATTCAATCGCCGACGTAATTCGCTCCTCGAACTCCGGAATCGCCAATTCGATCGTCCATGCTGCGCAAAGCAACGGTTCGTGCTTCCGGCGTCCAGCCATGGCAATCCACCAGCAGACGAATGCTGCGAGTCCGGTAATTCCAGCAAGCATCAGAAATCGGTTCAGCGTGGATATTGGCTCATATAACAAGTCGATACTGACGAGCAGTACTATGGCCGCAGTCACCGTCGTGAACTGCAGAGATATCTGACGTATTCGTGCAGACAACTGCAAACGCTGGATGACTTTGGACAATTGGTCCTGAACGGATTCTGGCAGGTTTAGTTCCTGATCAGTCCTTAACATATCAACGCTCATGATCAATCTCCCTGTTCAAATCAACCCTGTTAACTTCCGAAGGGTCCACTCGCCGCCCGATAACAGCAAAAACGCGGCAATGACTGGCCAGCGATTCCAGAGAGGCACTGTGAATCGATCGCGCCTGTATGAAGAGGGAGGCCCAAGGTGCTCCAGAACCTTTGTTGCGGTTTCAGGTGAGGTTACGATTCCTCCCGTTCGTTCAGCCAGCAGTGTCGCAGCCATAGAACTTGCAACAACATCTGCGGATTCCCCCGATGGGTCAGGGCCTTCCGCATAGAACTCAGCGAAGACTCGAGCATCCGATCGATTTTCAAGATCAAGCACTCGTCGCACAGTGTCTCCGGCCAGTTCAACGCGGTACTTCCCAGCAACTTCCGGTAATTTCAATTCGGCGTTCAGAAGCCCCCCGGAGTCCGGGAGAACACTCATGGGAACTGAGTGAACAAGCGTCTCACCGGAATAGAGATTTGCTGCGACGCTGACGGCTTCAGCCTCCCCGATCGTATCAACCACCAGGCGTGCCTTGACCCGAACCCGATCGCCCGTCAGATAGCTCGTTTGATTGATGCCCATTCGGACAAACTGAGTACCAAACGGCAGACGATCCTGTGCGGCCCATCGCATCACTTGTCCCCAGAATCGGTGATGACGCGTGTCCCCAATGCCGTAACGCAGTCGCCAGGTTTCATCGAAATTCAGTTGCAGAACCTTTCCCGCTCCAAACCGATGCCAGAGAATCAGCGGGTTCTCCCGGACAAGCTCAGGTTGCTGGCGATCAACCTCCTTTCCTGTGTCATTCTGAAGCCGGCTGTCTGCCCAGGCAAGCACAGTGGCTCCAGGCTTCGCAGTAGATCCAATATGACGCCAGTACATGCGGGGAAGCGAATTCCATATGGCTGAGTTTTCATCACGGTTCAGTGACTGTTGAATGAGGACATGGTCCTGCGATTCATTCACGATTCTCAGGTTGAAACTACTGTCGGCGTCCGCGACTTTTGACGCGAGGGGTTGTTTCTGCAGGCTCACCGGCAATAATTCAGCAAACGCTGAACTCTCATAGCGATGCGGCATGCATCGAGGCCCGGCGATGACAATCAACGAACCTCCCTTCAGACGCACAAACCTGTCGAGGATTTGTTGAATCGGTGGTGTCAGTTCGTCAGGTGAAATGTCTCCAAGGACGATGACATCGAACTGGAGCCATTCAGATTCTGAATCAGGGACAGCACTAGCTTCGCAGTCATCAAATGCACGCGATGCGGAGGCCGAAATCAATTCCGGGTCCGGTACGCCTTCAAGTCGATCCGGATGCAGCAGTACCGCCTGCAGTGCGACGCTTCGGTCTCGACCGGCGAAAAGATTCTTCAGGTAACGGTACTCCCATCGTGGTCGCTCATCGATGATTAAAAGTTTTAGATGATCGTTCGAAATCTGAACGCTCGCAGACCGGACATTATTCTCAGGGATTCGATCCCCCTGAACATCGTCGATTCGGATCTCATACTCATAGACTCCTGTCGTCTTTGGTGTGTCTTCGAAGACAATCGTGTCCCTGTATTGATGTGTTGAGATACTCACATTCCGTTCATCAAGGACCTCACCGTCCCGTCTTAACTGAACACGGATCTGTTGACCATTCAACTGACTCGCTCTGATCACGGCTCGCACCGAAATTTCATCACCAACAAAGACCTGCTGTGGCAGCTGAATTGCCGAAACGCCAACATCCTGAACCGGAGTCTGATTGCCAATCAAAACGGTACTGACAGGAACATTCGCTTTCCTTAGCCGTTGTACCGTCTCGGTAATCTCTCCAGATGAATGATCGCATCCGTCGGTGATCACAATAACCCCGGACAGCTGCGAGGGGTTCACATCGTTTGAGACTCGGGCCAAAGCAGATTGCAGCTGCGTTGAAGCATACCAGTGATCATCTGCTTCGAGATTGGATATCACATCTTCTTCCGTCTCAGGATTCGGCTGTGCGTTATCGAGACGGGCGGATTCTGCAAACTCATATCGACGCACATCGAAGCGTTGACACAGGTTCTCCATGAGAGAGCGTTGTCCCCCCGAGCCGTGGTCCAGAACACTTTCTGCAATCGTCTGTCGATCTGATTCGGGTTCTATGTTCTCGCCTGGTACAGCACCAGCGCTGAGTTTCATAGAGTTGGATCTGTCAAGCAATACAACGACTTGTCGATGTTCCTCATGCTCATCTGAAAATGTGACGACCGGATCGATAAGCATCAGTGCCAGCAACCCAATCGTTGAAAGGCGAAGTGCTGCGGGCAGCAAATAAACTTTGGAACGAGCCCCGGGCGACTCGTGAATATAGACAGACAACGCGAGTGTGCTTGCGACGGAAGCGGCAAGTGCCGTGAATTCGCAGGGCCATGAAGCTGCTGTCTCAAGATGAACAGTCAATAGTCTCAGAAGTCGTGTCCAGAAAATCCATGCGGGAACGACAGCAGAAACCTGTGTTGCCAGTCGCACCGATTTCTTCCTAATTCGCTGTGACAGCAGCACGATCACGATCCATGCGATGAACATCGTGAAGACCAATGCAACTGTCTGCAGACTCACTGAAATTTGCCCCGTATTCAAGGTGTCACCTCCGAATATCTGCGGGTGCGCCAGCCAAGAAGTCCGGATTCAGCTGTGATCAGACTAAGAGCCGCAAGAATGAAGTACTTCCAAAGCTCGACTCTCTCCGGGATTCCAGTTGCAACGTCCTGAATGTCATCGAATGAATCGACAAGAGTGATTCCGCTTTCACGGGCAATTTCCCGAATGCGATTGATGTCAGCGATCGCTAAATCGGATTCTGTTCGATTCGCTGTAACAACGAACGGGAGTTTCAGCTCGTCCGAGTGTTTCGGGACTCTGACCGCAAGACTGTACAGTCCTGGGGTGGCGACCGTACCAGCGTCGCATGCCAGATGCTTTTTATGGTGCACAACTTTGACGGTTCGCAGCGAGCCGTCCGGCTGCGTGAGCTCAGCATCTGATTCGAAGCCTGCATCTGGTGTTACCTTGTCAGGACCTGTGGGCTGACCGTTTTCACGACGTTCTCTGATTGTCGATGGTTCGATGCATGTGTAAGGCAATTCGGCTTCAAGCGAGTACGCCGGTGCGTGCATAAGTTCCGGAGGCCGGACAGAGGAGAGGTATCGAGTCCATAAATTCATCAATACAGGGAAGCTTGTGCACGTTGTCAGGTTGTTCTCAAGCGGATCCGGAGAAACGGCCAGAAACAGAATACGGCCTTCCCCCAGTTTTGACTCTGTCAGACCTGGCCAGCCATTGTCAAACCGCAATCCAACGTTCAACTCAACTTCGTTTCGCTTTTCCAGGGCCCACGCCGCAGTGGTGTAGAACGCAGCCAGATCGTGGGATCCCCGTTCTGTGAGTGTCTTCAGTGGTGGGTGATTCGCGGAGGCCACGTCGAACCTGACTGGAACGAATTCCTCTCCGAAGGAAACGGACCGTTCACCGAGTACTCCGGGCATTACTGGTCCGATATCGGATACCCATTCGTTGTAAAAGTCCCGATCGATGTGTCTTCCGGCAAGAATCATGAGTCCGCCACCATTTGCTACAAATGCAGCAATCTGATTCGACACATCCTCAGGAAGTCTGGGAACATCGCACAGAATGACCACGTCGTACGCATCAAGCGAATCAATTGTCTTCAACAGAGCGGCATCAACCAGAGTGGCCGACGCAAATGTTGTCGACGCACCTTCATCCTCTACCCCAGGATCAATTGCTAGTCTCGCAAAAGTGGCAGCCCTGTCAGCAACCTCCAAAGATGGGGTCCCATCAACGATCAACACTCGAGTCGTCGCAGGGACATAGAGAATACAGTCGATTCGATTGTCTGCTGACAGACAAGCGTCGCCGTCGCAGATTGCAGAAACAGTGTGAATTCCCTGACCCTGAAGATCGCAGGGGTATTCAATGCTCGTGCGACTTCCACATTCAATTCCGGGAAGTGTCACAGAATGAATTTCCTTCTCATCGACGAGCAGTCTCAGAGTGACATCTTCCGCCGGAGTCGTTCCGCCATTGAATACTTCGATTTGCAGGTTTGCCTGACGCCCGAATCCTTCAATCGGCTGTTCGGCAGAGATACCAGTAACTGCTACATTTTGACAATTCCGTGGAAGCGGGAGCACTCTCGCATAAGTCCCGGAGAACCTCTGCGCGTCTTTGGACAATTCATCTTCAACCTCCTGCCATGGCAGGAGCTGATCATCGGAAAAAACGAGAATCTGTTTCCGTAGATTCAGACCGTGCTTCAGGATTTCTTCGGCGCGATGGATTGCTGGAGGCAACGATGAGTTGCCGCCGGTTGGCATCAATGTTTCCAATCGATCGGATACGGTTCGCAGATTTTGAGTAAGACTCGCGTCGTCCGGTATGACAATTGGACCAGCAACGAGAGTAGCAGCAGTCGACTGGCCCGGTAATTGACTGACCAACAACTTTGCCTCGGTCACAGCTCGTTCGAATCCGGATTGTCCATCGGCCCGATAAGTCATTGAATCCGATCCATCGATCACAATCACAACATCGCGAGGTTGATTGAGCACAACAGGAAGTTCGGGACGATGCAGCACAGTGCAACTCCATGCCGACAATGCGCATCCTGCCGCGAGTGCAGTCAGTAAAAGCCGATGCCGAAACTTCGAGACTAAAGCAACCGCCATGCCTGCCAGGCAGATCGACAGCGTAAGAAAGAACACTGCAGCGATCGCAGAAACGCCGACACTGGGGTCCACGTGAGGCCTTGCCATCGCCATGACGAAAACGGATAACATGAGGCATCGAACGATCAGCAATACCAGATGCTCGATGGTGAGACCTCGACGCTGAGCCGCAAGTGACTGCCGAACAAATCTCATGGCAGCCCACGACTGAACCCTGACGGTCCGTCGCTTCCGCAGATGCAGCAGTATCGGAACGACAATCGCAGAGAGCGAGAATAGAGCTGTTACGTTGAGAAAGTTCATAAGTCGGGCGATTACCCCATCATTCTCAGGGCAAAATAGTCGGCCAGCGCATCATCGAGCGGCAGGTCGGTCGTGAACCTTGCAAAATCGGCTTCGGCCAGGTTGCAGGCCATCTGAAGTTCACTCAAATGGCTGTTGATCTGTCGCAGATATTCCTGTCGAATCGCGGCTGGATCGATGTGCTGCTCTTCGATCAGTTCTTCGAGGTCTCGAAATCGAGCCGTGTGACGAAACGGAAAACTGAGTTCATCCGACGCAAGCGTCTGAAAGACAATGATCTCGTGATTGTGATGCCGCAGATGATGCAACGCCCCTGAAAACTGCGTCAGTTCATCGAGAAAGTCGCTGATCACGATCACCAGACCTCGATTTGAAATCTGACCGGCCACTTCGTGCATGACTGCTGTGCAATTTGATGAACGTTGAGCCTGAACTTCCGACAGCGTTCTGAGTATCTGGTGCAGATGGGCAGTAGTACTCAACATCGGCAAATTAAGCCGGATCTGATCGTCGAACACAATCAAAGAAACCGCATCTCCCTGTCGAACAAGTATCCAGGCAATCATTGCCGCGAGGCGTCGAGCATAGTCCAGTTTGCTGAACGCACTCCTGTGATGATCACGCGATTCCTGATCCGAATAGCCCATCGATGCTGAACAGTCCAGCAGAATGAAGGCTCGCAGGTTGGTGTCATCCGAGTATTGTTTGACGTAGTATCGATCAGTTTTTCCGAATGCTCGCCAGTCAATACTCTTTGGCTCGTCGCCCGGACTGTATTCCCGATGCTGAGCAAATTCTGTCGACGATCCGGTATGCGGGCTGCGATGATCTCCACTCCTCGTGCCCGTAACCGGGCGGTGAACCGGAAATCGCACGCGAGCAAATCGGGCAATCGAAGTGTTGGGAAGAAGATCGAGGCTGGATTGGAATGGCATCAGTGCCGATCTCCTCTTCGCACGCGAGCCGGAGCCGTAGTATTCGCAGGTGGAACCGGTTTCACATGGTCCAGAAGCATGCGGATGACGTCATCACGCTGAACTCCCGAAGCATCAGCTCGAAATGTTGTCACCACTCGATGCCGCAGAACCGGCAATGCAATGCTTCGAATGTCTTCTGTGGTAGCGTGGAATCTTCCCTGTAGAATCGCTCTGGCCTTGGCAGCCATTACCAGACTGATGCCCGCTCGTGGTCCAGCGCCCCATCCCACCATTTCACGAATGAAGTCCGGAGCCGTGACTTGTGACGGACGAGTTGACTGAACGAGGTCACGAGCATATGCAATGACATGATCGGCTACGGGCACCCTGCGAACCGTTTGCTGAATTTGCAGAATCTGTTGATCATCGAGAACCGATTTGAGATCCGCCTTCACATCCGATGTGGCCAGTCGAATCAGCTCAAACTCATCATCGCGGTCGGGGTATTCAACGACAATATTGAACAGGAAGCGGTCCAGTTGTGCCTCTGGAAGAGGATACGTGCCCTCCTGTTCAATCGGATTTCGCGTTGCCATCACAAAGAAAGGACTGGGCAGAGCACGACTCTCATCCCCAATCGTAACATGGCGTTCCTGCATGGCTTCCAGAAGTGCCGCCTGTGTCCTTGGTGGAGATCGATTAATCTCGTCTGCAAGCACCAAATTGGAGAAGACAGGGCCTTCGACAAACTGAAAGTTCCTCCGCCCTGTAACACGATCCTCCTGCAGCACTTCAGTTCCCGTAATGTCGGCAGGCATTAGATCCGGCGTGAACTGAATGCGCCGGTACTGAAGATCCAACACTTGGGAGATACTGCTGATCAGCAGCGTCTTCGCAAGTCCAGGAACACCCGTCAGCAATACATGCCCCTGCGAAAACATGGCGATCAACACTTGCTCGATGACATCCTCCTGCCCAATCACAACACCGGAAAGCTGCTGCCTCATCGCTCGGTATGCTTCACGGACATTTCGGACCCGAGTGACATCATCCGTTTCGTCGGAGCCTGATGCAGACGAGTGCCGATCGAGAGTCGCCAGAGGATGATGCTCCTGCACAGATTCGGGGTCAGTAATGGACACCCCAGGCACATCCTGAAACAACAGACGCTCCTCCTGAATTCGAAATTGATGACCACACCGGCACTGAACCCGCCTGCCAATCATCTCGCCCGATGCTTTCAGGACGCGACCACACACGCTGCATTGATATCGCCCGATGGAGACTCTGGTTTCCTGCATTGATGACAATCCTGACTTCTTACGAATGCACCGAGTAAATCTACTACTCCGACAGACGTCGAGCCCCAATCTTCGACACACTGCACTTCAGTCGTTCAGACTGGGTCCCAATGCGAGCTGAAATTGAAGTCGCATCTGAGGGTCACGGTGTCACTCAGTTTTCTCTTGAATCTCGCCCCAAATGCAGAACCTGCTCGGCACAGCGGGCGAACCAAACGTTGCGTGGCAGCATTCAAGTCCCCGTCCGGACAGCAGCATTCCGAACGGCCAGTGCCCCGTTCCGTCATTTGCCGGATGCCCGGAATCTGCAACGATATTGAGTCTCACCAGACACGATCCCATTCAACGCATTCAACCCAGACCTTACACATCTCCACAAACCCGAGTCCTGACCCCTTTTGCGGGGAGGCAGGAATTTTGGTGACGTTTTTTGTTGGGGTGCGACTTGTGGAGTGGGGGGATGGTATGTTTGGGATGTGATTTTTTTTCCAAACGGGCGGACACTTGTCGAATCGGCAACAGATTACTCCGGATCCACAGTTGGAGGCAGTTCCTGAAAGGGGGGTGCCTTTTGAGGAGATTGTGCGTCGATATCAGCGTGATGTGAGGTTATTCGTCTGTCGAAACCTTGGGTATGGCCCGGCAGTTGATGATATCGCTCAGGATGTGTTCATTGAGGTCTATCGATGTCTCCCCACGTTCCAGGGCTCAGGGTCGCTGAGGGGCTGGATTCTTGGGATTGCTCGACATCGCGTCGGAACCTGGCTTCGAAATGAGGTCAGGAACAGAAGAGTGGCTGCGGCCGATCTGGAGTCTGATCTGATTCAGTACAGATTGGCTCGCTTTGAGGCAGAAGCAGATTCTGATTCTCTCGATCCGGATGATGACCTTATTGCTCTGCGAATCTGCCTCGCTCAACTTGAGTCTGAGCACAGACAGTTGATTGACTCGTTCTATTTCCAGCACAAGACGGCAGAATCCATCGCTGCTGATGAAGGAAAGAATGCCGGATCAGTTCGAATGGCTTTGTTGCGGATTCGAAATGGCCTGGGCAAGTGTATTCGTCAGCTTCGTCGTGGGGAGAAATCCTGAAATGGCTTCCGATAGCAATGATCAAGTCGTCGACAAAGAATCGACTCTCCTCAACCTCTGGATTCGCTTCTCAGCAGGCGAATCTCTTGTACCCTCCGATCTTGCTCATCTCCGGCATGCGCTCGCTGTCAATCCTCAGTTTCGAGCCATTGTCCTGCAGGATGAGCGTATGGATCAGTTGCTGAGGTTTATGGATGAATCGTCTGCGTCAGTAGAGAGAGAGTCGGACGACGAAAGCTTCACAGCCGCTGTCCTCCGGCGATGCACAGAATCATCCTCAACTGAGGATGCTCGCCAATCCACGAATCTCCCGTCAGCTGTTGATCTGGTTTTTCGGAATCCCGATCCGTCATCCTCAGGTTTCCCGCGTCATCGAAAGAACCACCGTTCGAATCGCCGAAGTCTTTTGATGCGTTCTCTGTCGAATCCGGCTGTCGCTCTCGCCGTTGTGACTCTGACCATTGTCGTAAGTGCCGGATGGTGGTTTGCTCTCCATCAATCCTCGCAACAGGGTCAAGCCTCAAATCAGGGCCAGGATGATCGTGGCCCCGTCAATCAGCCTCCGAGGCAGCCCCCCGAACAAAAGTCTCCGGAAAAACAAAATGTCCAGTACGCTCGGGTTATTCAAAGCGGCGAAGCAGTTCTGACAGGTGCTCAAGAGCCGGGGAGCATCACGAACGAACAAATGGTTCTGGAACAGGGATCAGTTCGGCTTGAGTGTTCGGGGGGGGCTGTGGTTGATATCTTTGGGCCAGCACAATTCCAGATGTTGTCGCCGGGTGAACTCAAACTCGACGCAGGTGAGCTGTCGGCCAATGTTCCTTCTCCGGCGAAAGGCTTTCGAGTGAGAACCCCCAATGCGGTGGTGGTGGATCTTGGAACTGTGTTCGATGTCGCCGTTAGTCCTGAGGGCATGACCGAGGCAGAGGTTCGTCAGGGGACAATTTCCGCTGAGTCACACGAGCAGGAAAGTCTTCAAAAGTGGCAATTGACAGCAGATGAACTGAATCAGGTCACATTCTTTGCGAGTCTTCCAGTCAGTGGTGTGAATTCCGGCAATGCGGTCCAACCGAGGTCTCCGATCTCTTCCGCAGCAAGGGGATTTGGGAATCAATTTTCGGGGTTGATCTCCTTCAACAGCCGTACTGTGAAGTTCTCTGATGAGCCGATGTTTGAGGCCACGCGAATTCGAATCAACGCCAGATTCGCGGAAGCACCGTTAGAGGCGGCCGAAGAATGGAGTCACTTTGTCGAACTGCAGACCAGCGACTCGCCCGTCAATGGAGAAGTCACTCTGAATGGGATTCGAATTGAACTCAGGAATCTGAGCGAAGCGGTGTTATTTTCGGACAGACTCTTTAACAATGAACAGAAGTCAGGAATGACGACCGACAGCTTCCGCGGTATCTTAAGCATCAACGGGCAAGAGCGTCAGTTCGAAAATCGGGATCAGTACGATGCAGCAATTCGTGAACTGCTTCGTACAGGAGAATGAAAGAAACAAGCAGAATGGAGCCGCTCAGGATTGCCGGACTTGGAGAAATCCTGTGGGACATATTTCCGGATGGCCCACGCTTTGGAGGTGCTCCGTCGAACTTCTCCTGCAGTACGGCTGAATTAGCTCTGGATGCTGCGAAGGTCTTTATCGCCAGTGCCGTAGGAAACGACCCTCTTGGGAACAATGCACTGACTGAGCTTCAAACGCACCGTGTCAATACAGTGTGTGTACAAACAAACGATCGGGACACCGGTCAGGTGCATGTGAAACTCGACCAGGGAGGCTCAGCCCATTACCAATTTGCTGAAGACTCGGCATGGGACTATCTCCAGTGGGATGAGTCGCTGGCTCAGCTTGCCGGACAATGCAATGCAGTCTGCTTTGGCACACTCGGGCAAAGACACTCAATTTCTGCAAAGACAATTCTGAGATTCGTCGACAGTGTGTCGAACGACGCATTGAGAGTTCTGGATGTGAATCTGCGTTACCCGTATGTCAGCAATACTGTCATCGAGAATTCTCTCTCGCGAGCAAATGTTTTGAAGCTCAACAACGAAGAACTTCCCAGGGTAGCCAGTCTGATCGGCGCAACCGGGAGCGAACTGCAGATGATGGAAGCACTGGCAAACCATTTTCGTCTGCACACCATCGCACTGACTCGAGGACCAGCAGGTGCGGTCATCCTTTCGGGAGACGAACTCAGTGACTTACCCGGAGTGTCGGTTGACGTCGTCGATACCGTCGGCGCTGGTGATGCATTCACCGCTGCAATGACCCTTGGGCTGCTCCGCGGAAACTCACTGGAAAAAATCAACATGGGTGCTATTGCCGCCGCAGCCTGGGCGTGTGTCAATTCGGGCGGTACAATGGCGTTCCCGGAGCACATCCGACAAAAGGTGCTCGGCGGCCACTGAGCGTATCCTCGTTTCTGAAGCGGATTCATATCATGTCCTATGTTTGCACTTTGCTGAAGTCCCGAAGTCTCATAGCCGCATTATTGTGCTGCCTGACTTGTGCACACCGCCATGCTGCAGTGGCCGTCGATAGTGATGACATATTGATTGATGACTTTGAAAGCGGAAGTTACGGTCACTGGGAAGTTGTTGGCGAAGCATTCGGAACAGCGCCAGCCAGAGGAACTCTGCCAAATCAAATGGAGGTCTCCGGCTACCGCGGCATCGGGCTCGTCAATACCTTCCTGAACGGAGATAAGACAACCGGAGAGGCGACCAGCACGAAATTTGTGATTCGCAAGTCGCACCTCGCGTTCCTGATCGGTGGAGGTCCACACCGCGACAGTCTTGGCATTGAACTTCTAATCAGCGGGAAGGTTGTGCGGTCAGCAACCGGCCCGGAGTCAGAATCACTGGAATGGGCGAACTGGAGCGTTGAAGAATTTCGCAATCAGACCGCTCAGCTCAGGATCTTCGATCGGGCCACAGAGGGGTGGGGCCACATCTGTATTGATCACATCGTCCAGACGGATACTCCGCCGGATCGATTCGATCTTGACGGCCAACTAGCTCTTTACCGGGCGTCTACCGACTACCTGAATGAACCACTGCGTCCTCAAGTCCATTTCACTCCCGAAATCAACTGGATGAATGACCCGAATGGTCTGGTGTTTCACGATGGCGAATACCACCTGTTCTACCAATTCAATCCCGCTGGATTGTCATGGGGTCACATGAGCTGGGGACATGCCGTCAGCCGTGACCTGCTGCACTGGGAGCATCTTCCGCTGGCAATCCCGGAAGAGAATGGCATTATGGCGTTTAGTGGTTGCTGTGTCGTTGATCGTCAAAACACGTCCGGTTTCGGGACAGCGGCAAATCCACCGCTGGTTGCTGTTTATACTGGGCATGGTCACGGAAAACAGGTTCAGAACCTTGCATGGAGCACAGATCGCGGGCGGTCCTGGACGCGATATGAAAAGAACCCTGTACTCGATGTCAACAACCCTGATTTTCGGGATCCACGCGTCTTCTGGCACGCACCATCAAAGCGCTGGGTGATGGTCGTCTCCCTTGCTGTTGAGAAGGTCCTTGTATTTTATAACTCCACCGACCTTAAACACTGGGAAGAAGTGAGCCGTTTTGGCCCGGCCGGTGCAAAGAACAAACCGAATTGGGAATGTCCGGACTTGTTTGAACTGCCGGTTGAGGGTCACGATGGTAAGAAGTTGTGGGTTCTTGAAGCCGACATGGGAAGTGGCTCAATCGCCGGAGGTAGTGGCGGAGAATACTTTGTCGGGCACTTCGATGGTAAAGCGTTTACAGCGATTCAGGATGCTCGATGGGTTGACTACGGTCGAGATTTCTATGCCCCAATCAGCTGGTCCGATATTCCGGAATCTGACGGACGTCGAATCTGGATTGGGTGGATGAATAACTGGGAAACATGCCTTGTGCCAACATCACCATGGAGAAGCAGCATGTCGATTCCGAGATCCCTGAGTCTCAGGCAAATCAACACGCGGGGAGCCTCAGACGGATCGGTATTCACCCTCGTTCAGAGACCAGTTCAGGAACTTCAGAAACTGATTCTGAACTCGAAGCAACTAGAGACCACGGGAATCACATGGCCGCCTGCAGCGGTCACCACAACGGGCGAACTCTCTGACCAGACTTTCATAATCAACCTGAAACTTCATCCTGGGAATGCTCGGTCCTGTGGGCTGCGGATTCGAACCGGGGAAAATGAGTATACGGAAATAGGCTACGACCGCGAGCCCGCGGCCGTGTATGTCGACCGTCGAAACTCGGGGATCGTCGACTTTCATCCGGCATTTGCCGGACGACACGAGGCTCCCGCTCGACTCATCGATGGTGCAGTTGCCGTCCAGATTCTTGTCGATCGATCTTCGGTGGAAGTGTTCATCAACGACGGTGAAGCTGTCATCACGGACTGCGTTTTCCCATCAGGTCGAACACCGGTAGTCGAAGTCTTTGCTGGTGACACTTCCGCGACCGTGACAGGAACTCTCAACTTTCTTAAATCGGCTGTGCGATAATCAGAGCATTTGCAGGAAGCGGTGGTTGAAAATGGGAGTGAAACGGAACACAACTTGAAAGCCGAGACTATCACAAAGGTCGTCTGTTCGGGACGGGCATTCGAACTGGGATTGTGTCAGGGACAATCAGCAGCAAAGCAGATTCTGGCTGCCCGTCGGGTTTTGTCCGAGCTTGAAGCATTCCGCCTGAAGCAACCGATCTGGCTGCCCTACACCATCTATCGATGGGTCGCAGAACGAAAGTCGCTTCGGTACCTGCAGGCGGCACTGTCGTCAAACCATTCACAGATGCTCGACCGACTGCGCGGCATTGCGAATGGGGCAGACCTGAGTTTACAGGCGATGTGCCTGTTCAACGCACTTGAACCGCTTCTTTCATCGGTCGGCGATTGTACAGTTTCCCCGGGGGCGTGCTCGGCGATCAGTGTTCGAGGGCGGCGTTCAGCGAATGGGTGTCCGATAGTGGCCAGAAACTTTGACTACCTGAAGCTGGTTCAGCCGTTTTATATGATTCGAGATGTTCGCCCCGAATCAGGATTTCGTTCGCTGGAGTTCACCACGGCCCCTCTGGCCGGCGCAGTCGATGGCATCAACGAAGCGGGTCTCTGCATCACTTACGACTATGCGTTCACAACAGATCGGCCGGCGTCTTTTGCTCCTCCAATCTCAGTGATCATCGCTGAGACACTTCAGTGTTGTTCGACGGTTACTGAAGCGGAGGCGTATTTCCGTTCCAAATCTCGCTGGGGTGGCGGCATTCTTATGGTCGCGGATCCCAGTGGTGATATCGCTTCATTTGAACTCTCGAATACTCAACTTCAGGTTCGCCGACCGGCTCAAGGCGAGGACGTTCTGCACCATACGAATTTATTTTCGACTCCGGAGATGCAGAGCGTTCAAATTCCGCTGAATGCAATATACGGACATAATGCACCCACGCATTTGCGTGGACGCCGACTGCACGAGTCATCAATCGTTCGCGATCAGAGATTTCAGCAGTTGCTCAGTGAGCATGACATTATCGGCACCGATGAACTGGGCGAAATCATGTCGGATCATGGTCCGGAGAATCAACCTGGAGGTTCTACGCTGTGTGTTCATGGAAACTACTGGCATACCACCGCATGTCTGCAGTTTTTTCCCTCGGAACGAAAAATGCGAGTCGCATTCAGTACGGCGTGTGAAGCAACGTTCACAGATTTCCAACTGTAGATCTGAGAGACTCGACCACCGGCAATCAAGAAATCCCGCGATTGCCGGTGGATCACAAGACAGACAGACGATTCGGTGCTGTTTATTCGCCGGACTTGCCGTTCTTTTCTTCAAGCACTTTACCGATGAACTCGCTCAGTTTTGGGCCTCGCAGTTGTGCGGCCGTTGCGAGAATCTCTCCTGTATCGCCATCAACAAGGAGGACAAACGGAATTCCTGAGACGTCATACTGTAAACCAAGACTTGTCTCCCAGCCCTTGCCTTCATAAATCTGAGCCCAGGCAATCTCCTTCTCTTTCAGGAACTCTGTCACCTTCTCAGCCATATCAGGCTGATCAAAGCTGACTCCCAGGATTTCAAATCCCTTGTCATGCCATGCCGTGTAGGCTTCTTTCATGTGCGGAATCTCGCCAATACAGGGGCCGCACCATGTGGCCCAGAAGTCCAGCATCACGATCTTGCCCTTGTAGCTCTCCGGGAAGGAAACTTCCGTTCCATCCATCGTCTTCGCTGCAAACTTCAGAACCTGCTTACCGATCGACAGATCCGGCGGCAGCGGGCTCATCTCAACTGGCTCGGCAGCTTTCTCAAGCTTCAACAACCCACCTTCAAGCCTGAACAGATATGTTGTCCCCGTAAAGTTGAATGGTTGATCGAGAGCAGCGGACTCCAGACGTGACGTTACGCGACCATTGCCATCTCGGTCGATCGGCAATCGGCTGTTCGAAGAAAGGCTACCGGCAACGAAGGTGGAAAACTCCTTATCGTCCAGCTTAAACGTGTATTCAGAACCAAAGTCAGCATAGAACAGGATCGTGTTAGCGAGCGCTGCTCGGGACAGATCTTTGGGGTCGAACCGATACAGCCCAATCTCACCAACCCGGCCTCCGCCCAGTTCAAGCTTTCCCTTGCCATTGAACATCTTCTTACCGTTCTGGTCACGGACTTCCCATTCAGCAGGCTCGTCGTTCGTGATGTCACCATCGGCATTCGTGTCGATGAAGAGTCGATGATCTCCTTCTTCCGGCTCATCAAGAATGAAGGCCCATTTTCCTTCACCGAATTCCAGAAAGCCATACTTTGGTGCCTTGAGATCTTCTGGTGCTTTGCTGACTACGGAGGCTTCCTGATCCATCACTGCTCGGATCGGCCGATAGCCTCCCACTTTTGCAACCACACCACTACCAAGGAACTTTTCCTGAACGTCTTCAGCCAGGCAGCGCTGATCTGAAAACTCTGCAATTGCAACGAGAGTTCCTGCCGCAACAGCGGTATTCGCTGCAACCGTCAATGCGGATTTCAAAAGTCCATGCAGTCCAACACTCATATTCATGTTCCTGGTCTGAAGCCTGAAAATATGACCTTGATCGAGAGGCACAAATCATACCGCGGCATTCCAAACCCAACAGTCCCGCAATGGTATCGAGGACTGGAAATCCTCGAATCATCGGAGCAAAACGGGCTTACATTCCGGCTGCCGCTTCAAACGCTGTACCGGGCAATTCCCTGCCAGCCAGCAGCTTAAACTGCATCTGAAGCTGACTTGCAAAGATTGCGGACGGGGAGATCAGCCGTGCACCACGTGCCAGAGCTTCCTCCACAAACGCAGACTCCTGAGGATAGCTCGTGAGGTCCACCACGTTCATTCGTTCACGGATGATCATAGGGTTCAGTTCTCCCTTACCTGTTCCACATGCAAGTCCTCTTTCCGCGATGATAAGAGTATCTGCTCGAACATCGTGCGCTGCATTCCAGGTAACCAGTCTGACGCCGGTTTCACGGGCAGCACCCGCAGCAGAATTATCAGACGACGATGCCAGACTGACAGCAGCCCCCTTGCTGCCAAAGTACAATGCCGCTGCCTTCGCGAAGGCAGTGTGTCCGATCACGAGCACACTTCCGCGAGAGGCCCATTCCGGAGTATTGGTCACCTGCTGTCCTGCAACATCAATTGCCTGCATGAGCGTAGAGACACCCTTCCATCCATCCTTTCGCTCAGTGAGTACATCCATGCAGCCGGTCTTCTGGGCGGTCTCGTCACCGGGGCCAGCAAAGGTGCTCATCGAAGTCATATAAGCAGGATCAATGATCAATCCATTGATTTTCATGGTTGACAGCATCTTCGGAAGTCGGCTGACATCACCCGGAATGAGTGGCAAACAACGAATAGGCTTATCCAATTCCTGAAACGCTGCATTGAGGACTCGGGCAGCCGTGTTCTCCGCGGTGCCGTATCCCACGATTCCGAGAAACCTGGTTTTGGAATTGATATCTTCGAAGTGGTATTCTTCCTTAAGCTGCCAAACAGTAGGCTGTTGCTCGAATGCTTCCATCCCGCGTTCGAGCGCAGCATAGATCCACGGCGACCCATATCTGCGTCCCAACAGCGAAAAGGTTGTACCGGAACGCCCCACTCCAAATCCAACAACGGGCAAAGCACGGGGCTGCGTTACGGCGGCAAGCAGCGGCCATGCCGCGTCCAGATTGTCAGTCGGCCACGTCACCTTGACGATGTCTGCATTTGCAGCCTGACACTTCTCGAAGATCTCGTCGATCTTTCCCAGTGGACGATTCAGACTGGTAAACGAAATGACTCGTTTTGTGGATCCAAATCGAGGAATACCGGGTGCAATATCGAGATCAAGTTCCACGTATGCTGGCCCGGAAACGATCGCACTTCTCAACAACTGCAGTCGCTCCGACTCAGTTCCGTTCCACTGCCCGCCATCCTGTGGACGACGGCATGAGATGAGGATCGGTTTGTCAACAGCCTTGATCAGTTCTCCGATATTGGGTTCCTTCAGGAAGTGATCCAGACACAGTTCGATCAGGTCTCCCTGTCGAGAAGCGTTCAGCAGGTCTGCCGGTGCCAGAGTTCGAGAAGTTGGTGTAACGGAGATGCAGATCATCGGTCCGCTTCCTTGTCGTGAGTTTGAGTAACAGGGATATTTGCAGGACGAAGTGAATTCAATCCGATCAGACTTAAGACACTCAGAATCGGCATTACCGGGGCCCGCATCCGTGTGTCGGTCCAGTAAAACGTGTGCATCACAAGGAAGCCGGACAGCACCAGCCAAAGGCACGCTCTGCCAGGGACCGAGTGCCGCCAAAACAAGAGCACAGAAAGTCCGACACCGATCCAGGTCACTGCATACCACGCTGCGGTGCCCCGAGAAATGGTGAGCATCAGGCCTCGACCGGGGATCGCAGTGGTCAGTCCCCAGAACCGAAGTTGACGATGCAGACAGGCTTTGACAAACGTAGCAGGATTCAGGCGAATCGTCTCAAATGCCTGCTGATACATGAACCGATCAAAAGCAACTTCATTCGTCTGTGCGATGCCGTCTTCAGCAGCCTTGCCGATCATTGATTTTTGCCACTCCAGAAGAGCGGTTCCATTCCATGGACTGCCGGGATCACGCAGGGTCACGTCCCGATAGTAGCTGACATTGTTTCCGAGCGCCAGTGTATAACCGCCGTGTGTCGTGGAAGGGATCAGGGAATCGAAGATGATTGCATTGCGGATAATCCATGGAGTCACTGGCAAAAGGATCGAAGTTCCCAGAAGCAGCCCGGTCCCAAATGCTGACCGCAGCAATGTCGGGATTCGACGTCGGGTGGTGTCCTTCCGAAATGCGTCAGCAGATGTTCGAACTGCCGTCAAAACATGCCAGGACAACAGCAGTAATCCGCAAACCAGAAACACAGGGCGGACCAGAGAAGCAACGCCAATCAGAGCACCGCACAGAAAACCGGAAAGGACTTTCTCCCTGCTGTTTTCCGCGGATGAAAGAAACTGATGATACCGCAGGCTGGCAAGACAAATGCCGGCCGAAAGCGCTGCGCTCAGCACTTCTGTCATCGGAAGTATTGTGTAGCGAACAAGCAGCGGATCCAGTGCAATCAGTAAAGCCGCTGCATTCCCCAATTGCTGACTGAGCCTGAGTTGTTCCGCCAATTGCCGAGTCAGAAGGACGGTCAGCACGCCAATCGTCAGCTGCAGCACTGCGACGGCTCTGCCTGGTGCAACACTGAAGCCCGGCATCCATGCGATCAGGTACGGCAAACCGGGAGGCCGGAACGCCGTCGGGAGGCCGGAATGAGGGTTCGCGAAGCCCGCCCCCTGAGCAATCATCTGAGCGTGAGCCACGTAGCCATCCGGATCGGTTTCGAGTTCGCCAGGCCGGTACAGGAGCGCCAAGACTCGAACCATAGTCGCGATGAAGACGACAGACAGAAAGATCAGCCTGTGTCGATTCATCATTTAGCCCTGACGGATGATGGTGTCATCAAAATAATTCGTGCTCATACCGGCATCGATGACAATTCCCTGGGCGTTAATCCCTGATGATCGAGGACTCAGCAAAAACGCTACGGTCGATGCGACCTCTTCTGTCTGAACAGCCAGTTTCCGAAGTGTTGCCTTTTCGGCGAACAGATAACTGTCAACATAGCCTGGAATTCCAGCCGAGGCAGAAGTTTTCAGAAGGCCCGGGCAGGCTGCGTTGAAACGAACTTTGGAGAACTTTGAAAATGACTTTGCAAGGAAGCAGAGGGATGAATCAAGTGCAGCTTTCACCGGGGCCATGTATCCATAGTTTTCGGCGGCCATCCGAGTCGTGGAAATCGAAATTGTAACAACACTGCCTTCTTCCCGATCCAGCAGCCCTTTGAACGCATCCGACAAGGCCATCAGCGAATAACAGGAGATATTGATGGCCTGAAGAAAGGCGGCTCTCGGTGTCTCATGAAAGGCTTTCCAGCCCGCTGAATAGTCCGCGAAAGCAACAGAGTGCACCAGCCCATGGAGCACGGGAACAGCTTCCGACACTTCCGTTTTCAGTCGATCAATCTGGTCCTGATGTTCCACGTCACAAACGAACACGGGGGAACCCGGCGCAAGCTTGCGGACGGATTCGGCACGAGTTTCAGAGCGAACTGAAAACAGCACATTCGCACCTGCATCCATGAGCATCTTCGCAGTGTGCCATGCAACGCTCTTCCGATTGGCAACCCCCACAATGAGGATGTTCTTTCCGGCGAGCTTCAGAAAATCGATCATGAATCTGTCTTGTTGTTGGTCGTGGACTTGTTGTAGGTCGTAGAGTCGGATGGAATCACGTCAGCTGAAATGGCCTCGCAGCAGTCATCAAATCGTCAGGCCAGAATCTCCGGTATCACAACACCGGCAACATCAGTGAGTCGCATATCGCGGCCACTGAAGTGATAGGTCAAACGCTCGTGATCCATCCCGAGCAGGTGCAGCATTGTTGCATGTACGTCGTGAATCTCAACCTTGTTCTCGACCACCTTGTACCCAAACTCGTCGGTTGCACCATAGATCGTGCCACCCCGAATCCCCCCACCCGCCATCCAGATAGAGAATCCGTACTGATTGTGGTCGCGTCCATCGGATCCCTGAGCAAAAGGAGTTCTTCCAAACTCACCACTCCAGATGACCAAAGTCTTCTGAAGAAGGCCTCGCTGTTTCAGGTCCGTCAGGAGGGCTCCAATGGGCTTGTCGACGGTCTGAGCATTCCTGGTATGGCCTTCGAACAAATTACTGTGCTGATCCCATCGATCACCGTTCCCGGCAGGGCATGTCAACTCGATGAACCGAACCCCACGCTCAACAAGCCGCCGTGCCAGCAGGCATTCACGTGCAAAAATCCGAGTATTCGGGAATTGATCTGACATGCCGTACATGTCCTGAGTCGCCTGAGTCTCATCACTCAGATCCATCAGGCCGGGTACTGCGACCTGCATACGAGCTGCAAGTTCATAGTTAGCAATTGCCGATTCAACCTGATCATGATGGGCGTATCGATCAATTGCAGCGAGGTCGAGCTGTCGAATGAGCTGAAGCTTTTTCTGCTGTCGCTCCGCTGTGGATTCTCTGCGCTGAATGTCCGCAACCGGAGGATCACTGTTTGCAAACAGCGACCCCTGATAACTGGCCGGAAGAAACCCGCTGCCAAAATTGTCGATACCGCCTGGTGGAATCAACCCTCCGTTCAGAATCACAAAATGCGGAAGATCCTGACACTCTGTCCCAAGTCCATATCCGACCCAGGCTCCCATACTCGGACGCCCCTGCTGGCCATGTCCTGTGTGCAGGAAATAGTTGGCATTGGTGTGCTCAGGAAAATTCGAGACAACCGACCGGATCACCGAAAGCTCGTCGACATGTTTCGCCGTCTCCGGAAACAATTCACTGACAGGAATACCACTCTGCCCGTATTGACTGAACTTCCATGGACTCGCCAGAGTATTGCCAATGTTATTGAATTGCGTTGGTTCGGTCTTCGTTGGAAATGGCTGACCGTGAAAGTCTTTCAGTCGTGGCTTTGGATCAAATGAATCAACCTGTGAGACCCCTCCGTCCATATACAGGAAGATCACACTGAGTGCCTTTGGATCAAAATGAGTTGGACGCGGACGAAGGCTGTTATCACTCCCCTGACCGTCGACGTTCTTCGCTGATGCAGACGCAGTTGAACCGAACGAACTGCTCATCAGATGCGTCAGGGCCACTGATCCAAAACCGCATGATGTCTGACGCAAAAAATCACGTCGGGATGCAGGGGTCGGTCGATATCGTCCACAATGATTCTGAGCCATGGCTGTTTCTCCGAATTCAACTTCTGCTTTCTGCAGAGTGTGAGGAGTCGAGTCGTGAATGGCAAGCAGAATGACGGGACTGCCGATTATCTCTGAAGTCCGAGAAGATAACTCATATTGGTTGGGTTGGGCGGTCCGAAGCGTGGCTCGAGCGAAATCCCAATGCCAACATTGTCTTTGCTGATGTCAAACCCGAGTCCAAAGTGCAGAATCCAGTCCAATCCGACTCGACTGACCGTCAGTGAAGATCCGCGTGATTCACTTTCTCCAAGATCGTACGCATAAGAAGCAGTGGAAATCCATTTGGGACTCATCTGGTAACTATAACTGCCGGTCAGGATTCGACTGTCCAGAAAGTCACCTGCCTCCACCTGCCGATACGACACGTAGACGCTTCCTCGAGTACTGCGCTGGCTCAGGATACCAAGGCTCCATACATCCTGAGCATTTTCAAACAGGTCCATGACGCCGTCTGCCAGCAGGCTCGTACGATCACTGACATTCCATCGATAATGGCCGAAGAGAAGCCCAACGTCTTCGCCAAAGTTATCACGATCCGCTTCCGGAAAATAGGACAATCCGCTTTCCCAGACCATCCAGTCACGAGTTCGCTGAGCATTGATGGGACCGGCCTTCGTCTGCAGGCGATTTCTAAAAGAAAGCCGCACGACCTGTTGATCATCCACCAATTCGTGATATGGCGCACTTACCCACAAACCGGCTCCGTTTCGAATGGCATAGTTCCTCGCATTGAACTCATCGGGAATCACTCCGCCATATATTTGTGTGGTGTAACGTGACCGGAACCGTTCCTGTGAGTTCTCATCGATTTCGTTCCACTGAGGAATCTCATTGACGCTCCGAGACACATCTGTCCAGGAATAGTCGAGAATGGTCTCGTGCTTATGTGTCAGTCCCCTGAGATTAAAGACCTCACTGTTGGTAAACGGCATGACCTTCCACGCAAACAGGCGTGCTCGAATCCCGGCATTGATTGTGTATCGATCCACGCTGTCGCCTGAGAATCCCGATTCCCACCATGCAGCCTCGCCCATCACATACGGTGTTACGTTCACCGGTCCCAGCATGAATGGTGCGTCGATCTGATGTCGAGTCATCGCGATGCCTCCGGAGACGTCTGCCATATATGGCAATCCCAGAGGCGTGAACGGGTCGGCAGGATCGGTGGGAGACTGCATCTGGTTCATGTCGGCATATCCCGCATAGGAATGCGAACTCCAGTATGCCAGACCGTCAAACAGCGGCTGAGAAAAGCTATATGCGTCCGCTCGAGGGAGCCATTGTGTGTGTGCCTCAAACTGATTGAGATCCGGACGTGTCCACAATGAGCCGCTGTAGGCTCCTAAATCCTGACGGACTCCCAGAATTGTCTCGACGTCCTTATCCGTATCGAAACGTGTTTCGTCGTATTGTTCAAGATAATTGCGATCGGAAAGAAAACCGATTTCGCCGAAGAGTGTTGCGTCCCCAGGCAACTGCTGACGATGACGCCAGGTAATTTCTCCCCGATGATCACTCTCCGGCTGCAATGCCCGACGATCCGATCCCAGATTGTCCAGCCCGGAATCGTATTGGTAGTAAAGTGTACCGCTGCCCTGGTATTTGCCTGCCTCATTGGTCCCTTCGTAGCGGGCCGCCGTACCAACTCCTGGCCCACGATCCGTTGCCCAGTTGGCAAGAAGGTCCAGCTCTGTCCCCGGTTGCCTGGGAAGACCAAGAATCGTGGTCAAATCCCAAACTGTCTTGACGTGGAGTCCAAAAATTCGGTCCTGAGTGACAGTTGCCCGCCGAATCGGTATGCCCGGGTCTTCCATCGGAGCACTAATTTTCGGTAACCAGAAAACGGGAGTATCGCCAACAACAACCTGATTGTTCAGGCTTGTCACCCATGTCGACTGCCCAACAACCTGCTGCCCGGTAAGCGGGTCGGTGCCGGTCCACGGAGTCGCAGCTCCCGGCTCCACGAAAATATCACTTGCCTGCAGCCGATACCCCGGCTTGCCATAAGGACTGCTGGTAGCCCACGCATTTTGTGCATGGAATCGGTCCCTCGACAATTGTCGCATGCGTTCCGCCCGCACCCGGAAGTATCCGCCGGTCGTCGGAACAAACGCTCGCAACTCGGCGTTCATCATTACGGCACGATCATTGTTTGCATCAAAAAATGCATGACTGGCGGTGATCGTATTCTGCTTGTGTCGAATAACAATGTTCCCTTCCATGTAAATCTGGAAGCGTGTGTCCGCCGACTGAACAACAAGTCCGCCATCCGCAAGATCGCCGTCGCCTGTTGCCTGTGTCCAGGCAACAATGCGATCCGCGGAGATATCCACCAGCCCCGGGGAAATCTGCTGCCCCTGCACGTCAAATTCGACACCCTCGATCAGAACGTTTACACCACCGGTAATGACATAAATCTGTTCTTCGGGCACCGTGCCCTCACTGCGACGTGACTCCGCCTGAATCGGCTGACTTGATCGTTGACGGATCTGAATCCTTCGAAATTTCTTTCCGGCGCCTGGTACCGTCAACTGAGGCAACATCGAATCCGGTGTTACCTGATACGTTACATGCTGCTCAGGCGCCAAAGTGCCCGGGAAGAGTCGCTCAATTGCTCGGGTATACAGTGGATCGTTCGTCTGCTGAGCAACTCTCGAACTTCCGACAACATATTCGGGAACTTTCAATGTCTGAAGCTGGATAACCTCGGAACCCAGATACCGACGGCCTTCATGATGGTCTATCGAGATGTCTTCTCCATAAACCAGGACTTCATATCCTGTCTCCGTCGGTGTCGACAACACTGCCATCTTGGCCGCAGAAACTGAGAGTTGCCCCTGCTCAAGCCGCACACGTCCTATCAGGAGTCGAACTTCACCCCAATCCATCGGGAGTCGCTCTTCCACATCCGCTCGAATTCGGACCGGGTCCTGAATGTCGTCCGTGACCACATCCAGCGCCGCCGTCGACTGAGGCACTGCTTCCTGCCCAGACGCACCGCGATCCCACAACAACAGCATCAAAGCTGCTGCGATCAGACGCAGTGCAATCAGACTGAGCCGGCAGGTCATTGACTACCTGACTGTGAAGGGATTGAGATCAGATATGAGGTGGGAAACGTCAACAGGGAAGGGATCTTGAATCAAACTCATTGAAAGGACAGATTCCTGATGAACTCGTATCTTATGTTCAGCCTCAAAACCGGGTCAATACCGCATCCTGAAGGCCAGTATTGCGTAAACCATTTCCCTAAAAGTACTTGCGACTCCGAACAACCACTGCCTGCATGGCATTTCGGAATTCCAAGCCCTGCTTTCTCCCACCAGTACCCGTGGGTTCACCACGCGTCTCTACTTGCTTTCCGGCAGCATTCTTCTACATTCACGCCCGTCAAAGATAACTGGATCTTTTGGTCCGATGCTTTGGTGGTGTGTCAGTTGTTCATTTGAGTTTCGAAGGAGGACGTGGTGATGTTGCAAAACAAAGTGCTCGGTACAGCGTTGGTTTTGGGGATCGCAGCAGTTCTGTCACTCAGCGGTGACGCTCAGATCAAGAAAGGAAAAACTCGACCTCTCACAACAAAGCAAATGATGAACGGACTCGTGAAATTGCACTGCGGTGGACTTGCCGAAGGTCTGAAGACAGCTCCCGCCGATGACAAAGGCTGGGAAGAGCTCGCAACAAAGGCAGCCTTGCTGAATGAAGCAGGTTACATCCTGATGGAAGACGACCGCTGTCCGGATGCCGACTGGGCCAACGCCGCAAAGCAACTTCGTGAAGGAAGTGCTGACGTCCTTGCAAAGCTCGAAGCAAAAGATCACGCCGGTGCCTCTGAAGCATTCAAAGCAGTCACCGGCTCATGTGCCGCATGCCACAAAGTCCACAAAAAGTAGGATGGGCATTCCTGCCCGTCAAAACCACTATCGTAGGATGGGCATTCCTGCCCGTCCAAACCACCATCGTAGGATGGGCATTCCTGCCCGTCAAAACCATTATCGTACGATGGGCATTCCTGCTCGTCCGACCTTTGCTCAGAGCACTTGCCTTCAGCAGTACCCGAAGCAGCAGTGTGCTCGGGCAGGAATGCCCAAGCTACTTATTGACGACTTGCTGGATTTCTTTGTCGACCGTTCGACGGGTCAACTTCGATACTCAAATCTTCATCGCTGTGTACAAAGAACACGAAACCGTTAAACATCTCGTCCACTGTTTGTAGTCCATATCCGACGGTTTTCGTCGCATCCGGATTGAACGGATTGAAAGGTGAGTTGTCGAAGTGAGCAATGGCTTCGATGACAGTTCCCTTCGGAAGCTTCTTGTCGCCGGGCTTCAACTCGTAGCCAAGCTGCCATTCGAAATTATAGTTCGGGATACTGAGCAATGTTTCCCGCGGCTTCCCAGGTGGCTCGGCAAAAAACGTCATGTCCTTTCCACGGACGTGCATGTGAGTGAACATCCCGAGCAGATCGATATCTCGCTCAAGAGTGTGTTTTGACCGCACTTCGTAGAACGGATCACCCGGAGGAATCCTGAATCGCCGAGGATCGAGGAGAAAATGGGCGAGCTGTTTCTTCACAGTTCGCCGAGGAAATCTCAACCCGACTGAGATCCTGCAGCGTTCGGGTTTTCCTGTTGTTGTGTAGTGAATCTGAAGACCGAGTCCAGAGCCTTTGGGTATCAGAAAAGCCGCTCCATTGTCAAAGCGTCCCAAATCCATCGGCTGACCGCCCGGCACATAACCTGTGATGAATGTCTCTTCGCCGGCACCCTGACTCGTCACATACGCCATATTGCAATGATGCACAACGGCAGCATTATCCGGGCGGATTTCAAAAGCTTCGACCCACGTATCTTCCAGAAATAACCATGGCAGCACTGAGTAACGATACGGGACGAATCCTGTTTCCGGAACAGCATGCTCTTCGAGCATCGTAACGATGAGGTCCGGCTTTCCAATCCGCCATCCGCCACTGTTTTCCGCCCCTTGTTCCGTGTGAGTCTGTTCAGTTGATTCCGACGGAGCTTCTCCTTCAGGCATTCCGGCATCGATCCACTGAACCAGAGTCTGCTTCTCGCGTTCTGACAGTGAACAGTCATTCTGAAACGTGCCATGCTTCGCGCTGGCGAACCAGGGTGGCATCCGTTCATCGATCACAACTTCGCGAATCATGGCCGAATTCGCACGAACGGACGCAAGGCTGTCGAGTGGAAACGGGGCAGCTGTACCAGTTCTATGACAAGCATTGCATTTACGATCCAGCAATTCCGAGACTTCCGAGTAATAGCGAACGGAAGCGGAGGCATCCGGCACGTGGGGCGTCAAATCAGCGATCAGGCATCCATCCACGGGTGTTTCTGCAACCGTGACTGGTTTTCCTGCAAGGAGTTCGCTGAGTGCCTCTTCAAGATCGCGACGAGAAGGTGAAGGCCGAGTGCCTCCAATTCTCAACTGGTCATCGATTCGACCACGATAAACAATCTGATGCTGCGAATCCAAAACAACGACTTCCGGAGTCCGAGTCGCCCCCAGCCCACGAACACAGGAGCCGCCCACATCTTTTACGAAATGAAAGCCGGCATTGAACTCAAGGGCCTGCTCGGCGACTTCTCGGATCGTATCATCCGGACCAACGTTAACAGAAATAAACTGCACAGACTGAGAACGAAACTTCTGGTCCAGTTCTGTCAGCTTGGGAAACGATCGCTTAACAAGCGGACATGATGTCGATGTCAACACAAATACATACGCTTTGGCTTCCCCAAGTTCAGGGAGGCTTCTTTCAAGACCGCGAATATCCTTGAACCTCAGTTCATGGACTTTGGTGCCCAGGGGTGGAATCTCTGCCGCATTCTCAGCCGGGCTGACAAATAAACCTGCCAGCATCAACAGTACAGAGCAGCCCATAGGTCAGTACCCTTTGATTTTTGCGGACGACGACTTTGCGTGCCTGATGGAAGTCATTCGGGCTGTTTTGGCTCAGTCGGAGCATCCTCATCGACTACTCGACTTTCCATGATTCGAATTCGATCAACCTGACGAACCCAGCGCGCTCGACGCTTCTCTCCTGGAACAATGATCTGAAACGGACCGGTTGCCTCGTCGAGCGGCTGACCGTTCTTTTCATCGGCGAGCAGAATCAGTCGGTCGGTGAATTCCGGATCAAATTCGCACAGAGCAAACACAACGCGATACTCGTCCTTCGCCTTGACGGCCACAAAGCATCGCAGGGCTTCATCGCGAAGTTCTTCACCAAGTGGAGCCTTGACCTGTGTCAAGAGATGATGGACGGCAACTCCCGAATACTTAATGACCTGACCGCTCCGATCTTTGACCTCCAGTGATGTCCTGGGAAACTTCTTCAAGTCTTCAGCAGTGACCGTGATTGCCGAATCGTCCAGCGCCACGACCTGAAGTGATGCGGTCTTTGTTGGTTCATCAGAGACCGCCGCAGAATTGCACGCTGTTATCGGAAGGAACAGCGCAACGAGAAGTACCAATCGATGAACCATAGTGAAATCAGCCTGCGTCAGAAGATCAATTCGATTCAGTAGTCCATACTACGGAAGTTACTTTATGTTGCAACCGCAGATTCGGATTCTCCCATCGACATATACTTCCCAATGTATGCCGGTTCTCCCATTCGTTTCAACAGATCAAGCTGCAGCTCCAGCCAACTCATTTGCTTTTCTTCTTCCAGAGCAATTCGTTCGAACAGCTGTCGAGAGCCAATGTCGCTCTCTTCGGCAGCCTGTTCGTCAGTGAGATCCGTTTCAAATATCTCCTTTAATGGCTTCGCGCGAATAGGCGGCCTCGCAAACTCCATTCACGGCTCTCCCTTCAAATCCCCCATTCATCCAGAACGCATGCGTGCAGCTGGTACTGGTGAGCGGCCCTCAGTTCCATGGAAAGGGCAGATTGCAGGTTCTTCAGCGTATTGACTCTGGCCATTTTGACATCTTCTTGCCGTTAGATCCCGTATTTCTAAGAATGCGCATTATAGCAAGTACATGCAACCTCGCAGCATCCCATGCCTGATCAGACGGAAATGTTTCAGTTGGCACACGTGATCATTGAAACAGACAACTCGACCGGCAATCCGGTGGCAGTCCATGCAAGGAAGCCGCCGGTCATGTTGACCAGTCGAGTGAATCCGGCAGCCTGAAGCAGGCTGACTGCAATTGCCGATCGGGCACCACTCTGACAGTGAACGATGAGAGGCTGATCGCGATTGAGTCTATTCAGTTGTTCTGGAAGGCGACCAAGAAAGTAGTGCTCGGCCTGTCGAATGTGGCCCTGCTTCCATTCATCGGTGGACCGCACATCGATCAGCGTGGTTGCCCCGGACTCAATCGCAAGAGCAAGATCTGCGGGCGTTGACGTTGAATACACCTCAGTTGCCAGACCGGCGGCCCTGATCGCATTCACGTCGAATCCACCAGCAATCTGTTCAACTCCAATCTTGTGCAGAATGCGGGCGGCTTCTTCAAGTGCATCTGCCTCACAGATCAGCCAGACAGGCTTGCTATAGTCGAGCAGCCAGCCCGCCCATGCCGCAAGCATTCCAATGGGGATGTTGACGGTGCCTGAAACATGTCCTTCAGCAAACCGTGGTGACGGTGAAATATCCACTACGTTTCCCTTAAGAATCGCACCCGCCAGACCTGAAATCTCCAGCATCTTGTGTTGATGCCCTGCGCCGAGAACAACTGGTCCGACCTTATTCACGCGTTTCATCACCGCAAAGTACTTTGGAGCCTCGGGCTGGTCTGCAAGGATGTACTCAACAAAGTCCGCTTCATCTGAATATTGCAGAGCAGGATTGAAGAGCTTCTCGTAACCGACCGTCGATGATGGAATCGCTCCCAGCCCTTTTCCACAAGCGCTGCCAGCACCGTGGGCGGGCCATACCTGAAGATAATCAGGAAGTGCGCGGAATTTGCTGACCGAACGGAACAGCTCGCGAGCTCCAGATTCTGCTGTACCGGCGATTCCGGCGGCTTCTTCGAGGAGATCCGGACGACCAATCGACCCAACAAACACAAAGTCCCCGGTAAAGATGCCCATTGGTTTGTCCGCTCCACCTCCCTGATCCGTCAGGAGAAATGAAATGCTCTCCGGTGTGTGACCTGGTGTGTGCATCACATCGAAGCGAATGTTGCCGATGAGGAAATGATCGCCGTCATGCAGCAGTTGGTGCTGATAAGCTTTCAGAAACTGATACTTCCATTCAGGCGGTCCTTCGTCGGACACATAGAGTTTTGCATCAACACGATCCGCAAGCTCTCTCGCACCGGATACATAGTCTGCATGAATATGTGTCTCCGCAGCGCCGACCAGCTTTAGTCCCTCGCGTTTCGCTGCCTCAAGGTATTGGTCGATGTCTCGTCCGGGATCGATGACGATGGCGGTTTTCGCACGCTGACATCCGACAAGGTACGACGCGTGGGCGAGGTTTGAGTCATAAAAGTATCTGAGCAGCATGAGTTCACCTGACTTTACGATTATTGCGTTGAATTCGTGGAACCGTGATTCTGAGATCCATGACTTCAAACTGAGTTCCTGATGACAACGAAGACGGCAACCAGCAGTATTGATATCGCGAATACTCTCTGAAGCATCGAAGCGGACAGTCGATGACTGATGGACTGACCGGCCCAGAGACCGGCAAGACCACCAACGACGAAGAATGCTGTTGTCTGCAGATTCAGGCTTTGTCCGGCAACCACCTGAGAGACGATCCCGGAGACACTTACCAGCGAAATGACCATCAGAGACGTTCCAACAGCTCTGAGCATGGACATTCCGCTGAATACAATGAGCGCCGGAACAATAATGAAGCCGCCACCCACTCCGAACATCCCGGAAAGGACGCCTGATGCGATCCCAATCAACAGCAGCAGCCGTGCACAGCGACTCGTCAGAATCAGATTCCCGGTCGCGTCTCGCTGGCAACTCGGTCCGCCGTCAACTGTCGGAGAAGACAGCGGTTCACATCGATCCGCAGGCACACAATTCACTGCTGTTGGTTTCGTTTGCGATCCCTGAAGCCACATTCGGACTGCAATCACCAGCATCAATACTGAAAACAGGAACATCAGCAGCGCTTCAGGGATCTGAGCTGCTATCCAGGTGCCCAGAGGCGCTCCTGTCATGCCGGCAAGTGCAAACAGAAGTCCCGTGCGGATCTCCGCTTCACCCTTTTTCCATTTTCCGAGGAACCCAACGAACGACGTCATGCCGACTGAAACCAGAGAGATCATCACTGCCTCTCGTGCAGGCAGGCCCATCCCGTACGCCAGCAATGGTACAGCAAAAATTGCTCCACCACCGCCCGTCAGTCCCAGCGAGAGTCCTACGATTCCGCCAAAGATGATACTGAGAATGGGCATGTGACGCTTTTCTATTCAACAAGGGCCATTGCGCTTAGTCAAAGTACCTGGCAAACGCAACGTTCGGCAAACACAGTGCTCGACAAACACAGTGCTCGGCAAACACAGTGCTCGGCAGACGCGAGCACTGCGTCACACTGGCAACTGCGTTAAATCGTGACGGGTTCACAGATTTTTGTGCCGCATGTGAGAGTATGCTCGGGGACCGTTGGCAACTTTGTGGCGATCCAGGCTTTGATTCCGCCAACCATGTCAGAAACATTCGAACGACCGACCTGAGTCAGAATACTGCACGCAATAGCGGATCGATAACCTCCTTCACAATGCACCACAACAGGCCGGTCTGTCGGAATCTCGCTGATCCGCTCACGCAGGTGAGTCAACGGAATGTTGTATCCGTTTGCAAGATGAACGATTCCAAATTCCTTTTCAGATCGAACATCCAGAACAAACGGTGCCGCCGTCGACTCAGACTGTTCAGCGAGTGCTGCAGCCGTGATTCGAGCGACAGTGCGAATCAGGTCCGGACGAGAACTTAGAGCCTCCATGCCGTCTTTCAGATACCCTACGGCATTGTCAAAACCAATGCGACCAAGTCGCATGACTGCTTCCTGCTCGTTGTCGCCATCTCCGATTACGACGATCGGTGCATCGTGACTGAGAAGCGAACCCGCCCACGTCGCGTACTTCCCTTTGAGGCCGATGTTGATCGATCCAGCCAAAGAAGCTCCCTCGAAGTCGGCGGCTTCTCGAACGTCAACCAGCTGAGCGCCCTTGTCTCGAAGTCGCAGAACTTCATCCAGACTCAAAGCCTTCAGGGATGACTGCATGGAGTTTGCAAGGTCGGGACGTTCCTGACGATTCCGAATCGCATCATAAACAAAGTAACCCGGCGCCTCGGGCTGTTCGCTGGTAACCAGATCTCTGAACTGTTCAAAAGGCATGGGCTGAAGAGCGTAATTGAACTTCTTCTGGTCCCCGATCGTCGAGACCGTTTCTTTGCTCAGGAACTTGCCACACAATGACCCGGCCCCGTGTGCAGGGTAGACCAACGTAGAGTCCGGCAGCTGCCGGAGTTTGCCCAAAGAGTGATACAGCATTTCTGCAAGTTCGTTCGCGGTGACTCCAATTGATGCCAGAAGGTCAGGACGGCCGACATCGCCAATGAACAGCGTGTCACCGGTTAAAACAGCGTGAGGAATCGTCTCACTCTGTGACTTGTCAAACACAAGCAGAGAAATCCCCTCAGGTGTATGTCCCGGAGTTTCCATGGTTTGAATTTTCACATCTCCGAACTCGATGACATCTCCATCCTTCAATGACGTGTGATCAAACTCCGCCTGAGCTCTTTCACCCAAACAAATTCTTGCCCCTGCCTGGTTTCTCAATTCAATGTGGCCGGCCAGAAAGTCAGCGTGAAAGTGGGTCAGGAACACATATTTGATCGAATACCCGCCAGCCTTCGCGTCCGCCAGATACTGTTCAATGTCCCTCTGAGGATCCACGACTGCCGCGGTTTTCGTTTTTTCATCGGCAATCAAATAGGACGCATGTGCCAGGCAGCCAAGGTAATATTGTTTGAGTAACATTGAGAATCTCCATCGAAGGTTGTGAAGTCGGTCCGGTGACAATCCTGCGAATTCAAGCCGCACTCCTGGGTGCGGGCCAAATCGCTCAGCCACAGCATGTTGGACTGGTATTGGTGGAACAGTTCTTAACAGGTGCGGCCGAAGCAGACTTGCCAACCTGATTCCACGGCATACGAGCAAGAATCATGGCCATGCCGCATGTGTCCGTGATACCGGCAAACATCAGACCTGCTCCCACGAAGCCGGAAAGCACAGCCCAATATGGATGCACGAAACTCAAAACTGCTCCCGTCAACGCCATGAAACCAGCCACAATCCGCACCTGACGCTCAAGCGAGATGGCCTTCTTCCCTCGTATCACGGGATAGCCAGCCTGATCCCATGCCAAAGTCCCCCCTTCGACATTGACGACGTTTGTGCAGCCCGCGGCCTGAAGCTTCTCGCAGGCCTGCTTTCCACGACTTCCGGAACGACAGATCACGTACAAAGGTGCCGACGTCGGATGGCCTGCAAGCACGGAGCCAGGATCAAGATTCTCAAGCGGAGTGTTTCGGGCAATCGGCACATGGATCTCGCGGAATTCTGCCGGCGTTCTCACGTCAATCAGGTCCACGTTGTCACCAGCCTGAATTCGGTCCTGCAACTGCTTCGGTGTAATTACGGAAATACTCATTGCTCTGCTCCTTGCACCAAAATGTCGTAATGTCGTGAAATGTCGACCTGTTATGCCAAAAAAAGTCAGTACGTTTGTTCCTGTTCTTCCAGACCGGAAGTGTTCAAAGGTTTGAGCCCAACACCGAACCGATCCTCAATACAGCACAGGATGTTTTTCAGGTGCGGTTCGGAAACACGATAAAACACCTGACGCCCATCCTTCTCACTGGTTAGAAACCCACACCGCTGCATCAGTCGCAGATGCTCTGACGCCATCGCACTTGGCAACCCGCATGCTGCTGCAAGTTCACCGACCGGAAAATCGCCCTGGAGCAGCATCTGAACCATCCTTAAACGGTGCGGATGAGCCAATGTCCGCAGACATTCGGCCGCCTGACCGAGCGATTCCAGTTCTGTGAGCTTTAAAGCGCTGAGTGCCATGTCGTGCCTCCTTGCATTAATATATCGGAATGTGTCGACATGTCAATGAGTGTTTCTGAGATTTTTGGCGAATCGTCGAAACGAAGCGAGCGAGCGACCAGCCATTCGTCATGCCAAAGATCCGAATTGTCCCGGAAATCGGTTGATGATTTCGCCAGCGCGCTCCCAGCGTGATTGGTGACCACGAAATACACGAAAGAACCGCAGGGGGTTAAGAGTTCGGGATAAGGCAAAAGAATGGGGACAGGAGAATGGTCGAGTCGTGCATTCTTCTGCCCCCATTCTCTTGTCAAACGAGAACACTTTGGGGCTGTGTTCGCGGTTTTGTGTTCGAAACCACGAACGCTGTCGTTGAGTGATCTCAGCCCGTCGTGTGATTGTTTGAACCGTTCTTAGATTTCCAGGTTCTCCGTATTTGCGAAAGCAATTGCGTGTGCGCCTCATCAATGTCATCTACAATTGCTGGCTGTATGCATCGAGCCGACCTTTCATTTATCGACAACATCCAAAGGTCTGAAGTTGTGAATCACCGCCTAAGCGCATGGTATCGGGCTTTACTCTGTATTGCCTTTGTTCTCACAGATGATGGATCGCTTCAGGCTGGAGTTGAAGTGACGGCCGAGTATTCGAGCGGCCGTACACATTTTCAATTTGAAGGGATTCCGTTGCCTGCCGTGAATGACGCGGGAGCAACCGGGAAGTGGACGATTCTCGCTGGGCGAGTTGATGCAAACTCCGGGGGGCTGGATTCTTTGTCTGATGGACGAGTGCCGACCAGCGAAGACCAGCCTTCAGAAAACTTCTTCTTTGCTGCTGGTACTGAAGGAGGGATGCTTGCACTTGATCTTGGTGAACCTCGCGAGATCTCAGAAATCGTTACCTACTCCTGGCACTCCGACAGCCGTGCACCACAAGTGTACTCGATCTATGGCGCAGCGGGCTCTGACGAGGGGTTTGCACTTCCTTCGTCCAAAGAGATGGTCAACACTTCGACCGGCTGGATGAAGCTTGCAGATGTGGATACCAGGCAGCCGGATCGTGTTGGAGGACAACAGGCGGCAAGAACCGCGGATGCAACAGCACCGTTGGGAACATTTCAGCATCTCCTGTTTGTGGTGAGCGCAACTGATAAGGGCAATCGATTCAGCCACACGTTCTTCAGCGAGATCGATATTGTTGTGGGGAATGGCGACGAACTTCAGAGGATTTCAAAACCGGAACTCCGCGAGATCAGGTTTTCCACACCTGATGAGAGCTACCATTTTACGATCGACGTGACTCAGGCTCTGGAACTTGAACAGTGGTCAGACGCCGAGTTGAAACCTGTGATTATCGAGTGGTATCCCAGGATTGTGTCAATGTTACAAAGTGAAGGATTCGAAGCCGCTCATGACGTCCGTTTTCAGTATCTGCGTGATGCAGAAATGAAGGGTATACCAGCCTATGCCTCGGGCAACACGATTTCAATGAACGCTGAATGGTTTCGAGGTCAACTGGACGGCGAAGCGCGGGGAGCTGTTGTCCATGAAATGGTCCACGTTGTGCAGAAGTATCCAGGTCGCAGTCGCAGAGCTCGAGGGATGAATGCACCGCCGGGCTGGATTGTTGAAGGTATCCCGGACTACATTCGCTGGTTTCTCTATGAACCGGAAACCGGTGGAGCAAAAATGTCAGCTGAGCGACTGAAAATCGCAAAGCATGATTCGAGCTATCGGACGTCCGCCAACTTCATTGACTGGGTCAATCGCAATCATCCGCTGGATGGAAAGTTTCTCGAACGACTGAACGCTGCCGCACGACAGGGAAAGTACTCCGCCGAGACATGGAAGGAACTAACCGGAAGAACCGAACAGGAACTCGCTGATGATTGGCGCTCTGGACGGTGAAGGATCGCCAGGAATGTTATCGCCATTGGCCATTTGTCAAAATCTAAAGTCACAGTCTGCGGCAATTTCCGGAGTGTGATGCTTGATCTTTCACATCGATTCGCCAATTCTTCTGAACAGCCTGCGAGTCCCATTGGTCAGGAAAGGCGTTCTATGCTTCGATTGAGAATCTGTTCGCTCGCGTTCATTGCTCTGGCGGTGCTGCTACTCAGCAATCCTCCGGCCAATGGTCAAAACCCAGCCGATACTCCTTCAACGGGGAACTCCGCGGCAATACCCGCATCTGGTCCTGTCGTGTTTACGACACAGCAGGATCACCAGAACATGCTTGAGCAGCTTCAGATTACGAAGTTGCGGCCGGGAAGAAACGGGGATGCAAAGGCTCAAAATGGTGCAAACTACGATGAAGCCAGTGCCAATCCATACCCAAATCTTCCAGAACTGATGAAGCTCGAAAGTGGAGAGCACGTCACAACACCGGACCAATGGAAGCAGAGTCGGCGCGCTGAGGTTGTTGAATTACTTGAACGGGAAGTGTACGGCCGAGTTCCTTCGAACGTTCCCGAAGTTCAATGGGAAGTCCGAGAGACTCGAGAGATCCATGCTGGCGGCAAAGCCGCGATTCAGAAACATATTGTGGGCGTCGTCGACAATTCAGCGTGCCCTGAAATTGCAGTCAATATTTCAATGTCACTTACGCTGCCAAAAGACGTTTCAGGACGTGTTCCCGTGTTGATGACGTTTGGATGGACTCCGTTTGAACCATCGCCTTTCTTCCAGGAGCCACCGCGTCGAGGTGATACTGATGCGCCTCGTCCTCCCTCTCGTGAAGACAAACTCATCGCCGCGGGATGGGGCTGTGCGGTCATCAATCCCGGCAGCGTTCAGGATGATGCCGGAGGTTTTCAAAGAGGCCCATTCAGCAGAAACGCGAATGCAGACGCAGAGCCAACAGGTGCTGGTCTGACTCGCGGAATTATCGGTCTGACCAATCTGGGACAACCTCGCAAGCCTGACGACTGGGGCGCACTTCGAGCCTGGGGCTGGGGTGCTTCTCGCGGGCTCGACTATCTTGAGACCGAACCGTCCGTAGATTCAAAGCGGGTTGGGATTGCCGGTGTCTCTCGATATGGCAAAGCCGCGCTGGTCGCTATGGCCTTCGACGAACGTTTTGGAATGGGACTCATCGCATCCAGCGGCGCGGGGGGCACGAAACTGTTCCGGAGAAACTTTGGTGAGAGCCTTGAGAATCTCGCTGGTTCCGGTGCCTATCACTGGATGGCTGGCAATTACATTCGCTACTCCGCAGAAGAATCTTCGTTCGGTCGCCGAACAGCCAATGACCTGCCCGTTGATTCTCACATGACACTCGCACTTTGTGCTCCTCGACTGACATTCATCAGCCATGGCATCCCCGAAAAGGGTGACGCAAACTGGCTGGACCATCAGGGAAGCTTTATGTCCGCGATCGCAGCTCAGCCCGTGTTTCGCCTGCTGGGGGCAAAGGACCTTGGCCGGAGCGATGACTATCTCACGGAAAGAATGCCGGCTGTAAATGTTGATCTGCTGGATGGAGAGCTTGCATGGCGACAGCACGATGGTGGTCATACCGATGGACCCAATATTGAACACTTCATTCACTGGGCGAACGTCCGATTCGCAATGAAGGATGGCAGTGAGCCGCCCCTGCGGCAAACAGTTGCCGCCAGCGCGACTGCGACTGTTGCGGTTGCTGCAGTTCAGTCAGCGGAAACACGTACACAAACTCCAGGTGGCGCCGAGGTGCCGGACGTAGTTCGAATCAAGCGACCAACGACGGAGGAATTGGCAGTAGCGCGAAAGGCACTTGCCGATTTCGTGCAGTCGGCAGATCCTAAGACAAAGGCAATCCTGGAAGAGTTTCCCGGCCTGATTGAAGTTAGGGAGCCTCGCCCGAACTCTGCAATCGTACCTTCACTCGCTCCCTTCTTTCGGCAGAAACATCAAGCAAATGTGGCGGTAGCCAAAGAGGGAAAAGCAGAACTGCTGTTGCTTGGAGATTCGATCACGGACTTCTGGAGAAATGACAGCGGTCCTTTTGCCGGGAAAGCCGTTTTGGATCAGCACTTTGGCCAATGGAACATCGCAAACTTTGGAATCGCAGGAGACACAACTCAGGGAGTACTTTATCGGCTTCAAAACGGAGAAGGCGAAGGCATTTCTCCAAAAGCCGTAATGCTGATGATTGGAACCAACAATACCGGCAGGAACTCTGCAGAAGAGATCGCAGAAGGTATCGGTGCAGTGGTACTTCAGTTGAGGAAGAGTTTTCCGAACGCGAAGATCCTTTTACTGGGGATTTTTCCTCGCAGTAACGCCAACGACCCGGTTCGCAAAACCATCGAACAAATCAATACGTCAATTTCAAAGCTTCACGATGGAGACAAAGTCCACTACCTGGACATCGGATCAGAATTCCTCGATGCCGAGGGAAACATACCATCAGACGTCATGAGTGATGCTCTGCATCCCGGAGCCAAAGGCTACGAAATCTGGGCAACTGCCGTCAAATCGCACCTCACCAAACTCATGTCCCCATAGTCGTGGATCGCTCCGTCGATCCCACGCCCACAAAGGATCCCACACCGGCCACGTCACCAACACCCTGCTGTCTACAGAATTCGATGTGTCGGAACGGGACGCCCCGGACGAAAACTTTGCATGGAGACAATTGAGTGAGTCGCACCGCTGGCCGCAGTTGCTGCGGCCAGCTCTTCTCGAACGATGACGTCCAGCTCAGCCGGGTCGATGGCAACTCGAGCATTCACCACCACGTTCGCCAGATTCGTCGTCGTTCCGGACGCCAGTGAGAGTTCGGGGCCTGTTTCGTTGCTGACCACATTCGCAACGGCATAGCTGGCATCACACAGACCAATGACCTTGAGATGCGCGGCTTCAGCATGCAATGCCAGCAGTCGCGTGTGGAGCCGGCGAATCAGGTCCATCAAAAGAGAATCCAGCTCAAAGGAAAGTTTGGATTCGATGACAACCTGGCTATTGAGCCAACCGAGCTCCGCTTCTCCGTCGGCATAAATGTCGTAGTCGACGTCCATGACTCGCTGACCAAACTGTCCCCGCAATTCAAGTGTTTCGAGAAGTGCGGCGAAACCTGTACCTGTCTTTGCGGAACATCTCAGAACGGGACGGCCCGGATATTCTTTTTCGATCAAAGTCTGCAGTTCTGAAACACTCTCCTGGGAAAGCTCATCGACACGATTGATCACCACAAAGTCGGCCTCTTCGATCTGCTTACGAAAGATATAATTGGCCTTCGGAGAAAATCCACTTGTGGCCTCGCCTCGCAAAATCCGCAGACCATGGCTGGGTTTCAGAATGACACCGTACGGAGCGATATCGAGCGGAACACCGTACACTTCGGTCAGCGGACGGATCACGGTTGCAACCAGATCGGTGCAGCTGCCGACGGGTTCTGCAAGGATAATATCCGGCAATTGTCCCTCACCAAGATGCTCCACAGTGGAAGTCAGTGCGTTGAAATTGCAGCAAAAACAGGAACCGGCAACTTCGCCCACATCAAATCCCTGCGACCGAAGACTCTGAGTATCGACCAGGTCCGTAGTCTGGTCGTTGGTGACGATCCCTACCTTCTTTCCCAGTTCCATGTAGTGACGAGCAAGCCGGGAAATGGTGGACGTCTTGCCGGCGCCGAGAAATCCGCCAACCATAATATAAACAGGTTTCATTGAGCACTTCTTTTGTCGGGCGCGTTCAGGTTTCAGTGTTGAGCCTGAACACGCGTGTCTGAGCAGTCATCAATACTGAGGTGAAGCTTCTATTTGCGGTCCGGAACTTCCAGTCTGCAGCATCCAAGGTCCAGAAACCTCGTACCACGACCTGACGTACACAGCAGATCGCTGTGCAGTTTGTAATACATATAACGACCTTCCCGGCGAACTTCGACGAGATCAGCGTACTTCATAATTTTGAGATGGTGAGAGACGGTGACGACTTCTGCATCCAGCAGTTCAGCGATATCTCCTACGGTCAACTCTCCGTATCGCAGCGCGTTGACAATCCTGAGCCGATGAGGATCACTCAACGCCTTCAGTCGCTCCGCACAAAAATCGGCATCGAAGACTTCCCGTGCCACGCTGGTTCCTTACTCCCAATTTCAAAATTCAATATTCTTACAAGCGTAAGATTATAGTAATCGGATACTGGCCAATTGACAAGCCACCGCGAAGGGTGGCGGCGGCAGTGGCAGTCGACGGACAGGAATGTCCATCCTAAGTTGAGGCGCCTTGAAGGAACTGGTCAACGATTTCCGTTGCAAGAGCGGGAGTCAGAAAGCGGCCTGGTCGGGATCGGCGGGAGAAGATATTGAGGGGTTGATCCATCAGGCAGCAAAACGTGAGTGCCAGAAAGTCGGGATCCCGGGGGCGCATGCATTTTTCATGGATCCCCTCGACCATGATCCTTTTCACAAGTTGAAATCGGCGGTCTGTCAGCGAATCCAGAATGCCATCGATCTCTGGTATCCGCGGACCGTAGTAGGTTTGAAACATCAGCCGAGGAATTCTGGGATCTGCCAGACAGAAGTCGAATGAACTTTGAACCATCACCTGAAGTCTCGACTCGCATCCGTTGTTTGCCGCAACAACCTGTTCAAGCTGCTCCTGACTGACTTCATAGTGCTGCCGAATCAGTTCCTCGAAGAGTGAGCGTTTATCCTTAAAGTGATGGTACAAGGTAGGCTGAGTCACCCCGGCAGCATGGATGATCTCGCGGATGCCAACCGCAGCGTAGCCGCGGTCCGAGAACAGCGTGAGTGCATGATCAAGCAGTTTTTCACGTGTTGTTGTCGCGGAGGAACGTGAAGCCTTCATGGATTCTGACTCACATCTTTCCGTGGTTGCTTCAGGTCATGACCAAGATTGTCCATGATCGTGTGAATCAGGTCTTCAGGCCTGTTTGCAGTGAGCAGAAAGAAGCAGAAGAGCATCTCGTCGGTCGTCTCTTCACCCCATGTTACTCTCTGCGGTGGCAGTGAAGGATTGGAGGGGTTCTCGGATGAATTATCAAACGCAGCTTCAACAGTCAGTGTTGTTCCCGCCGAAAGCTCAAACGGTCGTTCATAGTAGTACTCGTCCTGCCAGTTGTAATTCCAGTCGGGAACATCGATCAGAACCTCAGGCGGACTGCCTGGACGTGTCGCGGTGACCTTCATGGATTTGCCGAGCAGGTGCATGTGGGGAACAATGCCAACAAGGATGACATCCCTGGGCAGAGTATATGTCGTTGAGCGACGATAGCTGGGCTCACCCGCTGGTATGTCCATTTCATAGTTGGCCATCCAGATACTCCCCACCAGTCTTGCTGGCTGGCTCAGAGATTCCCTGAGTGGTTTGTTCACAAAATAGAGTCCGACCTCAGACTGATCGCTCTCTTCGCGACCCGTCGGATGATAGTGAACCTGAACCACGAGATCGCTTCCCTTTTTCAGATACCGCCCCATCTCGTTTGGCAGCCGCCGAGCCGTATTGCCGACTGACCATCCGCCCAGAGCACCGCTGGGAAGGAAGCCTGGCCCACCAAAACTGGAGTAACCTGGTTCCTTCGTTGCGGCATCCAGCGATCGGGCCTGCCCCTTGTCATCAAGAAACAGAACCGCATGATGGACAACTCTCCGATTACCCGGATGAAACTCAACCGCAGCCACAAGTTTGTCCTCCGGTATCTCCACCGGGAGTACAAAATTCTGCAGCAAATCCGGTCCATCTGCCGGTACCGTAAATGGCTCCGACATGCGGACAATCAGATCCGGTGGCCCCAATTGCCACCCGTCAGTGAATTCCGGAGTCGGAGGCAAATCTTCGGGGTCTCCTTCGGGACATCCATCCGCTGCCCATTCGCTGAGTATTTCCAGTTCGCGTTCGGTGAGCCTTCGGTCTCCAACAAACTTACGCTGGCTTTTCTGACCGGGAATCCATGGCGGCATAATCCGCCGCTGAGTCACTTCAACGAGCATCTTTGAATGTGCCAATGCGTCTGCATAACTGGCCAGGGAGAATGGTGCGACCTGCCCCTCTCGATGACAGTTCAAACATCTGGACTGGAGCATGGGGGCAATGTGACGTGCATATGTGACCTGCCCCGTCTTCTCAGCGGATGAGAGTTCCGGAAACTGGCAACCTACCGGCTTGGTACTGGGTATCAGTACAGGCTGATTTGCTACAGCGGCTCGGACCGCATCATTCAAATAGTGCTGCTCAACACGAGTTCGTCTTCGTCCTATCGTCACATATGCATTGTCAATGGCCCCTCGATACGCAAGCTGATTCCGGCGATCAATGACAAAGGCTTCTGGAACATGAGTCGGCTTTAGAGCTTTCGAAAGCAAGCCTGAACCATCAAACAGTACGGTCACCTTCACCTTCATCAGAGCAAAGTGGCTGACTGCCTTCTGACGCGTCACAAACGGATCCGAGACGACTCCATACAGTTCAACTCCGGCAGGAAGCGACTCATTGAGCCGATCCAGTTCCTGCAGATATGAATTTGCAATCGGACAGGTCGTCGACAGAAATACGAAAACCCGCACACACTCACGGTCATTCTGACCAAGATGATGAACAACTCCCTGGAGATCCGTCACGCTGAAGTCTGTCGCGACAGCAGTAATTTGAGCCGCTGATTCTTGAGCCTCGTGAGACTTCAATGATGACAACAGCACCATCAACATCATGAACGTTGTCAGCAGAACCCATTTCATGGCTTTATCTCTCGTCGCTTGCCGCCTCGCTGAATATACCGATCGTTATATTGCCCTGAGGTTGTGCAAAAATCAAGAGATCTTTCCAGCCGCAAGATTCCGAAAAGGACCAACGAAGAAGGCCAGCTTCAGAGAAGCTGGCCTTCGAGAGAAATCACTCAGACATCAACCATGCGAAACTACTTCTGGCCTTCACCAGCGGGAGCAGAATCTGCGGGAGCGCGATTTGGCTGAACTTCCGACGCTGGAGTAACCGGGAAGGTCTGCTCCTGAATCGGATTCCCGAGTTGAGCAGGGGCATTGCCGATGATGATTCGAGTACCACCGCCACCAGCCGCACCACGTGATGGGTTCAGGATGTAATCAGCATCCAGAGCCTTGGTAATGCGGTCACGAGCCTGAGCGAGGTGAGCGGATGTGTACGGATCATGTCGATCCGCGGCAGCAGCCTGAGCGGCCTCAATCTTCTTCACGATCTGACGCAGTTGATCGCTGGCAAGTGATGAGATTGCTCGACCAGCAGCTCCCTGAGCATTGCCTGGCAATGTCAGATCGATCAGCCGTTCGAGGTGTTCTCGCTGCAGGTTACGCCGCAGGCTGGAGATCAGAGGCTTGCGAGCGGTGTAAGCACCTTCTGCTTTAGCATCCAGTTCAGCCCAGACTCCGGTTGAGACTGTCGTCAGCAACTCCGGCAAAGTCAGGGAATCCTGATCTGCTGGAACTCGGAACTCGTTGTCGTAAACGCGCTTCAACGTGGTTGGATTCATCAGGCTGGTCAGAGCAGATGCCTGAATCCCCATGATTCGATCATGAATCGGCCATGTTGCGTCTTCGAACATAGAACCCGGGACATCTTCCCACTTGTCGAGGCCCATGGCTACAACGAGTTCCGGGCTCAGACCGAAGGCTTCGTCGCGGAACGCATTGTTGACAACAAAATTCAGGGCTCGACGCTGCTGTTCTGCAGGAACAACATCAATCGGCTTACGACCATTCGGATCACCCTTCTTGTCACGGTTTACATGAGCCCCACCGACCCAGTTGGCGACCATGGAAAGAGACCGAACCTGCAAAGACAGGATCATTTCATATCCGTACCGTACTCGATCCCAGCTCTCGCCGTCTTTGATGAACTCGGACAGCAACCGGGCTCGATGATGAGCCGCCAGACGATATTGCTCTTCCGCATAATCCAGTGGATTCTTCGTGAAGTCATAGCGTCGAGCCAACGGGTCCGGACCACCAGTATCTTCGTCAGTGGCGTAAACCAGTTCTGGTTCGGCAACACGAGCGAGTACAGGCTTTGTATCGCCAAACGTATAACCGTACTCAATTGCCCACATGTCGTACGGACCGATCCCGGTCATGCAGTAGTCACCCTGCGTTGTACCGGAATCAAGTCGAATGTTCGTACCGATGTAGTCCATCACTGAACCGGCCAGCTGCTTCTTGCCCTTCACTTCTTCACTGTTGATCTGAGCAAGAGTAAAGATGCTTGAAGCCTTGAAGTTGTGGCGAAGCCCCATTGTGTGGCCCACTTCGTGAGCAACCAGATGGGCGATCAGCGGACCAACAAAGGACTCCGGCATTCCATCCAGCATCTGTTCCTTTGGCTTTTCTTCCTTCTTCTCTTCTTTCTTTTCACCTTCAGCCGCTGGCGGCTGAGCCGGAGTTTCCTGAGCCAGGATCTCCATCGTCATCCGCATCACGGCCATATCGAACGAAAGGCCATCAGCAGCCAGACACAGACCATTCACCTGACTGGTTCGACCAAACAGGCCATCAAATTCCTGATCACCCATCATTTTTGAGTCAGTTGTTGACATCGGATGACCGGCGTATGGAAGGGCTGCCTGTTGAGCAATCTTCTCAGACAGAACATTTCGCATCGAAGGTGGAGCCAGGCGAATGCGAGGATCCCATTCAGGATGTTCTGCAAGCCACGCCAGGGTATCCGGACCGTAGCCTTCCATTGCCAGCTTTGGCAGCGATTCAGAGAACTGCTGCTGATAGTGGCGAATCCACCCGTCCGTCAGAATGATGTCGGCATCAAGGATCTGTCCGGTCATCGGATGAACGCGGCTTGGGCCAATCGCTGTTCCCACGTTGTTGTTCAGCCAGCGAACGAAGTTGTAGTTCACATCTTCAGGGTCTTTGTCCATATGAGCCTGAGATGCTGCGTCCTGGTAATAGACTTCAATCGCATTTGAAATCCCGACCTTCTCGAACGCCTGATTCCATGCCAACACACCTTCGCGAACCCATCGTCGATATCGAACAGGTGTGGTATGTTCGATATAAAATACGATTGGATTCTTTGGAGGACTGACCTGAAGCTTTGGATCTGCTTTCTCAAGGAACCAGCGATTGATGTAACGGACGCTCGTCTCCCGATCATCATACTTCGCCAGATCCGTGTAGCTGGTTGTGAAGTAGCCGATTCGAGTGTCCGCAACACGTGGCTGGTAACCGGTGCTGTCCGGAATATCGCTGATGGAATAATGCAGAGTCTTCAGAATGCCACCGTTATCCGGCGCCTGAAACGCGACTTCCACATTGTTTTCAAACGCCTTGGCGGTACTGATCGAATAGATGCCACCTCGTGTAAGTCCGAAGTTCAGCGAACCGCTCCCACCAAAGAAGGTGGTCGCGTTATTCAGCAGCATTGCATCCAGATCAATGACCGGGCCACCGCCAGGACCCATTGTCACGATGGGCACATCCAGAAGAACTCGGTCCGTAAACAGACGCTTCACAGAAGACTCGGCTTCCTTGTCTCCGTTCGCCCGAATTGAAATATTGGGGCTGATCAAAGCAAGTCGCTTGTCGTATTGACGCCAGTAGGCGTAAAGATCTCCGGCCTGCAATCCTGCATAGTCTTCGCCGCTGGCAACAGTCATGGCGAAGAAGTATTTCTTCTGAGCAAAGGTCCGCGGAAGTTCCGCGAACACCTGACCGTCCTTCTGTCGAGTCCACAACGTGTACATGGGTCGAATGTTGGCCTTGTTGACCACCTTTTCGAAACCCTCCAGCACCTTTGCGTGTGGCGGATAGTCCGAGCCTGGCTGAGCTGGAGCGTCCTGTGCCTGCACAGCGGCAGAACTGAACGCGACGGTGCTCAGGGTGCAGGCAGCTGCTGCGAGCACACCCGCAGCTCGTCTACCAAAGAATCGTCGAAGCATATTGAGCCTTTCAGAGTGGAGATGAAAACCGAGGGATGCTGTTGCGGAAGTTGCTTTTTTCGACGTTCACCGTGCAACTTTTCGCAATTTCCCTTAGCTGGCAGACACGCTGTGAGTAGGGTGCAGGTCTCCAATGCGCAGCAAGATTACCAGCTCCGCAAGTCTACCCGTTTTCCCCGAGTCGGGAAGTAGGGGGACGGCAAAATGAGGGCAAAACAAGCGGTTTCGGGGATTGGCGTGCTCTAACGAGACGAAATCATTCATCCTTCGAAACAGGCAATCACTCCCTGAAACGAACAGTTTCCCCTGGTGATATAACCCGGAGGCCAACAATCCGGAGCCATCAGAGTGAAGTTCCCTGACCGATTCGCCGATCTGTGGGCGAATACCGGCGGAAACGCTGGGGGGTGAGATCGTGAACTGTGAGGACCTGTTGGAAGTCAAGATTTGCGAAAGTTTTGCGAATCCAGCGAAAGGTCCCGAGAACGCCGTTTGACGGTATTCAACAGGATCTGTATCCTGTCCCGCTTCTCAAAACGAGGCTCGATGTCGGGCTTCGCGGATTTTTGCCTCCATCCGACGTCCGGGAGGCGTGTTGTTTGTCGAATTTCGAATCCGTCGAATTCATTTCGAATCACTCGAACTGCGGCATTCACACAATTGTTCTGTGTGCCCCGAAAAATGACCGCAAGCTAAAAACGCTTCCGGAATTCAGGTCACGGCGACTTTTTTTGTCGCAATAAACAGGAGATCGGCAATGGCTGAGATTGTGGTGAAAGATATTCTGGATGCAGGCGTCCACTACGGACATCGATCCAGTCGCTGGAACCCCAAAATGCGACCGTATATTTACGGTCGCCGGAACCAGATTCACATCATTGACATCAAGGAAACGATTCGCGGTCTGATTCGCGCCAAGAAGTATCTGCTGCGAGTTGCCGCTCAGGGCAGCCTTGTTTTGTTCGTAGGAACGAAGCGACAGGCCGCTGCCTCCATTGAAGAGCTGGCTGGCGAATGCAAGATGCCATTCTGTACAGAGCGTTGGCTTGGAGGCACTTTGACCAACTTCCGTACAGTTCGCAGTCGCCTCAAGCGACTGGAAGAGCTGGAACAGCTTCGGGAGTCCGGCGATATTCGCAATTACAGCAAGAAGATGCAGTCTCAGCTGACACGCGAATACGACAAGATCTACCGCAACCTGAATGGTATTCGGGAGATGAACCGTCTGCCGGAATGCCTGGTGGTTGTTGACCCAAGCAAAGAAAAGAACGCGATTCACGAAGCGCGTCTGCTGGGGATTAAGGTTGTTGCATTGATCGATACGGATTCAAATCCGGACATGGTTGACCTGCCAATTCCGGGCAACGACGACAGTCTTCGATCGATTCGTCTGATCATGCAGCATCTGTCGGATGCGATCAAGCAGGGACGCAGTCTGCGTCCTGAAGATCCAAAGAAGGCCGATCCGGTCAACGAACCAAAGGCTGTCCCGAACGTTCGCTAGGCGAACGTTGATGCCGAACTCTTGATGCCACACGTGCTGAATCGAAAAGCGCGTGTGGCATTCTCTGTTCTCAGGCACCCAAATTGATCCTTAACGATAAACTCATTCAACAGATACTCTGAAAGTCCAGGAATCACAGGAGAGGAAACACATGGCCGAAATTACAGCTGCCGCAGTCAAAGCACTTCGCGAAAAGACTGACCTTCCAATGATGGAATGCAAAAAGGCTCTGACAGAAGCTGGCGGTGACGAAGCAAAAGCGATCGCCATACTGAAGGAACAGTTCAAGAAGGTTCAGGTCAAGCGTGCAGAGAACGCTACGCTTGAAGGCCGAATCTTTGTCGCATCAAAGCCGGGTGCCGCGGAAGCTGCTCTGGTGGAGATTCAATGCGAGTCTGCTCCGGTTGCAACAGGCGAAGTCCTTCGCGACTTCGGCCAGGCAATGGTTGACCAGCTCCTCAATGGTCCTGGCGCCGCATCTCCGGAAGCCCTGATGGCTCAGGCTCCAGCTGGCGGTCGCCCGTTTCAGGAGCAGTACGAAGAGATCGTCAACAAGATCCGCGAGAAGATCGTCATCAACCGAATCGCTCGTATTACAGGACCCGTTGGCGCCTATGTTCATCACGACTATAAGACGGGGGTGCTCTTTACAGCCAAGGGCAAGCCAGGGAACGCGGATATCCTTCGAGATGTCGCAATGCATATTGCAGCCCTGCGTCCCGCGGTGACTCAGGCAGAAGAGCTTGACGCTGCCACCGTTCAGGCGGAACGTGAACGCCTGACGGCTGAAGCTAAGGCCAGCGGTAAGCCCGACAACATCCTTGGCAAGATCGTCGACGGCCGAATGAAGACCTTCTATGCCGAACAGGGCGTACTTGTTTACCAGCCGTTTGCCAAAGATGACAGCAAGACTGTCGGTCAGGCGCTTGCTGAAGCCGGACTTGAAGCTGTTGGATACCATCGCTGGCATATCGGAGGCTGATCGCTTCTCCAGCTTTGTTCTGAACTGCCGATACTCCCGCGTTCCCTGAACTCATGGAACGCGGGAGTTCTCCGTATCGAGCGGAAACGACGCCGTAACAAAGTCCACCTTCGGAACCGTCTTGTGCGCTGTCTCCACACCAGCCAACCATCGTGTGGTGAGGAAATGACCGATGAATGGTGCTCCCTACGTGATTAAACCCGTTTATAAGCGAGTTCTACTCAAGATCAGCGGTGAGAGTTTTTGTCGCGAGAGTGAGTCCGGAATCAGCATGTCCGAGGTATCAACGATTACTCAGCAGATCAAGGAAGTCGTGGAAGCCGGAGTTCAACTGGCGATCGTCTGCGGAGGCGGCAACATTCTGCGAGGTAAACAGTTCGCTGAAATCAGCGAATCGATTGTACCATCAACGGCTCACTATATGGGAATGCTGGCCACAATCATCAACGGGCTCGCACTTCAGGATGCGCTCGAGAGCATTGGTGTGGCCACTCGCCTTCAAAGTGCGATTCGAATGGAAGGCGTCGCAGAACCCTTCATTCGACGCCGCTGTCTGCGTCATCTCGAAAAAGGCCGCGTGGTCATTCTGGCCGCAGGAACAGGAAGCCCGTTTGTGACAACCGATACCGCCGCCGCTCTGAGAGCCAGAGAAATTGATGCCGAAGTTGTGATGAAAGCAACCAAGGTCGACGGAGTTTATTCTGCCGATCCGGTTCGCAATCCTCACGCAATTCGATATACCGACATCTCTTTCCGCGATGTGCTCGCACAGAACCTCCAGGTTATGGATGCTCAGGCAATGCACCACTGCATGGAACACAAAATCCCGATTGTAGTTTTCAATTACCGAAAGATCGGTAACATTGCCCGAGTCATCTCCGGCGAACGCATTGGAACCCGAGTCACAATAGAAGGCACCCACTAACCAAACGCAGGATGGGCATTCCTGCCCGTCCAGAACCCTTACAACACCGGCACACCTGCCCCACCGGCAATTGTTCGTTTCCATACTTCTTCAGGAGTCGATGAACATGACCAAATCTGGCGACGCACAAATCGGCCGCAGGCAACTCATTGGAGCTGCAGGTGCAGTCATCGCGGGAGTCTCGGTTATGGAAAGCATTTCAAACGCCGCGAATCCTGTTTCTCAGACAGCCGACGTCGAACGTCCAGGTGCGACCAAGAATACTCAGTTTGCGGTGAACGTGGAGATGTGGTTTGGGAACAAGACGTTCCTTGAAAAGATCGAAGAAGCCGCAAAGTTTGGATTTCCAGCCATTGAATTCTGGCCCTACGAAAACAAGCCCATCGCGGAAGCTGCTAAACTGCTGAAAGATCGCAAAGTGGCCGTTTCCCAGTTTACTGCATGGCCATTTGGAACAATTCTCAACAACCCAAAGTCGGACCATGCAGACTTCGAAAAGAAAATTGAAGAGAGCTGTGATATTGCAGATCAGCTTGACTGCTCACTGTTCACGGTGGTCATTGGAAATGATATTGAAGGCGTCTCGAAGGCCGACATGCATGCGGCCGCAATTCGGGGTTTGAAGCGAGTCGCACCGATCTGTGAGAAGCGAAAGAAGACCATCATCATAGAGCCCATGAATCCACGCAATCATCCGGCTCACAGCCTGTATGGCAGCATCGATGCCATCAACATCTGCAAGGCCGTTGGTTCATCGGCCGTGAAGATCAACTGGGACCTCTACCATATGCAGATCGTTGAAGGCGACCTGTGCATGAGAATGCGAGAGGGCATCGATTATATCGGGTACCTTCAGCTGGCCGATAACCCCGGCCGCCATGAACCGGGAACCGGTGAAGTGAACTACACTCGAGTCTTCCAGGAAATCCGGGATATCAGGTATCAGGGCTACGTCGGACTCGAATGTACGCCAAGAGAAGATGCCTGGACCGCTGCTCAGCGAATCTACCGAGCTGACCTCTGGTAGTTATCAGCGACCAGGAAAGTACCCATTAAAAAGTACTCATCACGCTCCGTCGCGATGCACGCCGTCATTTCTGTCTGCTCTGTGCCCTACCCATGGCATCCAGCGCGCCAGCAGCCTGATCGGTAACCACAAAAGACACGAATCACACGAAAGAATCTCAGGGGACCAGGAGTTCGGCATATGGCAGAAGAATGGCGGCAGGAGAATGGTCGAGTCCTGCATTCTTCTGCCCTCATTCTCTTGCCATACGAGAGCACTTAGGGGCTGTATTCGCGGTTTTGTGTTCGAATCGAATGCCGGGTTGTCGCTTTGACCACGGAAGACGCGGACCGGGGGACTCGTCATCACGGCGGAGCGTGATGAGTACTCTGAAAAGTCATACCGACTGGCTGTTATGGGATGACCTCGACCGAATCAAGGTTCATCAATCCGCCCGCGTTGCCGGGGTGAGTGAAGCGAATGATCAGATCGTGTCGTCCGGCTGGTGGTTCAAACTCAAGCGTGCGATCGTAGAACTCTTCCCAGTTGCCATTGACGACAACTTCTGTCGTCGCCAGCACTGGACCATCTGGTTGATCCAACCGCAGCTCAATGGATCCTCCCGCGCCAGCGGATGCTATACGCAGGTTTATTTTGTGAATCTTTTCCAGACTCAGGTTCCTGAAACGCAATATATGCCCATGATCGATCGCACCAATAAACTTCCCGCCGCTGGCATTGCCGGAGTTCAGCACCTGAGATCCAAGGATCTCATCAGCTGATTCTGCCTCAAGAACTCGAGGCCGAAGAAACGCAACCGCGGTGGCTGAAAGAGGCGGGATTTGATCGGCCCCTCGGTCGGTATAGCTTGCCTCCAGACGATAGTATCCGTTCTTTGATGCTTCTTCCGGTGTGACGCTGATTTCACCATTGAACCCATGGAATACTCGAATCAGGCCCGCTGGTTCCAGACTATAAATCCATGACACCATTTCACGAACTTCATCTTCTGTGTGATGCGAATGTGGGATCATAGGAACTTTACCCCACACTCCGGTCGAACCCTTCATGACTCGTTGCACCGATGCCTCGAGAGCTCCGTCCTTGCCGCGATACTTGTTGGCAATCTCAATCAACGGAGGTCCAACTCGTTTCTGATCGGCAGCGTGGCAATTGAAACAGTCACTACCCTTCATGCGTTTCATTCCCGCGGGCCCCTCATCTGTGCCGGGACTTCCGCCAATACCAGGTACCGGACCTGTGAGAAACACGGCGTTCAGCGACATTCGAGCAGGCGACTCAACATCAATCGGCTTAGCCCCTTTTTCATCAACCGCGTCAAAGTCATTTGTGCCATCTTCAAAGTCTTCTGCGATCAGTTCGAATTGAATCGGCTGCCCAGCGACCAGAAAGTCGCCTGGCTCCGGCTTTAAGAATCGCAGTTGAGGTCGTTCATTGCCGATGACAACCGGGACGGATGATGTCCGAGTCGCTCCGTGACTGTCGGTGACCACCAGTTCTGCATTAAACACCCCTGACTTCTCAATCGTTACTGTTGGAGAAGCTTCGACAGACAAAATTTCGGGCGTGGCATTCGGTTGAGTGGCATCGATGAGTCTCCATTCGTAGCTGAGACTGTCTCCTGTATCTTTATCGAACGTTCCTTCGCTGGAAAACGCAACCTTAAGCGGAGGACGACCGAGGTTGTTTTGAACCGATGCAGTCACAACCGGAGCACGGTTTCCACGGACGTAGTCTATGCGGACAAGTCGTGCATCCGGATTCACGCCCCAGGTCTCGCCGTACTCCATCAGATAAAGAGAACCTTCAGGGCCAAACGCCATGTCGACCGGCCGTACAAACTTCTGCCCAGGCATAAATGGTTCGATCGACTGAACGTCATGGTTCTCATCAAGATGTACAACCTTGATCCAGTGTCGAGTCCATTCAAAGATGAAAAGAGCATCGTCGTATCCCTGAGGAAACTTCACTGAGGAAGGACTAGACTCGTCAAAGTGATACACCGGACCTGCACAGGCGGAGCGACCACCAGTTCCCAGCTCGGGAAAGCGATCTGAGGCACCGTATGGATAATAGAGTAATGCTTCGGTCGGCGGCGGAAGGATCTTCTCTCCCGTATTGTTGGGAGATTCATTCGCGGGCCCGCTGAGTTCAAACGGAGGGCCAGCAATACCTGTCACATAGTCGTAATCCGTATACGGTTGATTGTTGGCAATAAAATACGGCCAGCCAAAGTTGCCGGCTTTTCGGGCCTGATTGATCTCATCGTAGCCTTTCGGTCCTCGAGGTCCATCGCCTCCGGCGTCCGGACCAACTTCACCCCAATAAACAAACCCGGTCTCCGAGTCGACTGTCATGCGCCATGGATTGCGGCAACCCATTGCATAAATTTCCGGGCGACCTTTGGAACCGTCTTTGGGAAACAGATTTCCGTCCGGTATTTCATATGTACCATCCGGCAGTGGATGGATTCGAAGAATCTTCCCACTGTAGCTGTTCGTGTTTGCAGAAGACTTCTGAGCATCCCAGGGAGCCCGATCCGGACGCTCATCAATCGGAGCGTAGCCCTGTGAATCTCCATGAGGATGGGTATTGTCGCCAGTTGCGATAAACAGTTCCCCACGCGGACCAAAATGCAGCGATCCAGCGTGATGGCAGCACTCCTTTCTTTGCTCTTCAAACTTGAGCAACATCTTCTCGGAACTCATGTCGAGCTTACCATCTCTCAATGTGAACCGACTGATGTGCTGCACTGGGTAATCAGGAGGTGAATATTGAAGGAAAATCCACTGTGTCCTGGCAAAGTCAGGGTCGAGAGCAAGACCGATGAGGCCGTTCTCCTGCTCCGTGGTGATCGTCATTTCGCCGACCAGCGCCACCTGTCGTGTGGCAGGATCATACATCTTTAGCTTGCCGGCAATCTCTATGAAAAACACTTTGCCATCCGGAGCAACAGCCAGTTCCATCGGCTGCACCAGTCCGGTGGCAAGAACGTTGACTTCGAAACGACTGGAATCAACCGTTGAGTCTTCAGCCGCCATTGCTCCCGGAACTGTGTTCGTAAAACATGAAATGATCAGACCGGATATCACCAAACTCGTGGGAGCGGCAACCTGGCTCAGGGCTCGAAGAGATCGGCGAATGAATTGGTTTCCTGGTTTCATATTTTCAAATCTATGGGAGGAACTAGAGGCGGGATCGTCTGTATGTGAGTCACTGCCATGGTCATGTTCCACGGGGTGAAGCTCTTTCGGGGCTGATCAGTGTACGAATAGACTCGATGGAAACTCAACGGTTTGCCAGCCAATTGGCAGCGTTCTCTGCCTTCAGTTTCAAAAGAATCGCTTCAGGCAGACCGCTTTCGATCAGTTTTAGTATCGCAGAATCCGGATAAAACAGCGGTGCGTGAGTCCCGAAGACAATTCGTTCAGCTGGAAGGCTCTCGATAAGTTTCCCAGCGCCAGCAATTCCTTCAAGCATCGCTATGTCAAAGTGAATGCTGGTGTCCAGAGTGAGCTCAACAGCCTGTGCCACGGAAACCGATCGAAACGCATTCAGAATCATGATCTGTGTACCGCCGACTTCCTTGAGGACGGCTTTGAGCGGCGAAAGATCTACCGACGGAATACGATGCAGTGTGTGCTGAGTCCGCTCGTCTTCCATTCCCACAACAAGCTGTACAGCCAAACTGCGATCATTCGCAAATCTGAGTAGCTCTGCGAATCGCGAATCGTCGAGCATATAGCCGTGATACGCGGGATGGAGACGAATTCCAGGCATCTGAAATTCTTCATCGATGCGGCGCAAATCGTCCTCCCAGTCCGGAAGTGTCGGATTTACCGTTCCAAAAGGAATCAGGAATCCGTCGTCGGATTCGCGGCATTTCTGCGAGAGTCGTTCATTGACGCCGCCGATATCTCGGTGAAACAGACCATCAAAGCTACCGGCCCACGCCTGAGTGATCCCGAGAGCTTTTAGAGTCGCAACCAGTTGTTCAGAATCGTCGGCTGTAAGTCTGCGGAATGGCCAGCGTTCCAAATAGACGTTGGTGTCGATCATGCTTTGATCTTTCCAGTTCCCAGAACAAGCGTACGCAGATTGTCCCGAAAGATTGCCTGTCGGTCACTGTCAGAAATCGCAGCCCCGTAAACCTTTGCGAGCTGTGAAGCGAAGCTGCGTCCGGCAGCGTCACTGCCGAAAATGACACGCGAGGCGCCCAGTTCACGGACAGCCATTTCTGTGAAACCAGCTGTAGGATCTGAGCCAGCAAGTTCCACTGAGACGTTTGGCAGACCCCGAATTGCCCGGATGCCAAGTTCCCATTGTCCACCGGCGTGGCCACATATGAAATGAGTGTCCGGGAACCTGCGAGCAAGTGCGGCCAGATGGAGCGGAGTTGATTCGCCCGGGGTTTGCGTTCCGTCCTGTTTGAACCATGTGTGCTGAAATATGACGGCCTTTGCCTTTGATGCCTTGTCAATGATGGCATCGAGTTCTCCGGCATCAGCTCGCTGAGCAACCCAGAGTTTGATCCCAACCATTGGGCCGTTCACAACACATCGTTCGACTTCGTCCAGACTCGCTTCAACATGTTCCGGACTGACATAGCAAAATCCAAGGACTCGGTCGGACCAGTGTGACATTGCCTGGATCACGTAGTCGTTGTCTGTCCTGAGTTCATCCGCAGTCGGGTTCTTTGCCCATGTGCTGCTGAAGAACAGACACAGACGCTCAATCTGATGTCGGTCAGCGATCTCCAGCAGCCCTGCCATCTTTTCTTCTGGTGTCCGCCCGGGAATACCAAGCAAATGGCAGTGCAGATCCCAGATTCCGAATTTTGCATGGAGTGGATGGTTCATGAAGATTCCTGAATTCCTGATCGTATTCGCGTCAATCAAGAAGGAATGACAGAAGGTCGGTCATCTCGGAAGGGGTGATCTTCTGTTCGAGTCCAACCGGCATCAATGACTGATTCTGGCTGACAACTTCTTCAATCTGCTCACGCCCCACGATTGTCGCAGTGCCGTTGGATTGAAGGATCGTCAACTGGCTGGCGGTCTCGTCTGTGATGATACCCGCCAGTTGTTGACCATCATTGAGCACCACAAGCTGAGCCACGTAGTTTGGAGCGACTTCCCGATTCGGATCCAGAATATGAAGCAGGACTTCATCGCGAGCTCTGTTTCGGATCGTACTGAGATTTGGACCGGTCTGTTGCCCCGTCACGCCTGCACGATGGCAATGCTGACACTCCCGGCGAAACACAACGTCTCCCCGTTGCTGATCTCCCTTCAGCGTTGCGATCTCCTGTCGATACTTCTGCACAACTTCCTGGCGAGCCGCGATAGCCGCGGAGAAAATCTGCAGAGCTTTCGCCTGCACATCCGGATTGCTGCTTCGCAGAAGGACATTCCTGCGAAGATGAGGCACATCGAAAACAGCAACTGTTCCGGCTTCGACGGCCGTCATCAATGCCGGGTGCCATTCGGGTCTCGACAGCAGAGCGTCAACAATCTCTCGCCGCACCTCGGGGCGTCGCTGACGATAATCAACGAGGATCAATTCCGGAATCTCTGCCTCTCGATACCCCGCTAACGCACGGACGGCTGCGACCTGCGACTCTGCGGCGCGATTCAGTTCAAGGCCCGACTTAAAATAAGGCATTCCGACACTAAATGTGACGTATTGCAGGAGCCGCGTTGCCTGCTCCAGCTGAACCACAGTCTCCGGATTGGACAGATCCAACTGCACCGAATTTTCAAGCAATGAAAGACTGTGTTCAATCTCCCGTTCAAAGACGTCGCTACCATGCTCTGGAATGGACGACAGCACAGAAGCAACATCTTTACCAGCGCGACGGGTTCCCTCAGCAACACCAATCGTGATCGATCCGGCAATGAGGGCTCGTTGACGATCTGTCAATGTAGCAGACGGATTGTCTGCAGCCAGGCGACTCAGCTGACTCAATCGTCTCAATGGGCTCAATCGGCTCAGGCTGATTGTCTCCGGAGACTTCACGGTTGAGTCTATCTGCACTGATGCGACGGACTTCGCCGTAGCAGCCGAAAGCTCCTGAATCAGGAGGGAGAAACCTGGCGTGTATGAATCCGCGGACCGCAGCATCGCTTCAACCAATTCCACTTCCACCCCATGCGATGAACTAAGGATGACATTTCTGATATATGGATCATCAGAATCCCGTGCAGCAATCGTTGCCATTGCGGCAATAACGGAGTTGTTGAGCGAGGTGTTTGTGCTACCGTTGATGATGGTCCAGGCGACAATACCGACCTGCATTCGGACTTCAATATCGGGATCTGACGCCAGTTCAAGGACATCGCTCGTCAATGGACGCGAATCCAATCCAGCGTCGGGACCATCGTGACTGGTCTTCAGGAACCTTTCAGCAAGTACCACGGCAGTAATTCGAACGCCGGGATGCGGGTCCTGCAGACCCACCATGACATCTTCTGGACGCAATGCATTGAGACCTTCCAGACTCCAGAGAGCCAGTCTCCTGCCCACAGCCTTTGAGGGTTCCGGATTTCTTATCAATTGCTGCAACAGCTCAACAGCCTCCGAATCCTGACGCTCAAAAATCAGGCGATGGGCCGTGTCACGACACCAGGATCTGGGATGACTTAGAAACGCAACCAGATTCGCCGTGGATTCTTCTCCCAAACGCGGGATTCTCGACATTTGAAAGCCTCGTGGAGCAAGTCGATAAATTCGACCACGATCCCGTCCATTTTCAAGATCCAAGGCCGCCTTAATGTCGTCCGGCATGGACCACGGATGTTCGATTGTTTCTCGATACATATCCGTCACATGGAGTGTTCCGTCAGGCGCGTTTACGAAATTGGTTGGACGAAACCAGTTGTCTTCTGACGCCACGAATTCGCCTCGCTCAATTGTCCGCGATGACCGAAACGCGGTTCCCGCACGTTCAAGTTGCTGATGGTGAATTAAATTGCCAGCCACTTCCCCAAGAAAGACAGTCCCATAATATTCCGGCGGATAAGCATCGCCTCGATACACCGTGGCGCCGGAAGCAGATGTCATATAACCGGAAGCGACCGATTCACTTCTTGGTGAGGCAAGCTTCGCATCTGATGCAAGTCTCGCGGCATTCGCAACCCGCCACGCCTCAGGAGCACTCTTCCGCCAGACAGGAATTTGATCGCCAGACACGGCGACATCGTGAACAACCGCGGCATAGAGTGCATCAGGATTTCTGGCGAGGATTCCTCGGGGAATCACAATCTGCTGGATTGGATTACGAATATTGCAGATAAACCGATGCCCCCAATCGTCAAACGTATTCCCAAATCGAGCACCTCCTGCGAGCAGTTCCACAGAATCGGGTGAGTGGGGGCGGAAACGAAAATCTCCGGCTGACATCACAAGTGGCGATTCGTCCTTTGAGCCGCTCAGCCGGAGACTTCCACCGTTGGAAGAACCCGCTCCATACAACCAGTGATCATCGCCCCATTTCAGGTTGTTGATCACAGCCTGAACATTAAACTTTCGAAAACCCGAAATCACTGTTTCACGAACATCGGCTTTCAGATCGCCATCCGTGTCTTTCAGATAGAGAAGCTCGGGTGTGGCAACGACGTAAATCCCACCGCGCCAGAACGCAAGTCCAGTTGGCCACGAAAGGTTGTCAGCGAAGATCGTGCTGCGATCGAAGACCCCGTCACCAGTGAGGTCCTCAAGAACTCGAATTCTGCCTAATGGCAAATCGGTAATTTTTTCCGTAAACGGTTTGTCATTCGCTTTGTCGGTGAACGGGTAGTCCCGCATTTCGGCGACCCATGCTCTGCCAAACTCATCATACTCGATCGCCACCGGGTCATTGACCAGCGGTTCAGCGGCCAGCAGCTGCATCTCAAAGCCATCATGACAATGCATAGAGTCCAGAGACGCTGATGGCCCACGCGGTGGAACCCTGGGAATCGACAAACCCTCGCCGATGGACGCTGCCTCCTGAGGAGCGAAGAGCCAGATAAGTACCAGCAGAGTCATTGGCATAGTCGATCGTTCCTGAGTTATGCAAGACTTAAGGAGGATAGCAGCCATCGAAACTTCGTCCAGTATTCGATACATTTTGATGACCGTAGCCGCAAAGAACCTTTAGTGAATGGTGTGGAGCCAGCACGTGTCAGAAAATTCCGGCTCATCGCCTGAAGAAACAGCGTTCCGATATCTTGAACAACTCCGATGGCCTGCCTACCCGTTTCAGGAACAGGCAATCTATGCATGGTTCGAAGGTGAAGATGGCCTGATGGTCTGTGCACCCACAGGTTCCGGAAAAACGGTCGTGGCCGAAACAGCAATGTTCGAAGCGCTGGTGACCGGTCGCCGTGCATACTACACAACACCGCTGATCGCACTGACGGATCAGAAGTTTCAGGAACTTCAGGAATCGGCCGTCCGGTGGGGGTTCACTGCAGAGCATGTTGGACTGGTGACGGGAAATCGCAAGGTCAACCCGAATGCTCCGATTCTGGTTGTTGTTGCGGAGATTCTGTTAAATCGATTGTTGTCTCCGGAGGAGTTTTCGTTCAATGACGTCTCCGCTGTCGTCATGGACGAATTTCACAGCTTTAATGACCTCGACCGCGGAATCGTCTGGGAACTTTCTCTGGCGCTGCTTCCGAAACACTGTCGAGTTTTGCTGATTAGCGCTACAGTTGGGAATGCGGCAGATTTCGTGGTCTGGCTCAATCGCCAACACGGGCGACGGCTCAGGCTGCTGCAGAACACTGAACGTCGCGTGCCTCTGGATTTTCGCTGGATTGGCGACGAAATGCTCGCGGACCAACTGGAGATCATGGCTGACGGTGAGGAAAGCAGTCGGTATACGCCGGCGCTGGTTTTTTGTTTCAATCGCAATGAATGCTGGTCAGTAGCGGAACAACTCAAAGGAAAACGGCTCCTGGCAGATGGACAACAAAAGGCGCTGATCGCTGAAATGGATCAGATCGACTGGTCCGTTGGAGCTGGCGGAAAACTCCGACAACTGCTGATTCGCGGTATCGGAATTCATCATGCGGGATTGCTTCCTCGTTATCGTCGAGCCATTGAAAAGCTGTTTCAGAAGAAGCTGTTGTCCATCTGTGTTTGTACAGAAACGCTGGCAGCCGGAATTAATCTTCCTGCACGCTCTGTTGTCATGACGTCTCTCCTGAAAGGGCCGCCGGGAAGAATGAAGCTCATTGACTCCAGTTCTGCCCATCAGATGTTTGGTCGCGCCGGACGACCTCAGTTTGACAGCAAGGGCTACGTATTTGCTGTGGCCCACGAGGATGACGTTAAGTTGGTTCGATGGCAGGAAAAGTACGACTCAATCCCTGAAGATACGCGTGACCCGATGCTGATCCGCGCCAAAAAGAACCTGAAGAAGAAGATGCCAAAGCGACGTGAAGGACAGCAATACTGGAGTGAGAAACAATTTCAGCTATTGCGTGAAGCGTCTCCCGTCAAGTTGTCGAGTCGAGGTCGCTTTCCATGGCGGTTGCTGTCGTTCTTTATTCGAAAGTCAGGCACCGTTGAGTCGCTGACGGATGTCGTTCGCAGAAGACTCCTCGATTCTGTCGAGCAGGATGATGCGGAACTGCATCTGAAGCGAATGCTGGTCACACTGGAGTCAGCCGGACTGATCACACTGGACCCTCCCCCGAATCTGACCAATCAAAAAGATCGAAAACCATTTGTATTTGGGTCGCGACTGGCAGGAACGACTCCAGCTTCGCTGATCCCCAAAGATGGCACCACGTGGTCAGCCAGCCAATCTCGCTGGACTGCGAATACGATCTTTGTGCACGAGCAACTGGGCGAGATTCACGACTTTAGTTCCGCCGAAGCTCGTCACGATGATTTTAGTGAGTTCGGCACCGGAGTGCTTGATGAAGACAGCATTGAAGGGGCTGGCTCTGAAAATGACACCGAAGCTGATGAATCTGCGACACTCGATCAGGCATCCGAAGCCATCGACACAACTGACTCCGAGGCTCCCATTGATGACCAGCAGAACGCAGTCGATGGTCCGACGGCAAAACCGGGATTGCTCGGAAGAATGATCGCAGAGGCCAGGACGTCAGGTGTTTCAACGACTCGTAAGACGGATGTGGAGAAAAAATCTGACGCCGCATCCACCGGTGGCGTGGGAGCAGCCGGGACATGGCTTCGTGACTATGAACCGCGACTGGCTATGGCAACAGATCAGATGCCCATGATTTTCGCGTTTCGAAGTGTTCATCCCGTTTATGCACTCTACATTGCCGAGCATATGCACCGTGCAACTTACGAAGAGCGTCTTCAGCTGCTGGAAGCGATCCTCGATATGCCTCGTTCTGTCGCTGGAGCAGTGCGGGTACCGTTCCCGGATCAAATGCCTCCCGGACCACTTGCAACCGAGTTTCTTGATCGCAGCGTGATGTCAAGAGGTCTGGTAACTCAGGATGAACTGACCGGCTATCGCGATGAAGAGACCGGAAAACGAATTCCGCCACTGACGCTTGCAGACAAGATGATGGCCCTGTTCAAAAGTGACTTCCCGACGATTGATGACGTGCAGAGTACCAGTGTGTGGTGTGTCGGTGAGTTACTCCGATTTGGCGGGAACTTCGACAAATATGTTCGAACTCGCGATCTGACAAAGCAGGAAGGCGTGATGTTTCGCCATTGCCTGAGAATGATTCTGCTATGCGGTGAATTCTCTCAGATCGAGCCGCCAAAGATGGACCCGGTCGAATGGCGTAACGATCTTTCCGAACTTGCCTCGATCCTGACCGAGTCGTGCCGTGCCGTCGACCCCGCAAGTACAGACGAAGTCCTGGAAGTCCTTTCTCAACAATCGGTCAATCCCAATGAGCTATGATTTCCCTCGGTACTGGAACCTTGCGTTTCAGGACGAAACACAACCTGAGGCCGACTTCATCGAAGAGGCATGCCGAAAATACTGCGATTTCCCATTGAAAAGGATTCTCGAACCGGCGTGCGGTGGCGGTCGTCAGGTCATCGAAATGGCTCAACGCGGCTACGATGTGACGGGATTCGATTTGAATGCGAAGTCTGTTCAGTTTGCGTCTGCTCAACTTCAAAAGCGAAAACTCTCCAGCCGTGCTCAGGTTCTGGAGGCCGACATGACTCTATTCAGCCTGCCGGACCCATTTGATGTTGCTCACTGTTTTATGAATTCGTTCCGTCATCTCCTGACAGAGGCTGACGCCGCAAGTCATCTTCGCCATGTGGCGACATGCCTCAGACCCGGAGGACTTTATCTCCTCGGGATGCACCTCCTGCCGCCGGACGCTGAGGAACTGGATTGCGAGCGATGGACTACAAACTTCCGAGGCATCAGGATCACAACAACGGTTCGAGTATTGACATTTGACCGGCGAACAAGAGAAGAGACAGTGCGATTTAGTCTTCGTGTCCGCGACGGGAACAAGGACCTGCGACTCCGGTCTGATCATCGCCTGCGAATCTATCGAGCCGATCAAATTCGTCAGCTGTTTAGGAGAGTCCCGGAATTCGAGCTCGTAGATGTCTATGACTTCTGGTACGACCTGACACAGCCACTCAAACTGAATGATGAACTCGGTGACACCGTGTTTGTATTGAGGCGCATTTCATGATACTCAGCGACCACCGCTGGCTCAGAGTCACCTATCTGTGCGGGTTGTACTTTGCTCAGGGGATCCCCTGGGGATTTGTCTCGGTTACGCTTGCTGCCTGGATGGTCTCAAAGGGGTATTCGACAAACGAAATCGGACCGGTCATCGGAACCGCCACACTCCCATGGTCGTTCAAATTTCTCTGGGGCCCCGTGATGGATGGCTTTTCGCGGTCCGGTATGGGACGCAGACGGCCGTGGATCCTGTTTGCCCAGTTCGGCGCGGTGGTCTCTCTGGTCAGCATCGCCTTTTGGGCAGGTGCCGACGGTATCATCGCAGCGGCTGACAAACCGGGATCGCTCGAAGGAGCCGCAGTACAGACCACCGGACTGGTGGATCAGTTGCTTCGTTCTCCAATTGCCATGATCATCCTGCTTGCCAACATCTTCATTTCGATGCTGGATGTTGCCACTGATGCACTGGCTGTCGACATTTTGCCCGTCGCAGAACGTGGACGGGTCAATGGATTCATGTATGCATCGAACTACGCGGGCACAGCCTTTGGTGGCGCGGGGCTTGGCCTTCTGGTATCTCGATATGGACTGAATGCGGGGCTTGCCGGCCAGGCCGCCGTACTCGTTTCCCTGATCCTGATTACTCTATTTATTCGGGAACGCAGGAGCGATCAACTCTTTCCTGGAACATTTCGAACGTCCGGATCTCTCCGCAATCAATCCACAGAGGACTCTGATTCGCCAACATCGACGGCAGCACTCCCGGAAATAACGGAACGACCGGTGGTTCCATCCGTAGATCGAGTCCTTCAATTGCTTTGGCAACTCGGGAAGGCGTTCTGGAATCGGGACTCTCTGCTGGGATTGATTCTGGCATTTGTTGCGAAGCTGGGAATCGGCTGTCTGACGGCCGTTCTGGTGGTGCATCTGGTTCAGAAAGGGGTTTGGACCAATGAAGAGTATACTCTGCTGAACGGTGGTGTTGCTGTCGCTTTCGGACTTGCCGGGTCTGTACTTGGAGGATTGTTGAGCGACTTTCGAACACCCCGCACAATGATCATCACGGCATCAATTCTGATCGGAATTCTCTGGATGACATTTGGCCTTTCGGAAGAATTGCTCAGCTCACAATCGATGACAGCAATCCTGCTTTGCGGTCAGGAGTTTCTCTTGTCCATGCTCACGGTTGCAATGTTTGCATTCTATATGAACATCTCATGGAGTCAGGTGGCAGCAACTCAGTTCACGGCATACATGGCGATCCTGAACTTCTCGTCGACAATTGGCAGCTTTCTGGCTGCCCGACTGACAGAGCAAATGTCTGTACCAGGTATTCTGCTGCTTTGCTCTGCACTTCAGGTGTTATCGATTGTGCCACTACTCTGGGTTCGAGAACGTCACCGCGAACCGTAGCAAACTGCGAAAAACAAAACCCTGCTATTCGACAGATTCACCGGAATCACCCTGAAGATCATTCAGACGTTTCAGAACATCCCGGTAGTCGTAGTCAAGGGCGAGAATTTCGCTGTAATGCTGTTCGGCCTGTTCGTTACGTTTCGCTTTTTCGTAGATACGCCCCAGCCAGTAGTGAGCTAATTTGAAAGCATCTGGTTTGTCATTGACATTGATGGTCTCCAGCGCCCGCTCGAATTGCCGCCGTCCGAGGTCAAGCTTGCCGTCGCGAACGAAACACTCACCAAGCCAGACAAGTGCATCACCCTTGAGTCGAACATCTGTTGCCGACTGCTGATACAGAGGAATCGCCTTGGCCCATTCCTTTCGCTCTCGATAACGGTCAGCCAGTTCGAACCGCATTCTCATGTCATTTGTGTGACGTTCAATACGGCGAGCAAATACATCGATTTCCCTGGTGATGAGCTCTTCCGCGAGAGTTTTCGCTTTCTCGACAATCCGTTCTTTCCCTGGGTTCTTTTCGGCACGTTCGCGTGCTTCCGCGAGATCTTTCTTCAGCATCATGATCTGCACGTCTTCAAGCTGTTCGCGGATATCAGCATTGTTGTTAGAAACCTCGAGAGCCTGGTTGAGCAGGTCCTGTGCCTTTCCAAGTTCTCTCTGGTCGCGATAGTGATCGGCGAGCTTCAGATAGTGATTGACGTTTTTCGGATCCTTTCGAATCGCATGCTGCAGGTCCGCTTCTACGGACTCTCCAGGAGCATCCGCCTTCGGTGCGCCACCCTTTCTGGCAATACGATCCTGTTCGTAGGCATTTGCTTGAGCAGGCGTTTCGACCTTAACGTCTTTGGTGGACTCCGCTTTGCCATAGCCACCACGATCCATCACGGATTCCGCCTGAAGGCGGTTGATCATCATTCGAGCCTTTGTACTGCCGGGGTCCTTCTTGAGGATTCTTTGCCAGCATGCAGCCGCGCCCTGATGGTCACCACGTTCTTCAAGCAGTCGAGCAAAGCCCTCATTGTATTCGGCGTTTTCTTTGTCGAGGTCAACAGCTCTGCCAAGCGCATATTTGGCTACGTCGAAGTTTTCGAGTGCCATGCAGGCTTCGCCCAGATCAAAGAACAGGGCTGCATCCCAGGGGTTTGTCAGAAGGCCTTCTTCGGCGGCGATCTCAAGGTTCTTCCAGTCTTTTGAAAGACGAGCCTTTTTGATCCGCCCTCGAACTCCCATCAGCTTGACGCCACCCAGTTTCGCACCTGAGCCATTGTCGTTGTATTTCTTGCGAATGCAGCCATGTCGAGTCTGGCGGTACATCACGTTGTCCGGAACCAACAGTGCACATCGACCAAAGCACTCCACCGCATAATCCCAGTTCTGGTGATTCATCGCCTCAGTTCCTTTACGAAACCAGTCGGCGGCACCTCGTTCTCGCTCATTCATAACAGTTGAACTTTCGCCAGAATTGAATCAACCCCGTCATCATTAAAACGCTGTCGCAGCATCTTTCTCCGGCAGAAACGATGAGGGTTGGTCTGTTTGCAGGAAGTTGGTGGATTCCTCAGAAATCCCCGAGCAGAATCGTTGATGGCAATCTAGCACACCCCCGGTTCACTCGCCACACTTCCAGTGTCATCTACCTGATTTTCATGACTCTCTCTGTCGGAGAAACTCTCATGACCCGAATCTTCCCACAGCTCGCCACAGGCCTTTTCACAGTGCTGGCCTTGTTTACCGCTCCCCTCGCCGGACTTTTTGCCGACGACGTGCCGAAGGCCAAGGTGCCCCTCAGGATCATCTGTTTTGGTGCACACCCGGATGATGCCGAGTACAAAAGCGGCGGAACGGCGGCCCTGTGGGCTGCGATGGGACACGAAGTCAAACTTGTTTCCGTCACAAATGGCGATATCGGACACTGGCAGATGGCTGGAGGACCTCTTGCAAAACGACGCACCGCAGAATCCCTCGAGGTTGCCAATCGACTGGGTGTCAAGTCGCAGGTACTCGATATCCACGATGGTGAACTTGTCCCCTCTCTTGAAAACCGCAAACTGATCACTCGTCTCATTCGCGAGTGGAACGCAGATATTGTCATCTCTCATCGCCCATGGGACTATCATCCCGATCATCGTTATGTCGGTGTACTTGTACAAGACGCGGCTTACATGGTGTCCGTCCCGTTTTTTTGCCCGGATACCCCGCCACTAAAAAAGAACCCATTGTTTCTCTACAGCAGCGATCGGTTTCAAAAACCGTACCCGTTCAAGGCCGACATTGCTGTAGCTCTTGATGAGGTCTTTGAAAAGAAAGTCGATGCTCTGCTTGCTCTCGAATCTCAAACATTCGAAGGCGGTGCACTCGGCTCAGAAGAACAAACAGCAGAAGCACCACCCGCTTCTCAGCCGGAACTCCGCAGAGCATGGCTACGCGAACGCTGGGATCGACGGCAGTCATCCGAAGCCGATACTCACCGTTCCGCCCTTCTCAAATGGTACGGTGATGACCGCGGAAAAGCGGTGAAGTATGCTGAGGTCTTCGAGATCTGCGAATACGGCCAGCAACCTTCAGACGCCGAACTCCGCCGACTGTTCCCGTTCCTCCCCTAGCAAGTCGTAGCTTGGGCATTCCTGCCCGAGCACGTCCCTGCGCCGTTCCAATACTCGAACCAGAGAGGGACAAGTCGTAGCTTGGGCATTCCTGCCCGAGCCATCCCTGCGCCGTTCCAATACTCCAACCAGAGAGGGACAAGTCGTAGCTTGGGCATTCCTGCCCGAGCACATCCCTGCGCCGTTCCAGTGCTCGAACCAGAGAGGGACGGGCAGGAATGCCTCGCTGTACCCCACATCTTGATTTTCATGACAGTGGGAAGGATAGCGATACCGCAGCCCTCCCAGACTGAGGACGCAGTTCATCCAATTTCGCAAAAACCGACTTGTGGGGTATAACCAGGCAGGAATGCCCATCCTACATTTGAGCACGTCCCTGCGCCGTTCCAATACTCAAACCAGAGAGGGACAAGTCGTAGCTTGGGCATTCCTGCCCGAGCACGTCCCTGCGCCGTTCCAATACTCAAACCAGAGAGGGACGGGCAGGAATGCCCATCCTACATTTGAGCACATCCCTGCGCCGTTGCAATACTCGAACCAGAGGGGGACGGGGCAGGAATGCCCGTCCTACATTTGCATGGGGATTTTCAGGTCAAGGACTTCATCCCCGCGGCGGACTTTCGCGTTGAGCACATCGCCGACTTTCTTTTCCGTAACTGCAAATGATATGAAAGCAGTTTCTGTGAGCAGATCAGTTCTATCATCCACGGAAACAATCAGATCATCGACCTTAAAACCTGCCTGCTTGCCCGCGGCATGTTCCCCGTATTGCCCCACATATCGAACTCTCAGTGCCATCGCATTGTCTGGGATCGAGAATTGCTGTCGCTCCTTGTCGTCGAGACTTTCCAGAACGAGCCCACCTGTTGCCATTCTGCGAAGTCCCCAGATACTGGCACGCCAGGACAGATCTCCAGCCCGTCTCCAGCCTTCAGGAAGTTTCAGACTGGTTTCCATTGTCTGTTCATCCCGCCGATAGGTGATGGGAACGGTACCGCCATCAGCAGGAACCGAATGCAGAACCCACTGTACATCCGCCATGGATAACATTGGCTGACCGTTCATGGTTACGATTTGGTCGCCAGCGTGAATGCCGGCATGTGATGCCAGAGACTCCGCTGCAACGGAAGTAACGGTTGCTCGTTTCGACGCATCCAACACAAGCCCAATCGATTTGGGATGCGGGTAGGGATAAAGAACTTCCTCAGGAATGGGTTCATTTCGATGCCGATAGTAATCTCGCTGAGCATCCCCGATCTGATGGCAGTGGATACAGCTTTTGACGACATCACCTGAGTAATCGATTGTGCTCTTGTACTTCTCCCGGAGAGTCGGATAGAGCTCTGGGCGAGCGAACAGGGGTTCCGGACCCGTTTTTCCCTTGAGTGATTCTTTAACGGCCGGATACGTGGCATGAAGTTCCAATGCACCTTTGAGGGCTTCGGCAAGTCCTGGCAGGGAAACATCGCCGATCCACTCAGTTCGGTGAGAACGAGTGCCGAATCGACCATAAATCGTACGATCTGCATTCAACATAAAGGCTGCGAAGGACTGGTCGGTGTCGTACTGAAACAGGGACAAATCCAATCCGTTTGTGGAGACGACACGAACGCAGACAAATTTTTCCAGCAGAGGTCGGATCACAGGATCACGATCCACAAGGTCATCATCCAGTTTGACGCACTCTTCACATGGCAAACACCGCAGCACAACCAGAATGGGTTTGCCCGATTGTTTTGCCTTTCGAAATGCCGTCGGCAGGTCATTATAGATCCAAAACCCCTCCTTCTCGACCCGTTCCTTGTCGCCTCGAACTTTCTGCTCCCTCGTCTGTTTTGGCTCCTGAGCAAACAGCGGAGTACTGATCCGGGTACCAAACAGGGACGCGGCCATCAATATCAACAGGTACTTCATTGCAGACTCCCGTTTCTTCCATTCGAGGGAAAAGTACTGAGTAAGACCGTTGTTTTTTCACATTCTGTCGAATTCTCGCAGCGGGAAAAGCGAAAACACACGAGAAAATCGATTGTGGAACTCGGCGTTTCGGATTAGATTTCGCACCCCATTGATGTTGGATTAACTGAATTCCGGGAGTTTTGAATTATGGTGTTTCGTCCTCGAACCAGCGCCAAGCTTGCAAAGAAACTCAAGCGCTGTAGCAAGTGTGGTTGCCTGATCGGCGTCCGTAAACGCTGCAAACGTTGTCACAAGCTTCAATAGCGTGCCGAAAGCACGGTCGCAGTGATCTCATTGATCATCTGCGAAACGCTCAAAAGCCGTCCCCTTCAGGACGGCTTTTTTCGTTGGACACGCCCGCGGAACACCTGCACCACGATGACCAGCCCATATGCAGCAACAACAGCAATCCACCACGCCGGGCCGAACACTGCAGTGGCGTTAAACATCATAAAGGCGGCGAGAGCATGCATGGACAGGTCCTCCACCCGTCCAGACGGTCGATCGCGAACCAGTTGAACCATGCTCTGAACTCCCCAGAGTGTCAGAAACACATAATTTACGTACAGGCCACCGCTCCAGTAAATCCCGACAACTCGGCGAGTCATTTCCGCAGTGTGCTTCAAAGCCGCGGCCTGATCCCAATGATGTTGAAAATGATAGGCACACACCACGTGGATCACACAGAAACACCATGACAATAGCCACGCCAGCCGATATAACCGGGCGGAGGTTGGCGAAGTCGTGAGTTGCATCTTCATCAGAACAGCAATCGCATACAGGCCAACAGAGACCCTGACAGTCCAAAGGATCAAGAAGCGGCCAGGTTCAGAATCCATAACAATTTCCTCGTTTCAGTGACTGGAGAATAATCAACTTTGCTGAAACTGGAAGAACTAAAGTCAGGACGGTTTGCGATCCTGAAGCATGATCATCCCGTGCTGCACTTTGATTTTCTGCTGGAAGGCAGCGAGGCAGCCGCAACCTGGCGACTCTCGGTGCGTCCATATCCCGGAATTTTGGTGCCAGCAGCACGTATCAATGATCACCGTCTGATGTACCTCGATTATGAAGGTCCAGTTTCTGGAAATCGAGGCACGGTTCTGCAAGAGCTTAGTGGGACGTTTGAGATGCTGAACTCTGGCGCAGGCAAATTCTCAATTCGTATGCAGCTTGCTGTTGATCCATCAGAAACAGACACTCTACATATGGGCAGTTGTTTCTGGATTGCAACATTGCGGTGGAACACTGGGGTGATGGAGTGGGGATTTGAAACGGGATCTACCTCCGATTGCGCATCCGCTTCATGAGTAGTCAAGCGGAACCGGTTTTTTGGAACCTCGATTCTGCCGAACAGTGCTCGGATTTTACCGTATATCCGGCACAACCCAACAATCTTCAAGCGGAAGAACGTGATTCCTCAGCACAAACCGGCAGAAAGCATCGACAAAGGGTCCATGCTACGGCAAATCTTGCAGAAAACTCGTGACTGTTGACGAAACTGAACTACGTTGAAATGCCGGAGGACGCTCGGCGTCGACGGATAGAAAATTTCGATAACAGCTTGCCCGGGCTGTCCTGCGTATTGTGGCAGGTCAGAGACTAAATGGGTCGGGCGGCAATCGTTCACGATGAAAGATTGACCAGGGACTGGACATGCTAGTACTCAGCCGAAAAAAAGACGAAAAGATTGTCATTGGCGATTCCATCACATTGATGGTAATCGAAATTCGCGGCGATAAAGTGCGGTTGGGGATTGAAGCACCCCGCGATGTGACCGTACACCGTGAAGAAGTCTATGAAGCGATTAAGCGGGAAAACACAGAAGAGAAGAAGGGTTGATCAGCAATCTGCTGATCGTAAGCCTGCTCACTTCTTTTCGGTGCCGATCGGGCGCTGAACGACGGTGAGAGGTCGAGTCGCATCCATGCCGAGGGCCGCAAATCCGGCAAGGAAGAAAGCTCCTCCACAGGCGATAAACACCAGCCCATTCCCCATTCCTTCCTGTTCGGCAGTACCTTCACCCAGTTTCATCAGCCACGGTACCATAATCGAGCTGAGGGCTGCGCCGAAGTTTCCCCACATATTTGCCCACCCATGGATTGCGGCTGTATTTCTCCCGCCAACGTCCTGCATAAATGCCCAAATTGATGGGTTGCCGACGTCTGTCATGAGTGATACGACGGCGCAACAACCGACGACGCCCCATACTGAGTCAATCCCGAGACAACTTATGTAGGCGATCCCGGCGATCATGCATGCGCAACTGATTGGCAGGATTCTTCCTCGGCGAAGGCCGAATGTTCTGACACTCCAGTCCGTCGCAACCCCACCCAATAGCTGCCCCAGCATTCCCTGAGCCAATACAATTGAGACCATAATCGCTCCGTCACGATCACTGACACCTTTGGACTCTTTGAGGTATGTGGGAAGCCAGGTAATCAGGAACGCCCAGCCAACATTGACGCAGAACTGAGCGACTGAGTTCAGCCAGAGACTGGTACTAAGACAACAGGCTTTCAGCATCGGGAGGATTTCCGAAAGCTCAGGGGGACGGTCATCGACAGGCCTGCCAATTAAGTCTCGCTCAGCCTGATTACACCGAGGATGTTCTGAAGGTCGTTCTCGCACAACCCACCAGTACAGTGCAGCGATCGCCACTCCAAAGATCCCATAGAGCCACAGGGTCTGTCTCCAGCCTCCGAGATAAATTACGCACAATGCTGTCAGAGTCGGCGCAACCATCCCGCCGCTGCGGCCACCAAATGAGACCAACGAACTTGCTCGCCCGCGATGATTCGCTCCGACCCAACGACGTACGATGGCTGCACTTGTTGGATATGCGCCCGCCTGAGCAACACCAAAAATCAGTCTCGCCAACAACAACCCAAGACTGCTGCTCATTAAACCAGTTAGTCCTGTGAGCAAACTCCAGACGAGAATGTAGCCCGCCAGCATACGCCTCGCACCAAAGCGGTCACTCACCCACCCCGCCGGTACCTGAAACAGTGCATACGTAAAGAAGAAAGCCCCGAGAATTCGGCCGATCTCGTCTTTGGAGAGCTTCACGTCGTTGAGGAATTGATCCGTCTTGACGATCTCCCCAAGACACACTCGATTCAGATACAGACTGAACGCCATCAACACGCTGACGCCAATGATAAAGTATCGAACCTTCGTCGGATGTTCGGCCGAATGCGGAGGGCTGACATATGGAGAAGCCTGACGCGAAGGCTCTGATTCTGGCTGCCGCCGTTCATCACTCATATTGTCAGCTTTCTTGCTCGAGCCACAACCGGCCACTGCTCCGCAACCGCTCCATCCCGTACAACATGAACAGACTGATGAAGAGCAACCGTTGGACAAATATGCCGAGGAATTCCGTAGATCACATCACCCACGCGATATCGCCATGCACGATCTGTCTGAACCACAAGATGCTCTTCGCTCTGCAGCACAATGGCGGCATCTTCAAGACCAAACAGTCGAACTCGAGGCTGAGGCATCTCTGCGGCAACCGCCTTATGTCCGAGATCCAGACACAGCCGATCGGATGCCGGCTTACTGATGACTCGAGTCAACAGCACTGCGGCATTCAAAAACCTGAGATCCGGACATACGGCTGGCTGTCCGAAATCCCAAAGTACTGTCGTCCCGCAACCCACTTCGACATCGCCGCGTTCAGCAAGCAGTCGGAATGTCGGTGTCCCGCTTGCGACAACGACAGGTACGGGTAAACCGTCGGCGCGAAGCACTTCTCGCAAGTCCCAGACCGGCTGAAAGGCCTGACTGACAGAATGTTGCAATTGCTGCATGTCCGTATTGTGCAGATGACCATCGTATGCGTGAAGTCCAGCGGGCTGCACGCCGGGAGTCCGACAAAGTTGTCGATAGAGTTCTGCTGCGTTGCCTGGGGCGATCCCTGTACGATTCATCCCGACGTTCAGGTCGACAAACAAACGAACTGTTACCTTTGCCAATTCAGCCGCAGCAGCGATCTGCCGAAGGTTATCAGAATCATCCACAAGTGCCGTGAAGCGTGTCTGAGGAAATGCCTGAATCAGTGCGATCAGTCGATGAATACCGGGACCAACTGGCTGGTAAGCGAGCATTACGTCTTCACCGCCAGCTGTTGCCGTCATTTCGGCTTCGGCAATCGTGGCTGTCTTGAACTTCGAAATCCCCAACCGCCGTTTCATAGCGATGATCTGCGGCATTTTGTGGGTCTTCACGTGCGGGCGCAGGTGGTCTGTCCCACCCGCCAGCTCAATCATCTGCCGCAAATTTGCTTCGATACGATCCGGGTAGACCAGAATCGCAGGTGAAGCAATTTCACTTTCATTCTGAATCCTGAACCAGCCCTGTGTCGTGGACGATGCAATTGAATCCAGTGGATAAATCGGACGGCGTATGCGAGTAAACGGAAACTCTCGGAGATTACTCGAACAGGGCCCCGAGGTCCCAACCCACAGGTTTCCTCGTGAAATCGGATCCCAGGCTTTGCGATGTGCAACGGCCGCCTTCACACCAACATACGAAAACCTGGAAGGATCGAAACCGGCGTGCATCCACTGACCCAGATCCATCGGCGGTGTGCGGATTGTTGTCAGCAAAATCGTAATTCCGTCTGCCTGAACTACAGCGCATGGTCCCATGTCAAATCGATCACCGACCATTGAAGCCAGATGACTTTGCTTGTCCGCAAGTTCAAACAGACCTTCAAAGCGATGAGAAAATGTCACATGGAGCAACAATGGCCCGGGATCCAGTTGGCTACCTTTCCCTCCAAGGCTCAACTCAACCACGTCTCCGCGACTGCATGATGCCAGGCGACTGACGGCATCGGGATCCCACAGACAAACGGCTGAATTCCTTAAACCATATTTCAACATGGATCGCAGCAAACCGGTACAGTCTCCTGGTGCCCCACCTCCAATATTGTCAGATGGCTCAACAAGAACTGTCAGACCTTTAGGTTCCGGATCCAGTTCGGAAAGCACTTCATCGACGGGGCGTTCCTGAGTATTACCAACCTCGGCAAGTTCAAGACATCGATCGGTGAGTCTTGAGAGCAGCTCCCGTGCCGCAATCTCAGTTCCTGTCGTCACCACACAGAAACTGACTCCCGTATCCGGAGTATCTGCAAATGCAAACCCTGCATTGACATTCACTTCCCAGACATTCTCATCAGCAACCTGAAGTGACCTCGCCATTTCAAGCAGTGACTTCATGGGGTCAACTGCAGTACCGGTGCCGGTCGGGGGCCAGACGATCGGTGGCTGAGCCAGATAGGTCCGCGGCAACTGCCCAGTGGTGAAACACTTCTGCATCAGATCGATTGCTCGGACCGAAGATTCACGGGCGTCTGCATGCGGATTCTGACGATAAGCAACCAGGCAATGTGAACCAGTGGCCATCGCTTCTGAAAAATTGGCATGGAGATCATAGACGCCGAAAACAGGGAGCTTTAGTCCGCCTGTTTCGACAGACAATCGCCGCAGAAGTTCACCTTCAACATCATTGATCGATTCACATGTCATTGCGCCATGCAGCACCAGGAAGATCCCGTCCAGCGGACCGGCCTGCTGAGCGGTTCTGATCGCCGATGAGAAACCGGCCCAGTATTCAGAAAATGCCTGATCGGTCACCATGGCGCTTGGATGTGCGGCTGCCATAAGTCCAGGAACGATGTTCCAGTGATACTGTTTTGCACGCTCCAGAGCGCCACCCAATGGCGAGCTGTCGCCCGCAACCGACAGCATCTCAGCTCCCCGCAGGACTTTAAAGTCCTCCCATTGAGTTCGTCCCTCGAGGAACGTGTGCGTCTCATGAAACAGACCAGCAACAAAGACGCGTTTGGGCGGGGTCAAGGGGCTCTCCTGATGGAGTTCGCATGGGGCAGGAATACAGATTATTGAAGCCGCTTTTCAAATGAGCAAGCCAATGACATATTTCTTTCTGTATCACGACAGATGTTAAACGGCTCAGTCATAAAGGTTCATGCAATGAAACACATCCCACAAAGCATGCATTTCTTTTTGACAACTTTTGGAAGTTCCGGTGACGTCTTCCCCATGCTGGGACTGGCGGCAGAGCTCAAACGAAATGGGCATCATGTGACTTTGGCCACCAATGAGTACTACTCAGAGTTGGCTGCATCCTGCGGAGTACCATTTGTTCCGGTCGGGAGTCGAGAAGGTTTTAATGAGTGCATCCGGCATCCAAACCTATGGAAGCCTGCGAAAGCCTTCGGCCATATTTTCGGCTGGATACAAAAGGCGCTCAAACAACAATACCTCGAAGTTCTCAAGGCAGCTGAATCCACTCCGGATGTCGTGACGGTTTCCAATTGTCTCAGCTTTGGAGCTCTGTTTGCTCAGGAAACACACCGAATCCCAAATATTACAGTCCATCTTCAGCCGACGGTGATCTTCAGCCGCCATGAGCCACCCGTATTTCCCGGTATTTTCGGTCCTCGCTGGCTTCGAACCCTGATTTACCGAATGGGCACTCGGTTTGTAATCGACCCGATCGCCTGCCCGTTCCTGAATTCCTGGCGTACCGAGTTGGGACTCGGCCCTGTCACCAGAATCACCGAACGCTGGCATTCGCCCTCAGGTGTTGTGTGTATGTTCCCGGAATGGTTTGCCAAACCTCAGGCAGACTGGCCTCGCCCACTGGTTCAAACAGATTTCCCACTCTGGAACTATCAGAAGCATACTGAACTCCCGGACGCTCTGGACCAATTTCTTTCGCATGGACCCGCGCCGGTTGTCTTTACAGCAGGGTCTACCAACGTTCATGCCGCTCAGTTTTTCAAAACAGCTCTCGAAGCCTGCGAGACTCTCGGGATTCGTTGCGTCCTTGTGACAGAATTTCCCGAACAGTTGCCTGCCGCACCGCTGCCTTCGTGGGCGTTCCACTGCGAGTATGCTCCGTTCAGTCAGCTTCTGCCACGGGCAAGCGTGTTTGTGCATCATGGAGGAATCGGGTCGATGTCTCAGGGTTTCGCTGCTGGAATTCCTCAGATCGTGATGCCACTGGCTCATGATCAGTTCGATAACGCCGCGCGTCTGGAGAATCTGGATTCCGGTTTCTCACTGCCCGTTCGGAAGTTCACAAAATCGAACCTGTCAGATCGTCTGAACAAACTGCTGACGATTCCTCGATTTTCACAAAGCGCGTCAGAGATTTCAGCAAGGCTGCAGTCAGGTGGACTTCAGCAGTCGGCGATTGCTGTGGAAGAGTTGGCATTGAGGGCCAGAGAACTTACGTGAGAATGATCTCTCCGGGTGCGATTGCCCGATGTTCTCTCGCCGATCGATAGCAGGCATCCACAAGTGCCATTGTCTTCAGATTGTCTCGACCACTGGGAACAGTTCCGTCGCCGGATTCGAGCGCAATCAGGAGTTCCGCCATTGGCCCGATAAATGCATCCGGGAACCAGACCCCCTGAGAATCAGCGGGTTCGTGCCACTGCCCCGCATCGTGAATTGTGGAATATCTGAGTGTGCTTGGAACGCGTTCCGGATATCCTGGCCAGCCGATGGTACCGACAGCAATGCCTTCGGTTCCTTCCATGCGCCAGCGAATGCCAATGTCTGTCCCTGCTCCTTCCCGAACTGGTCCTGCCCAGACATCATCCCAGGCAGATGCACGCACGTTTTCCGGAAACTCAAGTATGTAGAGTGCGATTCCATCTTCATGCTCAAACTCCTTCAGAGTTCGAGGATCAGGAGATACGCTCGCGAACACTCGTTCCGGTTCACCCAGCCAGTATCGAAATGTATCAAGATGGTGGATACTCATAATGCGCAGCGTGACCCATCCAAGTCGCTTCTGCCATGGCATCCAGTGAGGAACCGCCCGCATATCAATCGATGCAAAGACAGGCTTTCCCAAACGCCCTTCACGAATAAGTTTCTGACAGCCACGAATCGATGGATCAAACCGCATATTCTGATTAACGGCGAGCTGTACACCGGCTGCTTCACAGAGTTCAACGATCCGAAGTGCTTCAGAATAGCTGGTTCCCAACGGCTTTTGCGCAAGAATCGCTCGAAGATGATGCCTGGCTTCCAGAGCCTTCCGAATCACTCCCAGCTGGCAATCAGGGGGAACTGCAACATCAAGAATCTCGACTTCAGGGTGTTCGACGAGCTCTTCAATCGTGGAGCAAACGGAAGCGATGTTATGTCGCTGTGCAACCTCGCGAGCTCGGTCCAGCGTCCGCGATGTGATCGCCACCGGATTCAAACCGTGTTGACGATACGCGACAAGATGACAGTCAGCCATGATGAACCCGGCACCCACACAACCGATCCCGGGACTGCGATCGGCCGGCAGAGAGTAGTTCATCGTAGGGGTTCCGTGCATGAGTTCCGTTAACTGGACTTTGAAGAGACTGCAGAATCATCGAGGAAGGCGGACCTCGGCCTACCGGCGTTCGGATGAGGGCTCAACATCGGGACTCGCTTCTGCAAGCCTTCGCAGTGACTCCTGAATTGTCACGGCTTCAACGCCATCGAATGTCGCAACTGCGGCCGTTGAAGTCCAGTGATGCGCTCGAGTATGACGAAACGCCAGGTCGCTATACCGAAACTGCCAGAGCGCTCCGAAAACGCCGACACCAACAATCGCAAGCAGCCAACCCAGCCACGGAGTCAGTTGCTCTGCACGTCCTCGACTCGCAGCTTTCGGAACAACGTGTGTCAGTCGACCGGCAAGGATCAGCGGTGCAGAACCGAGTGCACCATTCCCGTCTTTGCCCACTCGAAAATACGATTCTCGCTTAAAGAAAATTCCAGTCAGTTCAACCGTTGGCGGATTCGAACCAGTGCTTGCCACAATCGGCAGGCCAGGGTCGGCAGATATCGTATGCACGTGGATCAGCCCTCCAGCAGACTCCGGCAAAGAGATCCATGCGTCATACACGGTTGAGACGCCAAATAACGCGGCATCCCCTGGCACTCGATTCAACTGTCGAAGTTGCCCACGGAGTTTCCAGACTCGCCCGCGACAGTGGTCGGGGGTTTCCTGGAAGACAGCATAGTCACCCTCATCGTATGTTGTATTGCGGTTCTGGCCGACCTTTTCAGCCATACGAATCGCTGCAAAGTAGACTTCCGACTCCGTCGAAGGGATCCCAAGAGTGTCGTCGCGAATCAATCGCAGCATTTCCGGCGGCAGTTTTCTCTCATTCTCTTCCAATTCAGGTTGCGCAAACCGGTTCTTGAATCGCTCCAGACGGGCTGCCGCCTCTCGGTCTACCATACTTTTCAGGTCAACAGGTTTTCGATCTTCGGTTTCGTTGGGAACAATCGTCGGTTCCCCAGCCTCCTTGGCAGCTCGCCCCAGCAACGCTTCACTCACAGCATCTGCCTGACGATTATCGACCGGAGGCTTCGGCTCAGGAAGAATGCGTGACCAAAAACCACTCCTGCTTCCTGTACTGATCAACACTGCCAGAATTCCCACCCCGAAGATAGCCAGAGTGAGCCGGCGCTGATCACGCGGCTGCATAATTCCTCGTGGTCGTCCCTTGGAACGAAATCGCACTCCTGCCTCTCCTTCAACCGAATGGGGATCCGTCTCTCACGCGGTAGTTTAGTTCCAGCGACCCAATCTTCTCAAGCCTTCTCCGGAATTCCCCATTTACCCATATTTTGTCCGTCGTTTTTGTCGGTTTCGCGGATTTTGACTATGTGAGCTCCGAACTCAAAGCTATCTCAGGTACACGAATTCTTTCATGCAGAATAGCGAATGTGCGAGGTCACTCCAGATGAGCGATCTTGAAGGATTTTCGGGAACACCCTGCATGGATCCCAGAGAAGTCTTCACAGTTCTGAGCTGGCTTTGGAGCTCATCGTAGTTGCGCCGAGTTTCGGCTGAAATCGAGCCAAGGACTTGATCCAGTGTCACAAAGACCGGATCGTTCCTCCAAACCGCGATGACTTGTTCCGGAGTCAATGCCTTCTCATAGACGCGTGCTTCCAGAATTTGTCCGTTCAGCATTCGATTGCCGCCTGGTGGAAAATGTCTGACTCCCAGGGCGATCACAGAGTGTTCAGCCGGAAATTCTCTCAGCCCAGGACTTTGATAAGGCTTACCGTACGAAACTCCATTCCGATAGCCGCGAATCGTTCCGTCCTTGTCATAGACAATCACGAAATGCACCGGATTGGATATCGCTTCGGTTTCCGGTGTTCCGGCGAATGACTGGGTACGTTCAAAGAAATTACTTCCCGCTAACCAATGGCCGGACTGCTGTTCGCCAAAAACAATTGAGTCGAAGTAAGTTCCATCAGCCGACTGAACTGCCAACACACCACCTCCCTGCTGATCGAGACTATTCAGCGTCACCCATGCTTCCAGAGTCTTCTCACGAAGCGGTTTCTTCAGCGGAGGCGAAACCGCAAATGCCTGCTGTCCATTCAGGACCAGTGAACCGTTTTCCAGCCTTGCTCCTCCCTCAAGCCTGAGATCAAAGAGACCATGTGTGTCATTGCTGTTGCCATCAAATTTCCATTCCGCCAAAGCTCTGGGAACAATGTTCTGATCGGTTCGAACGTTGTTGTCGTTCTTCAGGGATATCAGCAGCTGTTCACGTGCTGGCTCAATGATCTCCTTCAGCTGAAGTTCGATCTGATCTCTTAGTCTGATGAAGTCTCGTTTGTCGTTGGCCAGCTTTTCCAGCAATCGTTCGCCATCGTCTAGATAGGACAGCGCGGCTTCCACCTCATAGTCTTTCGGAGTCCGAGACAGTATTCGCAAATACAACTGAGTCACACGACTTTGATCATCAACCAGAGATGAATCATTGAGCAGCTGAGAGGCAAGCTGATTCGCGAGGCCGGAGATCGCAGGATCGTTCATCATGGTTAACGACTGTGCTGGCACATTGGTTTCGTCTCTTCGTCCTGCAGCACTGAACGGCTCCGGAAAGTCAAATGCTCGCAGAAACGGGTCCAGCGCGTTTCGGCGAACTTCAACATAGACCCCGCGGCGTCTGGAGGCCCCAGGCACTGGCGGACCATACATCGATGTGTCGATGACACCTGACGCGAACAGCAAACTGTCCCGAATCGCTTCCCCCTCAAGCCTGCGAACCGGATAGTGAGAAAACAGTTTGTTGTCAGGATCAACGGCCATTGCTTCCGGTGTCGGCACGGAACTCTGTTGCCATGTGCGACTAAGTACGATCTCTCGAATCATCGACTTAATCGACCAGCCCCGGGTTTCAAAATCACGAGCCAGCCAGTCCAGGAGTTCCGGATGCGAGGGCAGTTGCCCCATTCGTCCAAGATTATCCGGAGTCCTGACAATGCCGTGCCCAAACAGATGATGCCACAGCCGGTTCACCATGACTCGACGTGTGAGTGGATTCTGCTGAGAGACCAAATCCTCAGCGAGTTGCCTTCGACCACTCTCATGAGTCGTGTACGGTGCAGGGCTGATCGCTTCGAGGAACCGCCGAGGAACGATTTCAGCAGGCTGCTTGTGATTCCCCCGCACATAGAGCGGATGGTCGCGACCAACAGTTTCCTCAATTCCCGGAACACGCGTCGGGACGATCACTTCTGCTTCCAAACGGCGAAATTCATCGACTGCAATAGCGATTCCAGGTATCGCCTGAACATCATTTGGAATGAGTCCCTCAAGCATACAGGACTGAAGAAACTCCACCTGAGCATCGGTTGCCTGACCCGTCCTCCAGGAGTTAATGCTGGATTTCAGCGATTCAGCGAATACGGTGGCAAGCTCCGCGATGGATCGAATTTCACGATCACCTGCCTCACTATGAAAAGCTTCGAGATGCTTTTTCGAATCCGAAGTGATCGCCGGAGTCCCTTTTGGAACAAGGAGTACCTTCCGAACCCCAAACCATGATCGATCACTGTTATCAACTAATAGAGGAGCATCTTTGCCATTGGACAATTCAATGTGGATCGTATCGCCCATCCAGTAGCTGACATCAAATCGATGCCAGCTCCATTCGGGAGTGAGTCTGCTGACGGGGTAGACTGTCCCGTTTCGCGGATAGTTCTGCACCACATAACGAACGGTTGCACCAGCGTCGCCCATAGCTTCGACCCAGACTTCGTATTCAGCGTCCAGGAGAATGTCCGACGACGTAAGCCTCGCTGGATCTTTGGTCGAAATCAAATGGGAGTACATTCCGATCGGCAGGATCCGGTCAACGACTGCGGGTCCTGTGAGGTCAATCGTGTACGTCGCCGGGATGGTGTCCGGCAAACACGGTTGACCATTCATGTACCAGGCGAGACGTGAATCACCGCCATTGACAGGAAACAACTGTCGGCCAGCGGTTGAGTGCACCGCCCGGTGTTGTCGCTTTCTCCACCAGTCAGCAAACTCGTCAGATTTCGGGTTCTCAGAATGTGCGGCAATAAAGTCCTGAAGAACGGAATTCGTTACGGCATCTGATCCAGCCGAAAAGGATACTCCCTTCGGAGACGCAAGATCTGCTTTTAGTGTTTCGCAATTCGCCAGCCAGGCGTCTGCCACGGAGTCCCGAATCTCAGTTCTAAGCTGTGTGAGTCGTTCTCGATGCTGATTCAGACGATCGGGCAGGTCGATAATTGTTCGGGCAGGACGACAGGAGTCGAGAATTCCATAGATCGCGTAATAGTCTTTTTGGCTGATTGCATCAAACTTATGATCGTGGCACCGAGCACATGACAGAGTGATCCCGAGAAAGGCCTTCGAAAAGGCATTCATCTGGTCGTCGGTGAAACGTACACGTTCATCCAGTGCATCGGTCGGAGCGAATCCATGGAAGACCATTCGCCAGTGGGCGGTCCCGATCGCCGATTCGCTGATGCCGAGTTGATTGTTGACTCGAGGTTCATTCAGCAGGTCGCCAGCAACATGCTCCCGAATCAACTGGTTGACAGGAACATCGCTGTTCAGAGCTCGAATCAGGTAATCCCGATAGTGCCACGCGTTATCGATCACGGGATCGCCTTCAGATCCATGAGAGTCGGCATAGCGAATCCAGTCCATCCAGTGCCTTGCCCACCGTTCACCGAACTGAGGTGACTGAAGAAGATGATCAACGAGTTCACTAACTGCCACCTGCTGATCTCGAGGATTTGCTCGATCGCTTTCAATCCTTGCAGCCCAGTGCAGTATCTGATCAGGTGCAGGCGGCATACCAGTGAGAACCAGAAACAGCCGACGCACAAGTACGTCTGACTCCGCTGGCGGGTTGAATTTCAGTCCCTGTGGCTGCAGTTGTGCATAGACAAATCGATCAATGGACGACAGCGCAGCATCAACAGATAAATCCGGGACCGGGGCATTCGATATCGGCTGAAAACTCCACCACTGTTTTCGTTCCTGAAATACGGCGTCCCATGAAGTGAGCTTTTCAAGCTCTTCTTTAGTGGGCGGTGTCTCTCTGGGGTCGTAAGCACCGAGATCAATCCACTTTACAAAATCATTAATGACGGCATCCGTAAGTCGAGGACCACCGTCGGGCATTTTCAGGCCTTCAATTTCGTGCCGCAGAATTGGAATGAGTCGACTGTTCTGCGAGTCACCTGGCACGATGACGGCGCCACTCGCACCGCCTTTCAGAAATCCGTCCCTGAAGTCCACCGCCAGTCCCCCCTCTGCAGCTCCGTTCGAATTGTGGCATTCATAACATGACTGAATCAGAACAGGGCGGATCTTTGACTCAAAGAAATCGACCGCTGCATTGTGATCGCGGACGGAGGGGGGCGTTGGAATTTCGTCAGCGGATACGACGTGTAGACACACTTCGCTCAGAAACGCAGGAAGCATTAGGAAGGCGATCCGGATGAGCATTGTGCGTTTCCGTGTATTTTTGGCAGGGTGATTCAGGAGGGACAGATCTTCAATGATTGTCCAGAGTCTGAGGTGAATTCGCAACAATTCGCCGAGAGTAAGTGTCAAGGGAATGAATGACGAGGTGTAAAGCCGTGTTTCGTATTGACGCAAAGTGTTGCTGCATCTGTTCAACATGCGGACTACCGGCGAACCCGGTTCCGAACCGGCAAGGCAGTTGAATCACGAGAAAAAGCCCGCATGTGCTGTGATTGATGACGAAAAACCACAGATGGAAATTCCTCAAATGGCACAAAGCCTGCTTATCTCGGAGGTATTGCTCAAACATCCGAATGAAAAGTATCTTGCAGAGGGTTTTTCAATGTTGAAGTCGATCTGGAATGATGAAGCGGGCGTTGTATTGTCAGCAGAACTTGTGCTGATTGGGACAATTCTGGTGATTGGAATGATCGTTGGTCTGGTGGAGCTGCAGTGTGCCGTCGTCGGTGAACTGAGCGACCTTGGAGATGCCATCGGAAACCTTGATCAAAGTTATGTCACGAGTGGCCTTGCCTCTTACAAGAGTCATGGCAGCGTAAAAGCCCGAACAAACGGCGGGATGTACTCTGACAAGCCTGACACCTGTGACTGCAATGCGATCATCGTCTGTGACCCATCGACGAGTGGTGGCGAGAAGAACTATCTTCACTAAAACCAACCCGGGCTTCGCTGGAACCAACCAGGGCGGTATCAACCCTGAAGTCAATTGAATCTGAACGAACTCCTTTCAAACATCGAAGAGTATTCCGAAACGGATTGTTGAGCGAACGTCCCAGGAACTGTGAGTGATGCAGAACGAACAGCATCGCCAACAGTTCCGGGACGTTTTCTGCATTCTATGGATCGGCAGATTCTGCCGCTGCTGAAGTCGGCAAAGTCTGCTGGGCAGTGAAAGTCCGGAGCTTACCTTCGTGCCGACATCGTGAAACGGATGGCACAATATGCCGAAGCCACACATCCGAGTGAACTTCATTCATGCCGGAAACCTCACACGAACCTGAATCGAGTTGACGGACAAGGCGTCATCAGCGTACTTTCTAAACGCTCTCATCGTACATGGTGTTCACTGCACCAATAGTTTGAAGGTGTTCACAACGCCGGCAAACAACAGGAATCCGACACCCGGAGAATGGAATACGGGTTTTCGCCTCATCCCGGCGAAAAAATTCTCCGGATACACGATTCCATCCCACCTCAGATCTCCTTTCTAATTCCCTGTCTGACAACTCAGCCTTCCAGTGTTCATGCGGACCATCCCTCCGCACTGAAGAAAACACTGCGTGGACGGAACCGCGCCATGAAAACTCGGCTATTACTACCACTCAAATTGTGGGTCAGTCTTTCCATCCTGATCACTGTCTGCGGCTGTGCCCAGGGCCTGCTCAGCATGCCGGGAACCGGCTGGATGTCCGGGAAAATGCCGTCCCTTCCAGGGAAGAAAGACAAAAAGTCGGTTGCAAAGAAGGAAGAAGACAACGACTTTGGAAACAAAGCCGATACTCCCCTGCTGAATGAATACATCAGTGTTCAGGGAAATACTCTGGTAGTCCTTCGAGGCGTCGGACTCGTAACAGGTCTTGATGGCACGGGAGACGATCCGCCTCCGTCACCATTGCGAACAGCACTTCGCGAAGAGATGACTCGGCGAGGCATCAAGAACCCGAATCAGATTCTCGCGTCGCGAAATACAACCCTCGTCGTCGTTACTGCCCTCTTGCCGGCAATGGTCCGTGAGGGCCAGAAGTTTGACGTCCGAGTCGCGATTCCACCGAACAGCAAGGCTACAAGCCTCAAGGGCGGCTGGCTCCTGGAAACCCGTTTGTTTGAAGAGCAGGTTGTGGAAGGTCGCGGAACTCTGAAAGGACATGAGTACGGCGTGGCTTCCGGAGCGATTCTGACAGCTCTTGGAGCAAGCAATGACAGAACCGAGGCACCGGCGCTCCTGATGCGCGGCAGCATTCCAGGTGGTGCTATGTCAAGAACCAATCGAGACCTGAGTATGGTCCTGCGAAAAGAGAAACGCGGAGTCCGAAACAGCAAACGTGTTGCCAATGCAGTTTCAGGCCGATTTAACCACTACAATCGATTTGGACAAAGAGTCGCTCTGGCAGAGGCCAAAGACGATGCCATGATGACTCTCAAGATGCATCCGACCTATCGAAACAACTTCCCTCGGTATCAGCAGGTGATTCGAAGCATCGCCTTCAATGAAAATGATGTTGCTCGCCGAATGCGAATGGAGAAGCTGGCAGAAGATGTGATGGATCCGGCAACCTCGCAGCAGGCAGCACTACAGCTTGAGGCCATCGGAGAAGCCGGGATACCGTTCCTGAAAGACGCCCTCGCAACGGATGACTTTGAAGTCCAGTTTCAGGCAGCTCAGTCTCTCGCTTATCTCGGGGACCCCAGCGGGCTTGAGGTGATGAAAAAGGCGGTCCGCGAACAGCCGGCGTTCAGAGCATACGCACTGGCAGCAATGTCGGTTGTGGATGATGCGGATTCAGTAATGGCTCTTCGAGAACTGATGAGTTCCAAAGAGCTGGAAACCCGATACGGTGCCTTCCGTGCACTTCAGGAACTGGATCCCCACGATCCATCTCTCCATAAAATCGATTTCGAAGGCCGCTTTCAGCTCTATTTGATTGAATCACAGGGTGAGCCAATGTCTCACGTCACTCGCAGAAGAGCTCCGGAAGTCGTCCTGTTTGGCGTTGATCAGGCCGTACGACTGCCAGCGATTCTCAATATCGGCCGCAATATGCGAATGATCGGCGAAGCAGGAAATCACACGGTTGTCATTTCCAAATATGAATTGAATCAGGATGAACCCGTTCGTCGCGAAGTCTCAAACAAGTTGAGCGACATTATCAGAGCGGCCGGTGAACTTGGGGCGTCCTATCCGGATATCGCACAGATGATGATTGAAGCCGAACAACAGCATAACCTTCAGGGCACTTTTGGTATCGATTCGCTGCCACAGGCTGGACGTCTGTATCTTCGAGGAACTCCGGGCGAAAATGCAGAAGATGCTTCTTCAAAGAAGATTGGCAGCGAAGCAATGGTGCCGACTCTCTTTGATCGACTCGATGAAGAAGAACTTCGCCAGCAGCAGTCCGATGAAAAGTTATCTTCTCTGAAGTTTGAGACCTCAGACGAAGAACAGGCACCAAAAGACGACTCGAAGGAACCGAAGTCCGAATCTGAGTCGGGATCTGGATCGAAAGCTGAAGCCGACACTGAATCGACATCTGAAGCTGAATCGGGATCTGAAACTGAATCGGGATCTGACAGGAAGACTGATTCGCAGACAGCCGAAGAACCGGCATCTGACGATGAGGCAGGAAGTGATTCTGCCAACACCGAAGAAACCGAGAAACCTGGGTTCGGAACAAAAGTGAAGAGTTTCTTCACAAGTCCGCTGGGAAAGAAATGACGGGATCTGATCGATGTTGAAGTCGCTGGAACTTTTCGGCTTCAAAAGCTTTGCCGACAAGACCATCTTTGAATTCTCTGCCGGAATCACCGGGGTTGTTGGCCCCAATGGAAGCGGCAAGAGCAACGTTGTGGACTCCATCAAGTGGATTCTTGGGGACCAGAGCGCAAAGAGTCTTCGCGGAAAAGAAATGACGGACGTTATCTTTAACGGTTCCGCCAGCCGAACCGGCGCGCAGTTCGCCGAAGCGACACTGGTGTTCGACAATCGATCGAGATTCCTTCCGCTGGAACTGGATGAAGTCTCGGTCGGACGAAGACTGTGGCAGACTGGAGACTCTGAATATCTGGTCAACAGAAATTCGGCTCGACTGAAAGATGTACGTGATCTGTTCGTCGGCACGGGAGCGGGAGCGGCCGCTTACTGCATCATTGAGCAGGGACGAGTCGATCAGATTCTGCAGTCGAACGCCGCAAACCGCCGATTGATCTTTGAAGAAGCCGCAGGGATCAGCAGATTCAAGTCACGCCGGACCGAGGCGCTTCGCAGACTGGAGCGAGTCGAACAGAACCTCCTGCGACTCACGGACATCGTTGACGAGGTTGACTCACAGGTCAGCAATATTCGTTCACAGGCACAGCGAGCAGCTCGGTTTCGGGAAGTCTCAACAGAGCTGGAACAACTATGGGTGGGTCTTGCGGCTGATGATTTTCGCAGGGAATCCGTGCAGCGGACGACGTTACAGCAACAGCTGCAGGTCTCCACGTCAGAACTTGAAACACTTCGAGAAAAGCAGGTGGCAGCAGAACAGCAACTTGCTGCTGCTGACGCCGCCCTTGCCGAAGTCGATGATGAACTCAGAGAAGTAGAACGGACTCGAGCAGAACAACGCAGCCGTATCGCCAGTCTGGAATCCACGATCCGGCATCTGGTGGCTCGAGAACATGAATTAACGTCGGATGTCCAGAGACTGCTGCGTCAGCAGACGCTGATGAACAATCGTGTCAGTGAGGCCGAGGCGGAAGAAGTTCACATGCAGCAGGTATTGCTGCATGAGCAAACGTCGTTTGAAAAGAAGAAGGCTTCACTGATCTCCGGTGACGATCAGCTTCAGGTACTCCAAACCGCTGTTGCAGCGTCAAGAACTCATATCGACTCGACCAGACAGCAGCTTCTTCAACAGATGCGAGACAGTTCGGATGCGGCTTCGGTTGTTGGAAGCTATCGGAACGAGGCAAATAATGCACAGAGGCGGCATGCTGAATTTCAGCTGCAGCTGGGACAGTTGAATGAACTTGTCAATCAGCTGAGTGCAGAACTGATTGAAACTCAACAGCTGGTGCGCGAAGCAATCCATGAACATGAGACGTCAGAGAATGTGGCGGATGATCTTCTTAGAAGTCGTGAGCAGCTGCTGAGTGAACAAAATGTGTCGCAGCAGTCACTCGCTGAACTCCGAGAACAGAGAAGTGCGCTCATTGCTCGAAGGACGGTGCTTGAAGACCTCGAGGACAAGCAGGAAGGCTTCGGGATCGGCGTTCGCGAGATTCTGCGCAGGGCTGAAGAAGCTGACAGCGAACCCTGGAATCTGATTTGTGGCAGCATCGCCGATCTGCTTGATGTGGATATGGATAATGCAGCACTGCTGGAGGTTGCGCTTTCCGGACGTGCTCAGCTGCTTGTCGTACGAAAACTCCAGCCATTTGTCGAATATTTGAACTCAGGACGTGGTCGGATTACAGGACGTGTTGGATTCATTTCCCTTGAAGATGCATCCCCAACGGGCGTCTCAGGAAAAACCACAGAATCTGGCGAAAAACGAGGAAAAGGTACGATTCGCCCGGCGGAAATCGTGGGCGCAGACGACGATTTTTCGTCCAGTTGGTGGAGCCGTCCGGAACGATCGAAATCGGACTCCGAATCCGATTTTCTCCATGAACCCTTTGCTTCTCTCGCCTTTCCCGATTCACTCCAGGTCACATGGATTGACCAGAGGACAGATAGCCCTGTTATTCGATCTGTGTTTTCGCAGCCATCCGACAGATCGCCATTGTTGTTTGGACGGCCAGGGATTGTAGGACGTGCCGACGGACTCGCCCGATCTCCGCGTCACCTGCCTAACCTTGCAGCCGACATTCTGGCAGACACCTGGGTCGTAGAGACTCTTTCAGATGCACTGCGAATGCACGAAGAAACAGCAGGTGGATGCAGATTTATTACCTTGCAGGGCGAACTTGTTGATTCGGATGGAACACTTTATGCCGGAACCGTTCGAGGAGAATCCGCCGTTTTGTCCCGCAAGAGCGAACTGCGCCGACTTCGCAATGAGCTCCATCGTGTGGAACATGAAATTGCTCAGCGTGAACTGCGCCTGCGGAACCTTGGCGGAACGATCCAAACCACTGACGAGGAGCTTGTCTCGGCTCGACAATTGGTAAATGAACGAGCCAGAAAACTGCGATCGGTCGAAGCCGTTCTGCAGGAAAAGCAACGTATTCTGAATGACCGAAACGCCGCGATCGATCGACTTCGTGAACAGGTTTCGAGCATCGAAAACGAACTCCTGACCCTGAATCTGCACATTGATGAGGCCGAAGTTGCCCATAGTGCTGGTGAGCGTCGCCTGCAGCAGCTACAGGAACAGATCGCGGAGCTTGAACAACAACTGCTGACGCGGCAAATGGAACTCGAGGCACTGGAGCGTGACCGTACGAGCGCGAATATGGAATTGAGCCGTTCAGAGGAACGTCTTCTGGGACTTCAGGAGTCTCTCGAACGTGTTCGTGAAGACCTTCACCAGCGAAAGCTGCAGCAACAGGAAGCCGAACGTCGTCTTCATGTCGCAGTTGATCGACAGCGTGATCTCACACTGGCCAGATTGAATTCCGGTGGGGAAATGGCGGAACTTTTTATCGCCGAAGAACAACTGTCGCTGGAAGTCCACAGCAGAAGCCAGGCCAGAAATTCCCTGCGAATTCGAAGAAATGAAGCGACGAAAGCAGAATCACAGATTCGGGAGATTTGCCGAAATCAGGAGAGTCGCAACCACGAACTGCAGCTGCAGATCCGTGGAATCGATCATCAGCTGCAGACAATGGCTGAACGAATTCGTGATGAATTTCAGATGGACGTCAAAGATGCCGTCGCCGAAGGTCGTTCGGCAGTCGCCGTCTGGCTGAGTCGCCAGGACTCGGCAGAGTCGGAGGATGCAGAAACGGACTCTGAGACACCCGCAGGGTCTGCCAGAAAACAAACGGCCGCAGGTGAAGTCCGGGCGGCTGCAACACTGAATAGTGACGCACAGAAGATTCTTGACAATCCTGCGGCATATGCAGAACTTCGCACGGAAGTTGAACGACGAGTCGATCGATTGCGCCGGCAGCTTAAGAAAATTGGGCATGTCAGCACCGAGAGCCTCGACAACCTCAACGACCTTGAAACTCGGTTTGGTCGCCTTCACGCACAACTCAAGGACCTGGAAGCAGCCAGAGATACTCTGCGAGATATTGTCCGAAAGATCAACCTTGAGAGTCGTCGGATGTTTCTTGAATCATTTGAGACGATTCGAGGCCATTTTCGGGATTTGTTTCGCAGGCTGTTTGGCGGTGGCGAAGGTGATCTGATTCTGGAAGATCCGGAAGACGTCCTCGAGTGTGCCATTGACGTCGTCGCGCGTCCTCCGGGTAAGGAGCTCAGAAGTATCTCGCTGCTGAGCGGTGGCGAAAAGACCATGACGGCGGTTGCCTTGTTGTTGTCTATCTTTAAGAGTCGTCCGAGTCCATTCTGTATATTGGATGAAGTGGATGCTGCTCTGGATGATGCCAACATTGGGCGGTTCGTGAATGTGTTAAGAGACTTCCAGCAATCTACACAATTCATCATGATCACTCATCGCAAGCCGACCATGGCCGTTACCGACGTGCTGTATGGTGTGACGATGGAAGAGTCCGGCATTTCTCGCCGGTTGTCGCTCCGATTTGAAGATGTCGATGAGCGAGGCAACTTCAATCCAAAAAACGTACGTGGCGCCAAAGCAGCCTGACATTCCGGTTAGGTGAACTGCGAGGTTCGGGAAGGGCGCATACGACTGTAACGGCTTCGCTGCGCCCAAACTTCTTACCAGCTTAGCGGTTGCGCACTCAAATCCGCTCGCAGGGGAGTCACAGGCGGTTTGTCTGTCGCAGGCGGTGCGGCAGAAACATGTGACAGGACAGTCAGCTCTGTTAAACATCCTAAAGTCGCCGCACTCGAAACGTCGAACAATTGTGCAGGCGATTGTCAACCTGTTGTGGCAGTGGGCATCCTGATGCTCATTGCGGGGAGGCCAGGAAGCACAATTGGCTGAATCGCCAGGGGGGCCGTTCAGCAGGCCAAACGTCACAGAAGGGATGTCTGTGTACGCGAGGCAGCCATGAAAATGGCACTACTGAATAGCACTCCGCATGTGTCTTGTGAAGACACAGGATTGTATCGCACACAATCCAAATTGACCCCTGTCACTACCCAGACCCGTAATCTGCAGTGGTTATCACGACACGTCCGGACTCATTGAGTCAGCGACCACGTCAGAAATCAGGGGGTGACGATTCAGTTTCTCGGGATGGGAAGCTGAATTGTGCAGTGAGAAACGATTGGAGAGCCCGCCCATGAAGACGATCTTCACTACTGGACAGGTAGCAAAGATCTGTAAAGTTGCCCCGCGTACCGTTTCCAAGTGGTTTGACTCAGGAAGACTTCGAGGTTATCGAATTCCTGGGTCACAGGACCGACGCATTCCACGCGAACATCTGATTCGCTTCCTTAAGGAACATGGAATGCCTCTCGGCGAGCTTGAAGATGAGGCGATGGGCAAGATCCTCCTCGTTGGTTCTGATCTTATGACTCGTTCAAACCTGAACGAGATGATCTCCAACGATGACTTTAAGATCGAAGTTGCCGCTAGTGGTTTCGAAGCTGGTATCCAGGCAGAATCAATTCACCCGGATTGCGTGGTGATTGACTTTGTTATGGGGCGTGAAGAAGCTTTGATGATTGCTCAGAACCTCCGTAAAAACACCGAATATACGGATACAGTTCTGATCGGTCTTCTTAGCGACGAAGATAACGCCTCTGGCTTCGACCGTTCTGTGTTCAATGAGACGTTCCGAAAGCCGTTTGACGCAGCTCTGCTCGCTGAACGAATTCGAACGTTGGTCAACCGACGCAAACAGCTGGCCTAATCAGCCACTTCAGTCTTCGGACTGGATGCGTCGAGCATTAACGCCACTTGAACAGCTGTGTGCTTAACACACATCGGCTGTTCAGTGGCTTTTTTGCATTGCTCGTTTTATCCCGGCGTTGTTGCGATCGCAGGCGTTCCTACACCGTGCTCGTAATGATTTCGGGGACAACCTTGCCACCTCGACTGTTAGTTATGATTTGCGGCTGACCATTGTGATGGAAGATCAGCTTCTCATGGTCCAGTCCAAACAATCTCATCAGCGTTGCCTGATAGTCGTTTGGTGTGACGACGTTCTCGACGGCCTTATGACCGAATTCATCCGTCTGCCCAAACGTCATTCCACCACGAATTCCGCCGCCAGCCATCCAGATGCTGAATCCCTGGCCATTGTGGTCCCGTCCCGCAGCGTCTGAATTGCCCTGTTCCTGGGTTACCGGCAACCGTCCGATCTCTCCACCCCAGTGAACAATTGTCGAATCCAGCATGCCGCGCTGTTTGAGGTCCTTAACAAGAGCTGCGGATGGCTGATCTGTCTTGCGACAGATTCCCGGCAAAGATGTCTTAATGTGACTATGGTTGTCCCATGGCTGCCCTGAATGAAACAGCTGAACAAACCGAACCCCTCGTTCTACGAGGCGTCGAGCAATCAGGCAGCGTGTTCCGTACTCTTTGGTTTCATCCCGATCAATACCATACATCTTCTGAGTTGCTTCCGTTTCCCCGCTGATATCCAGAGCTTCTCGAGCCGCTGTCTGCATTCGAGCTGCCAGTTCATAGCTCGCAATACGGGCTTCCAGATCGGACTCGCCTGGATGAGTCGCGAGGTGTCGACGATTGATCTGGTCCAGAAATGCGAGGCTGCGATCCTGTAGGCTGCCTCGCAGATGTGATGGAGGATCCAGATTGAGAATTCGAGGTTCTTTCGGCCTGAGCACAGTGCCCTGAAACAGCGAAGGCATGAAGCCGTTTGACCAGTTCAAAACACCATCAACCGGATGCCCACCCGGATCCGTCAGGACCATATATGCCGGAAGGTTCTGGCTCTCTGTGCCAAGCCCATAGACGAGCCACGACGCAAGATGAGGCCTCCCGGTGACGCCCGGTACCCCACCATGGAAATACCGAATCGAAACCTCATGTCCGTTTGCCCCGGTGTGCATGCTGCGAATCAGACACACATCGTCAACGATCTCACCAAGGTGCGGCAATAACTCTGACAGCTCCGTCCCACACTGACCGTACGGTCGAAATTTAAACGGGGTACCCAGCAACTTCTTGCTGGCCTGATTCACAAAGCTGAAGTGAATCTCGCCGGGATAGTCCGTCCCGGATCGCTTCGAAAGTTCGGGTTTCGGATCGGTGAGGTCCATATGCGATGGACCTCCATGCTGAAACAGCGAAATCATTGCACGAGCCGTCGCAGGATACGGACCACTTTTGGGCTTCAGGTCAATGACCGGCTTGTCCTTTGGCAGTGCAGGCGGCACGGCCCGACCTTCTTCCTGGGCCAGCAGCCATGCCAGGGCGACCGATCCGATACCCATCGCATTTTGCTCGAGGAAGCTCCGTCGACTCTGAAGACACTGAACCGGGGCGGAATATGTATTCTCTGATGTCATGCTTTTAGTCCTCCGACGGTCAGTCCACGTAAAGAAATTCATTCGAAGTCAGCAATGTATGACACAGGTTGATCATCGCTTCCTGATAAACGTCTCGACCATCGGGAAGCCTGATACCATGGAGTCCGATTAACTCCACCTGATCGCGAAGGAAGTCGACCGACAGCCTGACTTCTTCCGGTAGAGGCTGTCTCCCGTAAGCCAGCTGCCATGCCCTGACAATCTGTCCCGGCAGCGAAGACGGCGATGTGACAGGACCGCCAAATCCTGTTGCTGATGAAAAGACACGATCCGACTCTTCAGGGACTCGGAAGGTGAGCGAAACAGTCCACGTAAACGAGTCAGACGTGATGTTTTCTCGGCAGTCAACCACCATATCAATCGTATCACCGGCCGTCACTTCAACCTGGCTGACTCCGGTTGAAACGCTCCCATTGAATGCATCCCACGAACCTGTCAGCCCTTTGGAAGAACTGACTATGCGTCCGCGAACTCCATCTCCATTCGGACTGCTGTGCATCAGACTGCCTGTGATTGTCAATATTCCGTCTTTTGGGGCAGTCCACCGCCGAATAACACTTCGCTCTGCCGAATCCGGATGACCTCCGTCCGCACGAAGAAACGCATAACCTATCCCCGGATCAGGGACCTGCTCTCCGCCCTGCCACGTACTTCCAGTCCATTTCGGGAACGGCGTAAACTGATCAACACGTTGACTCTCTTCGTTGATTCGACCATATCCGTAGGACCATGTCGCTGACACGGGCTGCGGCAGAACAGAAATGGCAGTCGCCTGTTCCGGAGAAAGCGTCGCAGGCTCGGACGCACATCGGTCCATCAACGTCCTCGCTTTTTCGAACATCGTTTCTGAATTCATCAGCATGAGAGACTGAGTTGCCACGGTCGAAACCGGACGCATTTCACAGTTCGTTTCCATCACCGGAGCATCAAATGCCTGCAGCATGGCAACGGGACGACTTCTGCGAGACTGAATATAAAGGCTTCTGCGTGTCTGACCAGGATCCACAATCACCTGTCCGGTTTCATCTTCCTGCACCGCAATCGGCGGGCCAAACATGGTGGTGTCGAGCTTTCCGTTAACTGTCAACAGTCGATCCCGAAGAATCTCTGCATCAAGTCGCACCATACTGCGTCTCGAATACCAGCGATTGTCCGGATCCAGCTGTTCATGGACAGGCGTTCGCTTTGTGCTCTGCTTCCATGCGGATGAGGTAAGAATTACGCGATGCAGATGCTTTAGACTCCAGCCATTCGACATGAATTCGTCGGCCAGCCAGTCCAGAAGCAGCGGATGCGTGGGCTTTGCACCAAGCACGCCAAATTCACCTGGGGTCGCAACAATGCCCCGACCGAAATGGTGAAGCCAGAATCGATTGACCAGCACTCGTGACACCAGGGGATTGTCTCTGCCAGTCAGCCAGCCGGCAAACGCGAGCCTGCGCCCTGAAGTCGGTACCGATTCATCATCCACAGGAAAGAACACAGGCCGGTCTTCCGGCGTGGCCACTGTGAGTGCCGCAGGCATCACAACCTGTTTGGGCTGAAGAAAATCGCCACGATGAAACAGGCGTGTCTCGGGAGGTGCAGCCGCTGGCTCAGTGAGAATACTGAGAAATTCTTCCTTCGGCCGCTGTGCCTGCACTTCCGCAATTTTCGCGTCGATCTTTTTGAGTTCTTCCGCGGCCTGTGGCAAATACTGATACAGAACACCAGGAGAAATATTCACACTGGGGTAGCTTTCCAGCAGCATCTTTTGGGCTTCATCCCGCTTGTCTGCTGCCGTCTCATACGCATTTCGCAGCTGTTCACGCAGGCCGGGCTCATATTTCATGAGTTCAATATCAAGGGCCTGCTTCATATATTCTGACTGCTTAACCGATCTGTCAGCTGCAATCTTTTCCACCTCAGCAGCAACTTCCTGAGCTCGCGCCCGATCGGCTGCTGTGTAGAGGGAAATCAAACGCTCAGGTGGTGTCTTCCACTGCTGATAGTTGAACGCCGGAGCAAACACTGCCCGCATCGCAAAATAGTCGGTTTGCGGAATCGGATCATATCGATGGTCATGGCACTGAGCACACGCCATACTCATTCCCAGCATCGATGTGCTGACAATCTTGATCGTATCGGCAATCACCTGGTTTCGGCCTGTATCGTCGTTTGCTCCACTCCCGGTTCCATCGGCTGCATTGCGGAGAAAGCCGGTCGCGGTCAGCAGTTCAATCTGCTCGGCAGTCATGTCGCCCTGAATCGGGCCTGCAAGTTCATCGCCGGCAAGCTGTTCGGTAATAAAGCGATTGATCGGTTTGTCGGCATTCAGCGATCGAATCACATAGTCGCGATACTTCCATGCCCAGGGACGTTCTGCATCAGCTACCGTAAACCCATCGGAGTCCGCGTAGCCAGCAACGTCCAGCCAGTGACGTGCCCATCGCTCACCATAATGAGGTGATTGCAACAGTTCTTCGACCAGGCGTTCATACCAGTCCTGTGATGGTTCTGAGATCCAGCGATCCATCTGCTCCACAGTTGGCGGTAGTCCCGTTAGATCAAAATAGAGTCTGCGAATCAGTGTTGGGCGGTCCGCCTCTTCAGCGAAACTTAGTTCAGCAGGCATCTCCGCAAGCAGAAACGCGTCAATCGGGTTTGCGACGCGCGGCTGTTTGTCGACAGCAACAACCGGTGGCTCTGGACGAATAATGGGCTGAAAGAACCAATACGAACGTTCTTCCGGAGTGAGACCGATCCCGGGAGGAATCTGATCCGGCTCAGGTCGAAGAGTGGGAGCTTTTTGCTCCAGCCATGTACGTATGGTCCGGAGCTCTTCCGGCTTTAAGTCCGTGTTGCCGGGGGGCATTTCGCCTGATTCAATCTTCTGCAGCAGAACGCTCTCGAGTGGTTTTTCCAGATCAATTGCAGGCCCTGAGTCCCCCCCCTTATGCATCAGGCGAACCTGCCGCAAGTCAAGGTTTCCGCTCAGTTCGTCATGTGCTCCATGACAATCAAGGCAATGTGCCCGCAGAATTGGGCGAATGTCTTTCTCAAACGAAAGCACTTGCCCCAACGATGAGTTCTCCGGCTGCTGAGCAGGAACCGTGGCTGAGAAGATTGCAAAACAATACAACGCGGAAAATGCGCGTGAGAGAGTCATACTCATAGGTGCACCTCGCAGTTCAGGCCGAAGCACTGATCAGTTCTCTGACAGGACGAGCATCTTCAGGAAGTATGCGGACCGGCCTGTCGGTCTGATCCCGAATGTAGTTTTCTGTATCGATGCCCAGATTGTGGTAAACGGTTGCCAGCACGTCCCGATAATGGATCGGGCGATCAGCAGCATAGGCCGCCGTCTTATCTGTTGACCCTATCACCTGTCCGGTTGGCATCCCGCCGCCCGCCAGCAGCGCCGACTGAACTGGAGCCCAGTGATCCCGACCGGCGTTGGCATTGATCTTCGGTGTACGACCGAATTCTCCCCAGACGACGACCGTGACATCCTGATCGAGACCTCGATTGTAGATATCTTCTACGAGAGCAGAGATGCCGGTATCCAGTGTCGGAAGATGCTGTTTGAGATGTCCGAAGTTATTTCCATGTGTATCCCAGAACCCATACGCAACAGTAACCACTCTGACGCCGGATTCCACAAGACGGCGAGCGATCAGCAGTTGATCGTTCCACATCGGGGCTCCGTCACCGAGATGTTTTGACGAACCACGTCCGTAGCGTTCTCTGACCCTGGAGTCTTCCCGCTCGACATCCATCGCATCCACCAGCTTGCTTGAAGTCAGTACTTCGAATGCACGCCGATAGCTTTCTTCCATATTGTCAAGGCTCTGATTGTCCGCCTGACGACGGTACCCATCGAGCTGACCCAGTAAGTCGCGACGGCTCGCAAACTGAGGAGCATCTACAAATCGCAATTTCATGCTTGCCAGATCTTCACCATCCGCACGCACCTGGTTGTAAGCGCTTCCCAGGTAACCGGCGCCAGTACTGTTGTACGGCTTGTGCTGCATCGTTGGAAACAGGTCGACAAATGGCGGAGTTACAGAATCTGTTCCGCCCTGGACTCGAGATACAACCGAGCCAAAGTGGGGCAGCTTGTCGCGCTGCACTTCTCCCATCGTAAACCCGGTCATGTTCTGAAAACTTGAATGCTCATCTCGCTGCCCAACGATCGATCGAATTACCGACAGCCGATCGGCGACACCAGCAAGCTTCGGCAGCATCTCACTGAATTCAATACCCGGGACAGACGTTGAAACCGGTCGGAATTCGCCGCGAACCTCGGCGGGGGCATTGGGCTTCAGATCAAAAGTATCCTGATGAGGAAGCCCACCGGACAGATACACCATAATCACCGACTTCTGAAGTCGCCGACCTGTCCCTTCAGCCGCCAGCAAATCAGGCAGACACAGACCACCGACGCCAAGAGCGCCGATGCGAAGCATCGTGCGACGCGGGATCCCATCGCAAAATTGTTTCGAATCTGAGCGAGCAGAATTCCGGAGCGCAGGACTTAAATGGGCAGGACGTTTCCACATCACAGGGTTTCCTGAGATCGCGGTTAAATTTCAGGTAGGCTCGGCGGGACCGAGTTCATTCAGGTGGGGGAAGGCTGCTTATCGAATTAGACGAACTTCAGCCCGAACAAATAGGATAGTGTTGCAGAACTCAGGTTGTCATCCGAAAAACAGGTCGGATGGCGACACCTCAGAAAATTTCACGAATTCCCCAAAACCAGTCGTTCACCCAAACAGGGTGAACCAAATGGCGACCAGGCAACGTCTCTGACCTGGGAAGGTCATGCGCCTTCTGCCAGTTCTACGGCCTCTTTGGAATCCTTCGTACTGGTCAAATTGCCACCAAATACGGGGCCTAACAGCTTATCAGCTTGACAATCCCGGAATCGTTCCAGTCCCCACAAACGTCGATACCAGAGTCGTCACCTCGTCGGACGTGCAATTCAGTTTCGATGTGTTCACCGTGATTCGGTAGTGGTCTTTTTTGATCGGCTTGATCAGGATGATGTCACCGTTGCAGTTTGCAACCCTGGCAAAACCCTTTGTGACACCATTCAGAGCAGAGAGGTTCGTCATGCACGCCTCAATCGAGGTTCGTCCCATCGGACTGCCACCGCCGCTACGAGGGTTTTCAAACTCCATTGCCACAAAAGGACTCGGCTGCCGCTTCCAGCGTTCGACGCCAACGCGAGTCTGCCATTGTCGATATTCTTCCGCCGTTTCGGTGCCGATGAATTCGCAGCTGTGGATTGGAACACAAAGCACAAGCGTCGCGTGCTTATCATTCAAAACACCCTTGAGATGCCCATGGTAGGCACTTGGAAGCGCAAGGGCCGCATCGAATCCAAATGAGTTGAACTCAGACAGAACAATCTTCAGTGGAGCATTAAAACTCGCATCGATTCGTGAGGCTGCGGCTTCAAGCAACGAAACGGCAAACTCGGAGTCTTCTGCATCACTGCACGTTGTCACCAAATCGGGCAGCACTCCCCGCACGGAGCGAAAGTAGTAGTGCACAACACCCTTACCAAGCTCGAGGCATGAGTAAAACGTCGAAGGAGTAAGACGTTTAGCAACGCCAAATTCCTCGCGGATCGCTGACATTGGTATCATCAGACCGTGACTCCACTCCAGATAGACGAATGTTCAGGGTAACATGGTTACTGCCTTGTTGACTTTCCGTACATTAGCCGGTCGAGTCAATAACGTCGGCGTGCTTTGTTTGAGCCAAATGTACTGGGCAAAGTTTGCGTCTGGCAATGGAGTGTGGTCACTCTGTCTGAGAAGAGCGTTCCCCGAACGCTCTGGTTCGTCCATCGACGCACCGTCGAGCTGACTATCCCTCAGCAAGTTCTGTCCCCACAGAACTTGCCTCCGTCTGGCTAGCCGGGAATCATCCTCACCAGACAATCAGCGCAATTCAATCGAACACCCGAGTCATGCCTAAAAAGTCCAACAACTTCGGAACGCAAATCTCTGCTCGCAACTCGTGTCCGTAAACGAAAAACATAAAGGAATTCAAACGTAGTTTTGAATCAGTTGTTGACCAAATTAAAGACCGTCGCTTATTGCTTAAGTGCCCGACTTCCACGGCACAATGGTAGGTGGCTCGAACGCGACGACATCGATCACCTCATTTGCCGTCACTACTCGGTAGAGTTGTGCCAAGCCGACCGTCTCGCGGAACCACCCATGATTCTCGTGGACGTAATCCAGGTACTTCGACCGTGTGATAATCTGTATGGTGCTCTCGTCATCACACTCCTCATTATCGTTCCACGAGGTGAATGATTCGTCAACCACTTGCCAACTGACCGTTCGTGAAAAACGCACGACCATTAGGCGACTATCATCCCGCACCTCTATCGGACGGGTTTCGCGGAGTATCATTTGAAGCACCGGGTTGGGATCGACAATGTTGTCGTCTGGTTCTCCGACGAACATCTCAGCGAGGATAAGCTGAAGATCGTTGCGATAGACGATCGCATGAACCTGCCACATTCTCGCTTCATCGAGTACGGTACGCAAAGGGCACCTAACGAATTACGATCTATGCGTCAGGGGATTAGCCGACGTGTAGATCGTGCGTTGAACTTTTCCGCTTTGTGGATTGGATGCATGGGGATCAAGGGAAACCCCGGACGGAATCAATCACGGGCACTCGGCGGCTGGGAAGAGTCTACCAGTGGTGGCGAATGTTGTCATCCGGAATATAGGAGCAGGCGATGAGGGCCGCGCATGATGAATCGCCAACTGGGCCGTGACCGAAAATCAATCCACTTCATAAGAGCCTGACACTTAGGTCAGCACGAACGTCGTTCAGCCGCCCTTCTTCAACGGAAAATGGGATGCTGCAGGTTCCAGGGACAGTCGTGCTCGTCAGGAATCGCACTTGCCCTTCGCCGATGCAGCAATCGAAAATACTGCCTGCGACACGGTAGCCAGGCAATTCAGAGATTTTGATCGAACCGAAAACATCGAACTCTCAGAGTCGAATTCTAACTGTTCAAGTGTGCTTTGTTCGGTTTTACGAAGGAGTTGCTGGACGGCCTTCTGTAAACCCAATCCGGAATTCGCGGGACGCTGCAGACCGCCAAATGAAGTGACGATCAATGAATGTACACCGTCGTCGAATGTGATAAAGCGAACGGCGATACTGCCAGGACGATCCGCAGGCAGCGTTTCTTTAACCTTCACCACAAGCGGCCGTTCGATATCATCTTCATCCAGGAGGCGTTGCACACAGGCCGCAAGATACTTATCCAGCGCAATACCCAGATTGACAGGGTACTTTGCCTTCGCTCGATCGCACGCGAGGTCGAACTTCTCCCGGCTTTGAAACCGGATGGGGCGCTCGTAACGATCTCGGAGTTGTTCCCATGGCGTGTCTGACCGAATGTCTGCCGCTTCACGAATCACGGCGAAATCCGCTTCTGCCTTTTTTTTGAACTCATCCCGCAGAGGTTCTGGAAAATAACGCTTAACGGATTCAAACCACTTAAAGAACACCTCTTTCCAATAGTCAACCTCGCTCTCTGACACTGGCAGACTACGACGTGATGCCTCCCTGGCAAGGAGTGCCAAACCATGAATTGCGCCGGACGCTGCCATATCAGGTTTTCGACTGCCGTTGAGTTCAGCAATGAACTGTCGTGCACACTGAGTAGCCGCTTGAAGCTGCCACCGAAATCCATTGCTGCCACCTGGAGTTCGATGCAACTCGGAACTTTCAATCTTAGCCATGTCGTCATTTCAATCGTGTTACAGGATCGTTAAATGGTTTCACGAAAAACGCATGAAGTCTTACTCAGTAGATTTACGAAGTGCAGGAACTCAGGCAATTCTAAAAAGCCCGTGTTCCGGAATTCCTTCGTACTCGACCATGATCCGCATTTGACCTTCTCTGCGCCCTTGCGCCTCTGCGCCTCTGCGTTACCTTTCCGAACACGCCCATTCGTCACCCAGCATCGCATGCAGGCACCGCATCGTAAAAATGAAACGCAAAGACGCGAAGGTGCAGAGACGCAAAGAATCACACAACCTGCTTTTGGTCTTCTCTGCGTCCTTGCGCCTCTGCGACTCTGCGATACCTTTCCCAGCACACCCGTTCGTCACCCAGCATCGCATGCAGGCACCGCATCGTAAAAATGAAACGCACAGACACGGAGGCGCTGAGACGCAAAGAATCACACAACCTGATTTCGGTCTTCTCTGCGCCGTTGCGCCTCTGCGACTCTGCGTTCCCTTTCCCAGCGCACCCGTTCGTCACTCAGCACCTGATGCAGGCACCGCATCGTAAAAATGAAACGCAAAGACGCAAAGAATTACACAATCTGATTTCGACTTTCTCTGCGCCGTTGCGCCTCTGCGACTCTGCGTTCCCTTTCCCAGCACACCCATTCGTCACTCAGCACCTCATGCAGGCACCGCATCGTAAAAATGAAACGCAAAGACGCAAAGAATTACACAATCTGATTTCGACCTTCTCTGCGCCCTTGCGCATCTGCGCCTCTGCGTTACCTTTCCGAACACACCCATTCGTCACCCAGCACCTCATGCAGACACGGCATCGTAAGAATGAAACGCAGAGACGCGAAGGCGCAGAGACGCAAAGAATCACACAACCTGATTTCGGCCTTCTCTGCGTCCTTGAGCCTCTGCGACTCTGCGTTCCCTTTCCCAGCACACCCGTTCGTCACCCAGCATCGCAGAGAGATGGCTGGCAAGTCCGGCGATCCAGTCGAGAAACAGCAATACTCGGGAGAGTTCTTTCGGAATTCACTGAATTTTCGTGTTTGAAGCAAATCACACAATTCTTGAAAATCCATCAGATTGGATGTCTTCCGCAGACTCTTGTTGTTGATCTGACATCAGCAGGCAGGGACTGATTCCGGATTCGGTGCGCCAGGCACTGCTGCGGAATCGCTGAGCACAAAATCTAAGCATGCAGGGGACGTTCGATGGCATCGAGAAAGACTGTAGTATCTTTGTTTCTTGATTCAATCAGACGTCTCAGAGCTCCACGGCGGCGGCGGCGCCTGTCGCTGGAGAGTAGTATGCAGAGTCTTGAGCCTCGCATTGTCCTGGCAGCGCCAGATCCATTTGAGAGCGACAATACAGCCGCCACTGCTCGCGTCATCGGATTGAATGAGACTCCGCAAAATCGAACACTGCACGCAGGAACTGACGTTGACTGGGCTTCATTCAAGATCACTGCGTTGTCCAACGTGGTTATCCAGACGGCTGGTTCGGCCGGGGACACGTATTTGCGTCTGTATGGACCGAATTCAACGACCAAACTTCTGGCATCTGATGACGACAGCGGCGACGGTAGTTTCTCTCGTCTGACTCGGACGCTTGAACCAGGAGTGTACTATGCAGAGATCTCTGAATACGGGCAAAATAGCCCGATCGAAAGTTACAAGCTTCAGGTCGTCGCGACACCCGCTCTTCCGGATGCATTCGAGTCCGACAATACTCGTGAAACGGCTCGCGAAATTCGAGTGAATTCAGCAGTGCAGTCGCGAAGTCTGCACACCACGCGAGATGAAGACTGGGCTCGAATCAGTATTTCCGAGCCGACTCTGTTGACTGTAGAGACGGCGGGAACTGCTGGCGATACGTTTCTTGAACTCTTCGCAGAAGGGAGTTCTACACGGCTTGCCTACGACTACGACAGCGGGGTTGGGGAGTTTGCACGTCTGGAGTACCCTGTAGAAGCAGGGACATACTTCGTTCGGGTGACTGAATCGGGCCAGGATGCAGCTGTTCCCGGATACACGCTCAACGTGACCGGGGCTTCTCTTGCTCAGTATCGAGATGGATTCGAAACGGACGATACACGTACACAAGCGGCAGTCATCATGTCGTATGGTGAGGCGCAGACAAGAACACTGCACCGTCCAAACGATGTTGACTGGATTCGATTTCAGGTAGAGAAGACGTCAGAGGTGTACTTTGACCTTCGCAATATCGAAAATCGGTGGGGCTACGCAAAGCTCGATCTGTACTCAGCGGGTGGTGCCACACCGATTGCATCGTCAAGTTACTCATTTCGCCGTGTGCTCCAGCCGGGAACCTGGTATATCGTCGTCAGTGAAACAGGAAAAGACGGTATCGTCAATAAGTATTCGCTTGCTGTTACAGCGACGCCAGTTCCCGATCTGCGGGTCAAAGGCCTGACACTAACGACTCCAAATCAGGTGCCCATTGGACAACCGGTCGGTCTGAGCTGGATGGTAAACAATATTGCAGGCGCTGACCTGACAGGGAGACAATGGACGGACCGAATCTACCTGTCCTCAGATAATCTTCCGGGAGGAGACACTCAGATCTGGACAGAAAATCTGTCACGAAGTGTTTCTTCAGAGACTGCTTATAGTCAGTCCGCATCAATTACCATTACGAATGACCTCGCATGGGCTGGAAGGTCCGCATGGCTGATCGTCCAGACAGATTCCAGTGACACAATTGTTGAGTCGAGTGAAACAAACAATTCACTGGCGTTCCCCATCCAGTTTGCGCCACATCTGGGAATCGAAGCTCCCTTCACCAATCAATATCTCTCCGCAAATACAACAACTGAAGCGGCTTTCCGGGCGATTGACGGGACAGGAAAGAGTTCCATTCGCCTGGCAATAGATTCAGATTCGGACCCGGGCAATAATGCCGGTCATACATGGCTGACTACTGCCGGAACATTGAAAGCAACAGCAGGAAATCAGCTCCAAAAGGTAAACATAAAGATCCCAAACCTCACACCGCGGGTGGCTCCGTACTACGTCTGGGCTGAAATCTCGACAGCTTCAGGGACGCGTAAGAGTTCTCCTGTGCCTGTCTATGTGCTGGACAGGGCCAGCACATCGCAGGATGTTCTGGGGGATATGGTTGGTGGGTCAGGCTATGAGGTTTTTGGCATTGACGCAGGGCAAATGGGAGGTGCTCTGAGGTTCCGAGTAAGGACCAACTATAACCCATCGAAGCCATTCACAGGCACCGGCACTGGCGGTGGTGATCTACGTTTGCAATTCGGGGGACAAACGTACGGACTTGCGATCAACAGTCACCAGACTCTTGCTGGACAGGTGGCTGCCGGAGATCTCTATACTGGCGTAACGTTTTATTCGGGAACAACCGTCCGCACGGTTCCTACTTTTATTTCCGGATACTCACAGCGGATCACCGGTAAGTCGTCCGTGCAGTTTGAAGAGGTCAGCGGGCGGCCATGGAAGTATGAGATCAGTGTGTCGATCGATACATCGGCGTTGCCAGCGGCGGCAGCTGCGGGTATTACCGCCAGCTGGGCAATGTACTGCGGCAACGATACGGATGATGTCAGTATCATCCCGGATCTGAAACCCAAACCAGTCACGGACCTTGTCGTTGGGGAGGTCAAGGCGAGTACATCCGGATTGATCACTTATTCGTATGAAATTCAAGGGGCTCCCCTTCCAGCGGCTGCCGGAATCGCAGCATATTGGGTGGATCAAACGGATCGCCTGCTTGGTAGTCCGATTTGGACATCCACAACCTCAACCGCCATCGGAAAGTACGGGCCACTCATCGCTCTGACAACCCAGTCGGAGGATCGACCTCGGGATGCTGTTCGGATTGCTCTGATCCTCGATCCATCAAATGCCGTCCGGGAACAGAATGAATTTAACAACCGCGCTGACGTTGAACCCAATGATCCTGATGACCAGATCTCCGAAGCAACCGTCGTGACAATGCTGCCTGCGTCTGCAGCTGAGAAAACTGGGCGACTCACCAACCGGGATGTGGATATGTATTCCGTCCGAGTCGAAGCCGGGCGAAAGATGGCGTTTGATCTTGACGCGATCGGGATTCGTGGGGCGCTTCGAATCTTCGACGCAGCGGGCCGTGAACTCCGCCAGGGGAGCGGAGTGTGGATCAAGAACGGACTCGGTGAACTGATTTACTCTGCCAACAGTGTCGCGGGCACAACAGAGACGATGAGAGAACCGGAGGCGCATGATCTCGCGGAACAAGCCTATCTGGAAGTCCTGTTCCCCGTGGCCGGTACCTATTATGTAGGTGTGTCGCAGGCATCCAACAGCAAATATGACGCAGTCACCGGTCAGGGAGATGCAGCGTCGGATCCAGTTCAGGGGAGCAACGACTATCGTCTCATCATCACGCCGATTACTGTGCTGCCCGCGACGGGGACAACCGTTGGTGTTGTGCACATGCCGAACCCAAATGGTCACCTTTCGGTTATCGAAACGACTCTCACTCCCGTGGGAGGCGGGCCAATTCGTTCAGGACAGCCCACGTGGGTTGTCATCCACGGGAGAGTCGACAGTTCGAGGTCATTTGAACAGTTGGCGACCGACCTTCAGACATCCACTGGCCAGCAGGTACTTCTGCTCGACTGGGAACACGGTGCAGCAGACAACAACGGAGACCATCTGTTCGTGAAAGCACTCGGCGGCGCGGAGTGGATCCCTTACGTTGCTGACTGGGCTGCTGCGGTTCTGAGGTCCCATGGACTCACCGGCGGACTTGTAAATTTGGCAGGACACAGCTGGGGCAGCTACGTTGCGGCCAGGATCGCGGCACCGGAACGACTGGGACGCATTAACGCACTTGTGGCGATGGACCCTGCTCAGGATGGTGCCGGCTTCGACGGTGCGGGGACTCAGGCGAACCAAATTCACTTTGGCAACGTTTCAAACTTCAGCTGGGCCTTCTACGGGAATGGGTCTTTCGGTTCATCTGCGATTGCTGCAACAGCTTCGGAATCATTCTCTGTGATCTCATCGGACTTCAGCAATATCCCGATAACCAATTCACTTCAGCGACATACCGCACCGATTCATGTCTTTCATTCCATCGTTCGGCTTCCGGGCAGTTTCTCTGCAAACATGACACTGCAGCGACTACTCGCCGCGAGGAGGAACCCACTCTTTCGACAGAATTCCTATATGGGCGAGGGATCATTTATTGAATCGCCTCGCGGCCGTTTCCACGAAGGTGTGATCCGCGTCCGAAGTGTGACCGATGCTGAGGGCACAATATTCTGGACTCCGGTCCGACTGGGTTTTGTACATAGTACAACCGGACGAGAAATCTTCGTGAACTACTAGGTCCAGGTGCGGGCGAAAATCAGGAAAGATTCAACGTACCGGTACTGTCACCCAGTTGTTTCAATGAACTCCCCATCCGCTCAGCCATTGAAATGAACAGGTTGTTGAGCGGTGTTTCGTTGGAATAGACAATATGGCGACCACTATTGATTGTCCCACCACCTCCGCCTGCAAGCAGGATCGGAAGGTCATCGTGGTTGTGGCGGTTGCCGTCGGCGATGGCACTTCCATAGAGAATCATACTGTTATCCAGCAATGAACGATCACCATCCTGGGTCGACTTCAGCTTCTCCAGAAAGTAAGCAAACTGTTCGACGAGATACTTATCAATCCGAGCAATCTGTTCCATCTTGTGAGCGTCATTCTGATGGTGTGACAGCTCATGGTGCCCGTCTTTCACTTCCACCTCAGGATAGGTGCGGTTACTGCCCGCATCGGCAACCATCAGCGTTGCGATTCGAGTTGAGTTTGTCTGAAAGGCGATGGCGAGGATATCGTACATCAGACGCATATGTTCCTTAAGGTCCGAAGGCACGCCATCCGGCAATGCAAGTTCAGGAATCTCTTTGGGAGTCTGAGATGCCCGGACAACTCGCTGTTCAATTTCCCGAATGCTTGTGAAATATTCATCCAGCTTCTGTCGATCGGAACCACCCAGCGATGATTCGAGCCGTTTAGAATCCGATGCGACGAAATCCAGAATGCTCTTTCGATTGCGATTTCGGCGTTCCATATCTGCTGCAGTTTGCGGATTGCCGAACAACCGTTCAAAAGCAGAACGAGGATTTACTTCTTTCGAACAGGGTGTCGTCGCTGACTTCCACGAGATATTTGAAGAATATGCACAACTATAACCGGAGTCACAGCTGCCCGCGTTTCGGCCTCGATCAATGCCGAGCTCGATTGATGGCAATCGCGTTTGAGTTCCCAGTTCACTGGCAACGGCCTGGTCAATCGACTGGCCAACGGTGATATCGGCGCCTGACGTTTTTCTCGGCTGAGCACCTGTCAGATAGGCGCTCGCGTTTCTTGCATGGTCACCGGCACCGTCACCATTCGCTCGCGCATGGTGCTGAGTCAATCCACTGAATGCAATGATCTGATCCTTGACATTCTGCAGGGGAGCCAACGACTTTGACAGCTGGAAATCCCGACCTTCTCCGGTGGGCTTCCAGTCAGGCATGATCGCACCGTTCGCGAAGAAAATGCAGGCCATGCGTACCGGCGTTGCAGCGGCAGCGATGGCAGCTTCAGCGGTTGCAGGTCGCATGATGTCGAGGAATGGAAGTGCAAGACCGGTACCGATCCCACGGAGGACTGTTCTGCGCGAGAGAGTTGTTCGTTTCATCGCTGGATACCTCTTTGTCTGAATCAATCCGTGGAGTTGCAGTCAATCCCTGGAAGTCGCGTCTGTACCTGAATTTACCGACCGGCAGTCACCGGAATTTCCCGAGTTCTGCCCTTCTTCAGGAAGGGATCGGATGTGACGATCCCTTCGATCAGTGCCGAAAAACGAAAGCCATGCTGTTTTTGAAGTTCAAGGCTCTTGTCCACCGCACATTTGTCATAGTACTCAAGTCCTCGCCCAAGTGCATAGACCATCATACGCTCGGTCAGGGCTCTATGGAACTGTTCTCTGCGATCACGCACAATCCCGATGAGTTCGATAGCTCCATTGAATTTCTGTCCAGACGGAAGTTCTCCAGATGCATCAATCGGTTTTTCCCCGTCTTTTTCTCTCCATCGACCCGTCGCGTCGAAATTTTCAAAGCCAAGTCCAAGTGGATCCATTGACTTATGGCATGATGCACACCCGGGGTCCTTTCGATGCAGTTCAAGCTGTTCCCGAAGGCTGAGGTTAGGCATAGCCTTCGCCGTCTCTTCGAGCTGTGGGACGGCAGGAGGCGCCGGTGGAGGTGCTTCGCCGAGGATATTCTCCATGATCCACTTACCACGTTTTACAGGGCTCGTCCTTCCTGGATTTGAGGTCAGCGTCAGGATGCTGGCATGAGTCAGCACGCCAGCTCGATTAGTACCCCCCAGGGACACACGAACATATTCCTCTCCGGTGATCCCCTGCAGTCCATAATGCCGAGCCAGCCGTTCATTGACAAACGTGTAATCTGCACTCAGGAATTCGTCGAGACTTCGATCTTCTTTAACAATCGTATTGAAGAAGATTTCTGTTTCCCGCGCCATCGAAACGCGCAGTGCATCGTCAAAGTCAGGGAATACATCCGGGTTTGGTCGTACATCCTTGAGGTTTCTCAGATTCAGCCACTGCGATGCAAAGTTTTCGCCGAGTGTCTTTGACTTTTCATCCTTGAGCATTCTGCGAATCTGCTGGCCCAGAATTTCGCGATCGAGAAGTCGACGGTTTTCAGCCACCTGAAATAATTCTTCGTCAGGCATGGAACTCCAGAGAAAGTACGAGAGCCTTGATGCAACTTCGTACTCATTCAATGGCCGTTCCTCGTTCATGTTGTCGGGATCCTTTTCCATCAGGAACAGGAAGTCCGGAGAAACAAGGATTGCCTGCAAAGCGACGAAGAGTCCATAGTCGTACGTTTCGTGGTATTCGGAAACCTGCTGATTCACAAGTGACGCATATCGCGAAACTTCTTCATCCGACACAGGCCGACGAAATGCGCGGTAGAGGACAGGCTTCAGAACCTGTGAAGCTGCTTCTGTCACAGAAATCGTTTCGCCTGGTCGCACAGTGACGAATCGCCGATGTGTCTCATGCCATACGGGTGCTGAACCTTCAAAGGGCCCCTGAAGCTCAATGGCTCGAATTCCGAGGTTTCGGTCTCTGTTGCCTTCCTCTGCCTCAGGGTTGTAATAGTCATTCAGAAACCGTCCGCCGATCACGTATTTTCCGGCCGTGAGTTTTGTCTTGAATTCATACCAACCGGGTCGCCGGCGCCCTCGAATCTCGAATTCCTGCACCTGTTCCGTGTCGACCATCAGTCCCATTCGAGCTTTTTCGTCACCAGCCTGATCGGCGGCCGCTTCAATCCGGATCAGCCATGTACCATCTGCCGGAATATCCACGCTGGCAGACACCATCCCGGAACTCGGCAACAAATAAAATCCGGCTGCTGGTTCATTTCCCGCCGTCGAAGTCAGTTGCTTTTCGGTGAACGACAATGACTGTGGTTTCGAGAAATCTCGAATGTCAATAACAGCTGAAGCCACTTCTTCGGCCGCATCCAGATACTTTTCCATCAGCAGTGGAGGAAGCGACAGCACATCGCCAATATTGTCAAACCCTTCGCCCACATCATCGGACGGAAACTTGTCAGCGGGCGTCAAAGACACTCCAAACAAGTCTCGGATCGTGTTGTTGTACTCCGCTCGATTCAGCCGCTGGATCGTTGTTCGCCCTGGATGCCGAATCTCTGTGCAGTCAAAGCTGAAGAGTTCGTCGTACAGCGATTTTGATAATGCCAGCTGTTCGTCCACGGTCGGCTTTGGATCATGATCTGTTGGCGGCATTGCACCAGCGTTGATCATTCGATAGACCCGTTCCCACTTTTTTCTGTCACTCAGTAACTGATCAATGCTGTGAAGATCGTGCACAGCGACCCCACCCATTTGCTCAGTCGAACCATGACAATCCACACAGTACTTTGCGAGATAAGGGATGGCGTCGGTTTCGAGCCACTTCTGACGGCGTGCTTTATCCGCTTCAGCTTCTTCAGACTCGAGCGACGCAAATTGAGGAGTTCCAGCCTGATTGGACGTGGCTGCTGCCTGAGGCCGCCGTTGAGCACTTCCGGTCAATGCCGACAGTCGTAATTCAGCACCCGATCCGTTCGAACTGGTGATGGCATACTGTGCCTGAAGATTTCCCGACGCAGTTGCCGTGCCCTCCGAACGAAACCAGATCATCAATCCAACTCCTGCCGTAAACACGACGGAGAATGCAATCAATGCGGGTTTCCATGATGCAGTTCGAGGGGCTCTGTATTCTCGAAGTCCGGTTGATGGAGGTCGGCCTGCGGATGACCGCCCCCGCGGGCGTTGAGAAACGATTGGCCTGTTTGACACGGCCGGATCGTGGGACGGTTCAGCCGCTCTGTGATCGGTCCTGGAAGCGTCATTGGTGTTCGAAACTTCCAACACAATTTTTTGACGACATTCCACCTTCGGACACAAAATAGTTCTGCCAGCGAACCGAGCTTCGGTTCGGAAGCGAAACCCACAGGATGGACATTGAAATGAAATGGTCATCGGTGCATCGATCAAGGCGGAAAGGCAGGACAAATCAGGAGGGATGCGTTCGGTGATCCGAACCACATTTTGATTGTATCGCGCATCTGATCGAAATGCCACAAATTCACCAAAACGCCGGCGTTCACATGTTCACCTTGTGAGGGCGTGTTGCAGGTGGGAAACGCTTTTCGGCAAAACATGTTTTGGTTCTCGAAGAGTAAGCTGCGGGCGCTCATGAAATCTTCGAATTCGCTGAGGTTGTAACGGTTGGGACGACGAGGCAGCCTGGGGACGTTTCAACGACCTCAAATGCCCCGTCAAAGTTAGCGCAAACAGCGCCATTTACACCTCGACAGAGGTCTGGAAAGCCCGCTGAAGCGCCTCGAAAAATGCAGACGTTGACACCATTTTCAGCCACAGGTAGAGTCGTTTGCCGCAACTTTGTTTGCACGGTTCGAGGGATGTCAATCAGCTCCCCCGAGCGTTCTGAGGAACCGGAAGAGTTACTGCGATTTGAACATGTGGGGTAATCGTTGAAACTGGACTTCAGTCACAAATTGGTAATCGCCGGGCGGGCTCCGCAGAGTCAGAGGTCTTCTGCCATGAGACGCCTTGTGGTTGCGGCTATTGCGGCTGGAACGTTGAGTTATCACAACGGAACTCTGACGGCCGCTGTCATCGGTGCTGGTAACGGTGGTCGTGAACAGGCTGAACGCTGGAAAGCAGATGTGGCGGAGTCCGACTGGCAGTATGTGGTCCTGCACCATTCTGCTGCTGAATCCGGAAGTGTGGAATCAATCCATGCTGAACACAGTCGACGGAAAGACAGTTTCGGCAATCCATGGCTCGGGATTGGGTACCACTTTGTGATCGGTAACGGCAAAGGCATGCCGGATGGAGAGGTTGTCGCGACTTTTCGCTGGAAGGAGCAACTGCACGGAGCACACTCCGGGCAGGAGCAGTTTAATGCTCGAGGGATTGGTGTTTGTCTGATTGGAAATTTTGAATTGGCTGCTCCCACGGCAAAGCAGATGCAGTCGCTGCGTCGGCTGCTCATCGAATTATGCAGGAGGCATGAGGTCGAAATGAGCCGTGTGATTGGCCACAGCTCCGTACGAGCAACTGCCTGCCCGGGAAAACTCTTCCCGCTCCAGCAGTTGCGAAAGTCTGTTCAGGACTCGCTGCAAGGCTGAAGGTAGTTGCAAAGTTTTGAAGCTTTTAGGTCTGGAATGCTGGGTGACCAGCTCACAGTTTTTCATGGAAGTACTCCCCAATGTTTAATCGCGTCCGCCACCTTACTCAGATTGGTTCAGAGTTTTACCTGCAGGAAACGGAGTTCGATTCCAGCCTGCTGCCGGTCGAACTGCGCGAACTTTATGACAGCTGGTCCCAGTCGGGAGAAGCTGATAGTCTGTCAAGTTCAGCAGTCGCTGAGTCTGACTGGCCCGTCGCGATTTATGTCCCGGAACGTTACGAAGAACACTACGCATATCCACTGGTGATTTGGTTCCACAGCAACGACACCGATGAAGACCAGCTGGAAGACTTCATGAACGCGATGAGTTCTCAGAACTACATCGGGCTGTCCTTGCGAGCAAATTCCTATTGTCATTCCACGGGCGGCTACCGATGGGCCACCAATGGTCTTCAGTTCGGAGACGTCGCACTTCGTGATCTTCTGCATATCACGACATGCCGCCTGCGAAGAGCATTCCATATCCACAGCGAACGAATTTTTGTAGCGGGCAGCGGTGGCGGTGCGGATGCGGCAATGCAGGTGCTGATCCAGCGTCCTTCGTGGTTCGCCGGTGGAATCTTCCTCGATTCAGCCGGTCAGCCAGACCTGCTTCAAAGTGAACGTCTCATGGATCTCCGCGGCAAGCCTATGCTCCAGACGATCTCTCGCGATATCAGCAACGATCAACTCGCCCGACATGTCGAGGCCGTTCGCCTTCTGAGGGCGGCAGGCGCCAACGTACAGGTGGAGTTGAAGGATCGTCCAATCGATCCATGCAGCGGAGAAGTCCGGTTTATCGATCACTGGATCATGTCCCAGCTCTCCAAACCAGCCTTCGCCACCTAAAACCAAATGTAGGATGGGCATTCCTGCCCGTCACCACAAATGCAGGATGGGCATTCCTGCCCGTCACCGCAAATGTAGGATGGGCATTCCTGCCCGTCGCCACAACTGCTTCCGCACTGTAACCGCATCAAAGTACTCGTCATCACGGCGGAGCGTGATGAGTACTTTGGCAGATTAGTCCTGGTGATCGACTTTGCCGGGTTCCGGAAGGAAGTTTGTCAGCAGCACGCCGACAACTGCGTAGGCACCTGCCACACATGCTCCGACGAGAGCCATGCGACCGGGGTTTGGCGGCGAGGCAGTTGCCAGTGTGATGGTGATGAATGCCGCTGCGGTACCGAGAATTCGGCCGCCGATGTTGGCAGCAAAGCTCTCCCCTGTTCCACGAAGATGGACAGGGAACACCAGAGGAATATAGTTGCCCCAGAAGCTGAACTGGGCAACAACAAGGACCCCGGCAACGAAGATTCCGACCTTGATCATGAACAGTGAATCCGACTGCAGAGCGCCCGAAATCCAATAGAACAGGACCGGGATGAAGATCATGGCAGGTATCTGGAACACACGCAGCAGACTCCTGCGGCTGACAATCTTCAAAGCAAGAAAGGCCAGCAACGCTCGTCCAACAAGGCCACCGAGTTCCTGCGAAAGCGTAACTTTGGCAACAACTGCATCGCTTTCATTTCCGGCTGCTCGTTTTTGGTCGGGTGTGTATTCCGGCTTTCCGGTCTTTGCATTGGTTCCCTGAGGATCGCCAACCTTCGCTTTGGCAGCAGCAATCACTTCCTGATGACCGGCCTCAGCGGGAGTTCCCAGAGCCTGGGCTCCCAGAATCTGGGGCAGTTGCTGAATGGCACCAAACGCAAGACCATAACTAGCGGCGAACACCAGAGTTGTGACGATGGTGGTCGTTCGCAGCTCCGGGCTGAAGAGTTCACTGATTCTGGGCCGTTTGAGAGTTCCAGCCTCTTTCTTCTTTTGCCATTCCGGCGACTCGGGAAGGAACGGACGAATCAACAGCAAAGGTAGTGCGGGAATGACTCCGGAGATCAATGTATATCGCCATGCTTCGTGGCCACCCGCAATTTCTGGAAGTGAATTGGCGTACATACCGGCCAGAATATTCATACCAGCGACTAACAAGCCGCCCAACGATGAAAATGCCTGAGTCCAGCCGAGTACTTTTTCTCGCTGATCATGAACCGGGAACAACTCCGCGAGCCATGCAACTGCTGCGACGAACTCAACACACACGCCCACGAAAACACAGCAGCGGCAGAACAGAAGGTAAGGCAAAGTTGTTGCAAACCCGGCTGCAAATGCACCAAATGCATACAGCAGAATGCTGAACGTCAGAACGCGTCGGCGGCCCATTCGGTCTGTCAGCCAGCCACCTAACAGGCCAAATGCCCCACCAGCAACGGCAGGTGCAAAGAACAACATACGTGCCCACCAGCCATAGTTGGTACCGCCAGGCAGCCACAACTGAACAGCCTCTGGCCGGCTCAATCCACCTGCGACGGCCTGCTCAATCAATGGTGCACTCAAAGAAGCAATTGCAGGCTTGATGATCAGCGGCAACATCAACAGTTCGTAGATATCAAACGCAAATCCAATCGCTGCGATTGTACAGACCAGCCACTGAACACCGGTCAATCGAAAGGGGGCAGGAGAAGACATGTAAGCCTCAGGGCTGAGTCCAAATAAGGTGGGAAAGTCAACAGAAAAATCTGTCGAATCGAACGAATCGTATCTCCCGGGTCGAACGTCTGCAATCTATCGGGACACGCCGATACTCCTCATTCGCCTGCATTCGACTTTCCTGGTGCAGGTCGGTGTATCCGGATTGAACTTACGGAGATTCATTGCCAAGATCCGCGGAACCCTGTCGAAGTCGATGTCGCGTCTGAGTGATTGGACGCCTTCACCCCTCAGCCTGACGAAATTCACGCCGCGACTCATGGCAGAACAACCACAGGTTCTAAGTTGATAAGTTGAAATGAATACATCTCCATCTGCAAGTTCGGAGCCTCCTCCCTCCGGGGCGACCCCCTCTGCTTCTCACGGACATCATCCTCAGGCATTTTGGTTGTGGGTGTTGTGTCTGACCGGTGTCGACTATTTCAGCACTCTCGCCTACCAGCCCTCCATCGCAATCGAAAATGCAGGCAGGCTGGCTCCGTTTGCCACGTTCCTGCTGGTACTCGTGACGTTGTTTGGAGCTGTTCCTGTCTATCGCCGAGTCGCACGATCGTCGCCGCATGGTCAGGGCTCTATTGCGATGCTCCAGAAACTGGTGCATGGCTGGGCCGGAAAATTTCTCGTTCTGGTGCTCCTTGGATTTGCAGCAACCGACTTTGTGATCACCATCACATTATCTGCTGCAGACGCGAGTGAACATCTGCTGCACAACCCCCTGTTCCGGGATACTCCCGGCTGGATGCATAGCCAGGTCGGAATCACACTGTTGCTGACCCTGTTTCTCGGCGCTCTGTTCCTGAAAGGATTCCGGGAAGTCATCGGAATCGCCGTGGTGATCGTCGCCTTCTATCTGATGATGAATGCGATTGTGCTGATTGGGGGCCTGAAAACTCTGATTGCAGAACCGCACTTTATCTCAGAGTGGGCAACCAGTCTTTCACGTGGCGACCTTGGCATTGAGAGTGAGCTTTCGGGAAAACCGCTCGTCTGGTACTCCGCCCTGTTTCTCAGTGCTCTCCTGTTTCCGAAACTCGCCCTTGGCTTGAGTGGCTTTGAAACGGGGGTCGCCGTCATGCCACTGATCAAAGGAAATCCGACAGATACCGAGGACAACCCGGCTGGCCGAATTCTGGGTACTCAACGTTTGCTGCTGACTTCCGCACTCATCATGTCTGTGATGCTGATTGGATCTTCATTTATTGTGGCGACCCTGATTCCGCTTGAACAACTTCAGCAGGGAGGCCATGCTCAGAATCGGGCATTAGCATGGATTGCACATGGAAGCGATGGGCAACCTCTGTTACCGTTCTTTGGTCCGTCTTTCGGTACACTTTACGACATTAGTACAATTACGATTCTCTGGTTCGCGGGTGCCAGCGCACTTTCCGGACTGTTGAATCTGATCCCGAGGTATCTTCCCAGATTTGGAATGGCGCCGGACTGGGTTTCTGCAACTCGCCCTCTGGTCTGCGTCATCGTTGGCGTCTGCCTCGTGGTAACACTACTGTTTCAGGCCAGCGTCAGTGCTCAGGGCGCAGCGTACGCCACAGGTGTTATGGTCCTCATCCTCAGCGCCTGCGTAGCTGTGATCATTGAACGGTTTCAGGTCAGCCAGCGATCGGGATTCAGGCGAATCCCATGGAGCACTGTTCTGATTACTTTGGTATTTCTGTTTACAACCGTGGACATCCTGATCGAGAAACCGGATGGACTGATCATCGCCTGCTTCTTCATCGGTGCAATTATCGTCGTGTCGCTTGTATCCCGGTTCGTTAGAAGTGATGAGCTGCGGGTGGTGCGATTTCAGTTCGCCAATGCTGAATCGCGATTCCGATGGAACACTCTTCAGCATATAGAGATCCCCGTCCTGGCGCCTCATCGGCCCGGAGGGAGAACTCTGGATGAAAAAGAACGAGAACTCAGAGAATGGCATCATCTGGAAGATGATATTCCTGTGGTGTTTGTGGAAGTCAGTCTTGGTGACCCCAGCGATTTCTTTCAGGAACCCATGCTGGACGTTCAACATCAGGGCGGCCGCTACGTCATTGTTGTCAGCCATTGCACTTCGATTGCACCAGCGCTCGCAGCGATGGCACTTTCACTGTCTGTCACGCGTCCCGTTGAACTTCATTTTGGCTGGTCTGATGAGAGCCCCCTGAAGATGAATCTGGGATTTTTGTTGTTCGGTGAAGGCAACGTTCCGTTTCTCGTCCGCGAACTTCTCAGAGATGCTCAGCCGGATGAAAAACTGCGACCACGAGTTGTCATTGGATGACGTCTATTGTTGTAACATTGGTCCACAGATGTAGCATTGGTCCATAGACTTGCTGCGAAGGAGCCTTGCAATGAATGCACCCGTTCAAACTCCGTTTCGATCGATGTTATTGATCATGTTCGCCGTTTCGGGATTGCTGTTCTGCGGCTGTACCGAAGCTCCCCGGGAACTGCCTTTACGTCCACAGGATGATAAAGTAGCTGCCGATGCTGTCGCCATTCTGAGAACGACCATTGAAAACCTTCCGGAATCCGATCCACTTATTCAGCGATACGGAAAGCTGAAGACGATCGAGATTAAGGAGGTCGTCCAGCACCGGAACGTGAATTCGTCCCAGCCAGGAAGAGCCAGCCCCCCGATGCTGAGGATCAAATGCAGGTCTCAGTTTGAAAAGTATCCAACACTCATTGAAGTCACCGTGATCGAGTTTCCTGACGGCACGACGCCCGCTTTTGAAACACCCGAAGTCCCGATCACCATTGAGCCGTCGCTCGAAAAGACCACAGAGCTCGAAGCTTCCGGTTACAAGCCCATCGTCCTCGCTGACGAACTCTGGTTCGGGCAAAATATTGGCGACAGCATTCACGTCCACTGCTCAGTCGGCACAATAATCCGGCACCCGGACTTCAAGCCGTGAACCCGACGTGAGGCGACGAAACAGTGAGACGTTAAATTCCGGAACCCGCCGTATAGTCGTCGGCTCTAAGTTTAGCCTGCGAGACGTTACTTTCCGGAGGAACGCTCTTTGTCAGCCATACGTTGCCACCAATGACCGTGCCTCGACCGATCGTAATTCTGCCGAGGATGGTTGCTCCGGCATAGATCACAACATCGTCCTCGACGATCGGATGTCGAGCATTCCCTTTGATCAGAGCCCCGTTTTCATCGACCGGGAATCGTTTCGCTCCGAGAGTGACGGCCTGATAAAGTCGGACTCGCTCTCCAATTACAGCGGTCTCACCGATCACCACGCCGGTACCATGATCGATGAAAAAGCTCCGTCCGATCGTGGCACCTGGGTGAATGTCTATCCCGGTGACCGAATGCGAGATCTCTGCAATGATGCGAGCAACAAGTGGTACGCCCAGTAGATACAGTTCATGCGCCAGACGATGATGAATCATGGCCGTAATCCCTGGATAGCAGGCCAACACTTCATCCGGGCTGCGGGCTGCCGGATCACCTTCATAGGCTGCCTGAATGTCGCTCTCCAGAAACTGTCGAATCTGTGGAAGCCTCTTTCCAAACTCCTGAGCAATCAGTACTGCTTTACTTCTGAGTTCTTCGTTGCCGCTGTCCTGGGAAAGGAAGAACAGTTCCCGATGAATCTGATCGACAAGCTCCCGCAGTGCAGAATCCAGCGTGTGTCCAACAAAGTAGTCAACGTTTTCGTAGGCGAGGTCACGCCATCCCAGTCGATTTGGAAACAACGCAGCACTGAGTCCGTCCACGACACTGGTGAGTGATCGCCGCGATGGAAGTCGGGCAGGTCGCTGAACCCTGTTTCTGGCGGCCAGCGATGCATCGCGCAACTGGCGCAGCTCTGCTACGATGGGCTGAATCTCCAAAGCCGGATTTGAGCACAACCCGGGATCTGCCTTATGAACCTGATCTGTCATGAATTATCGACTTTCCTGAGTCTGGCTTTCGAGATGTCGCATGGTTTCATCCAGCGTCTATTTCACATATTGGTCGACGTCGTGGTTGAGATCTTCCTGCCTGACTCGCGGATGCTCATCATTAATTCGCTCTCGAACAAGAGTCAGAGAATCAGAAATTCGATCTTTCCAGGCAGACGGGACACGACGAAACTGCAGGATCGAACATTTGCGGCGGAAACGCAACCGAGGCACCCAGTCTGTTGATTCTCATGGCCGGCCGGATGTTGATAAAGCACTGACAGACGTTGAGAATGCACCGTCGCTTAGAGAATCGTTTCAGGTTCTCGACAAGCGTGTGTAAAATGAGTGTTTCCGTAAATGACACGATTGTGTAAACGACAAGCATGTGTGTACACAACACGCATGCGTGCATAAATACAGGCTCACAAAAGAATGGATAAAAAGATGTCGGACGCCTTCCTGAAAGATCTGCTGTTGACCCCAGGGACATCGGGGGGAGAAGAAAATGTCCAGGATGTTGTTCGGCAGTTTGTCCGAGAGTTTGCTGACGAAGTCAAAACGGATGTTCACGGAAATGTGATTGTCACAGTGAATCCAGCGGGCAGCCCAACGATCCTCCTCGATGCGCATGTGGACCAAATCGGACTGATTGTGCGCCATATTGACTCCAGCGGGTTTATCCGTGTCACACCAGTCGGTGGATGGGATATCCAGATCCTGCTGGGACAGAAGATGATCGTACACTCCTCCACAGGGATGATCCCTGGAGTGATCGCCCGCAAACCGATTCATCTGCTGGATGTTGACGAACGAAAAACGGTACCAAAACTCAAGGACCTCTGGATCGACATCGGATCGGCATCCGAATCGGAAACTCGATCAGTCATCAACATCGGCGACTATGTTACTGCCGAACCCGGATATCGCGAGCTTCGAAATGGCCGCATTGCAGGCGTGGCAATGGACGACCGCACGGGAATCTGGGTGATTATGAAGGCACTTCAGCAAATTGCAGCCAAAAAGCCGACCGCGAAAATCGTCGCGGTCTCTGCGGTCCAGGAAGAAATCGGTCTTCGTGGTGCAATGACCAGTGCCTATCAAATCTGCCCGGACGTCGCTATCGCTGTGGATGTGACTCATGCCACAGATTGTCCGGGCATCGATCAAAATGAGTTTGGACGGATCGAAATCGGAAAAGGGGCCGTAGTGGTTCGAGGCCCCAATGTGAACCCACGAGTCTTCCAGTTGCTGATGAAGAAATCGTCGGAACACGGAATTCCCGTACAGATCAATGCACTTGGCCAGCCTGCCAGCAACGATGCAGCGGCCATTCAGGTGACTCGCGGCGGATGTGCCATGGGACTTGTAACGATTCCCAATCGCTACATGCACAGTCCGGTTGAACTGGTGAGCAAATCTGATCTCACCGCGGCAGCCGATCTGATCACAGAATTTTGTCTTTCCATTGAACAGGAAACGCCATTTATCCCGTAAAATCTCAGTGGAATGCCCCTGAACACTGGCGTTGGGGGGGGTCGACTTCAGACTTTTGATGGATCCTGCTATCATTTTGCGTGAGATGTCGGTGGACCGGCACTGAAGTGATTCAAGAGGAATATTGGCTTAATGGTGTTTCGAATTCTGGGTGAGCTGGCCGCCAGACGCGCACCGCTGATTGTGGTTGCCTGGGTGATTGCACTGCTTTGTGCAATCCCTCTCGCCCCCCGCTGGACTGATGTTGTTCAGAACGGAGAATTCGCTTTTCTTCCAGATGATGCTCCCAGCCGCATCGCGGCAGCCGATTTTCGAAAAGCATTCCCCGATGATATGCTCACCAGCAGCCTCGTTCTTGTCGTTCGGCGAGAAAGTGGTGATTCGGGTTTGCTTCAGGAAGATCGAGACTTCATCTCGCAGGTCATCGTACCGCGACTCCATGATATCGTCGGTATCCCAATGCCCAAACAGGCAGCTGAGGATGATGCTGCAGCAACCGAAACAACAGAATCTCCGGCGACACCAACTGGTCGATACTCAGCGATTGTCCATAAGATCGAGTGGTTTGAAGATCGGAAACTTGGCGATCTGCTGGTGAGTGAAGATGGCCAGGCATCGCTGATCGTTGTGAGCCTGAAAAGCGAATTCCTCGACCAGGCAAACGAGCCGTTCATCGATGAAGTCGAAGCGTATATTGATGAGCTTTACCATACGCCGGTCGATGCAACCAACCGCAGCCTTCCTGCTGGTCTGGATATTGCAGTCAGTGGCTCCGCAACATTTGGCAGAGACATGATGCGGGAATCGCTTCAGAGTGCCAAAGCAACAGAGAACCTCACAATCATTCTGGTGATTGTTCTACTCATAGTAATCTACCGAGCACCTCTGCTTGCACTGATTCCTCTGATCACAGTTGCAGTGTCGACTCACCTGACCATGGCTTTACTTGCGATTGCGGCCAAATATGGAATCGTAAGCCTGTTCAACGGCATCGAAACCTACGTCACTGTGCTCGTTTATGGAGCCGGGATTGACTATGGGCTTTTCCTCATGGCCCGCTATCGCGAAGAACTCGATGACGGCGCCACGATCGAAGAAGCCGTGATGAAAACGCTGGCCAATATTGGTCCTGCACTCTGCACAAGTGCCGGCACGTCAATCTTCGGAATTGGCATGATGGTATTTGCAGAGTTTGGCAAGTTCAGACAGGCCGGCCTTGCGATCACTTTCGGCCTTTCGATCTGTCTCATCGCGTCAATGACTCTGACTCCAGCCATTATCCGAATCCTCGGTTTGTGGGCGTTCTGGCCAAACATGCCGACTCGGAAGTCAAGAATGGAAAGTAACATTCTTGTCCCGCAAAACTGGATGACGCGGCTGCAGAAAGCAAATCTGCTTCAGGCCGCTTCGCATCGAATCGCTGGTCTTCTGGAAACGCGTCCCTGGACAATGTGGATTGCCAGTATCCTGCTGATGTTTCCGTTTTCAGTGATCGGTTTCATCTTTGTCAGCGTGCTTAGCTACGGGCTCCTTTCCGAATTGCCGGCCGAATCGACGAGCGTTCGTGGGACCACGGCCGTTCAGAAGCATTTTCCTGCGGGTGAAGTTGGACCTGTTTACGTACTGATTGAAGCGGATCAGGTTGACTTCCGATCCAGATCGCTGTCCCCGGAAAAGCTGATCACGGAACTCACCGATCGTTTGGTTGAAAAACGCGACGAACTCGGCCTGCATTCCATTCGGTCACTGTCCTCCCCCAAAGGCCAGCGTGATCAGCGGCGACTGACAATGAGCGAACGAACCGGTCAGCGAAAACTTGCCCGCGACTACTACGTCAGCAAAGTGAATACCTCTGTTACAAAACTGGACCTGATCTTTAAGAATGACCCGTTTGATATTCACAGTATTCAGGAGTTTCGACAACTTCGCGCTGAGCTGCCAAATCTGCTGCCGGATGACCTCAAGGACGCAGCGATTTCGTACGTTGGCCCCACTCCTGACATCAGCGATCTTAAAGACGTTACCGATCGCGACCAGATCCGGATTGATGTTCTAGTCCTTGTCAGCGTCTATCTGGTGATGATGACCCTCCTCCGGCGCCCCGGAATTTGCGCCTATCTCATCATCAGTGTGTTCTACAGCTATATGGCAACCCTCGGCATTACACACTTTGTGTTCTGGTTCATGAATCCTGAAGGCGTCACTGGAATCGACTGGAAAGTTCCTCTGTTCCTGTTCACGATCCTGATTGCCGTCGGGGTCGACTACAATATCTTCCTGATGGCTCGCATAGACGAAGAGCAAAAAGTGCATGGGCGTGTCCGTGGGATCATTGTTGCTCTGGACCGCACCGGCAGCATCATTTCCAGCTGCGGGATCATCATGGCAGGTACTTTTTCATCACTGATGGCCGGCAGTCTGCTCGGTATGGACCAACTGGGGCTGGCACTTTCTGTCGGCACACTTCTCGACACTTTTGTCGTTCGCCCAATCATGGTTCCGTCGTTTATGATTTTGCTTGTTCAGGGAAGGCTTGGGTGGATCAGCCGGATTGCCGGCTATCGCCATGCTCAGGACACAACGCCAGCAGCCGAAGGACAGGATTCCCGCTGACTTGTTCGGAGGTGTCATCATGAGACCTGCCACACACGGGTGGATCGCTGTTTGCACATTGACTTTGATCTTTGGCCAGCAACTTTCGCACATCACGGGAGGACTGTTGTGTTCCGACGAGCCACAAGAACGACAGATTTGTCAAGGTCACGATCCCGACGTTGAAATCACAGTACCTACCTCAGGTGGTCTGTCAGCAGACTGGACTGAACGGCGATACAAGCCTGCCGACATCTGGGGGGTATCAGCCGGTCAGAAAACCTGCAACTGACGTTGCTGGGTCTCCGGCAATCGATGAGTTGATCAACGACAAAATACCTGCAGATTTGACAATTGCTCCGCGAGCAGATCGTCGAACCCTGATTCGCAGAGCAACCTTCGACCTCACCGGGCTTCCGCCTTCAATGGCTGAGGTGTCAGAGTTCCTGCGGGATTCGCGTTCAGATCAGGAAGCGTTTTCTGCCATTGTGGATCGTCTATTGCAGTCACCCCACTACGGTGAGCGAATGGCTCAGCACTGGCTCGATATCGTTCGTTATGCTGACTCATCCGGATTTGCGAATGACTATGAGCGTGGAAACGCATGGCGTTATCGTGACTACGTGGTGCGTGCTTTCAACAGCGACAAGCCGTTCAATGATTTTGTGCGTGAGCAGATCGCTGGAGACGAAATTGATCCTGCCAACCCGGAGGTTCTTGCCAGTCGGGAAACTCAGGATGACGACCCACAAGCCGAACAAGCTGCTTCAGCCAATTCTCTGCAACCTCGCAGGGCTCACTTTGAGGCAAAGGCTGTGAGCTGTATTTTCCTGATGATGGAAGGCGGCCCATCGCACATCGACACGTTTGATCCCAAGCCCGCTCTGGATCGACTGAACCTCAGCGAATTCGTCCGCGAAGGAAAGACAAAATCAGCGATGGAGAGTGGGCGACGTTACTACGTTCGCAGCCCGTTTCGATTCCGGAAGGTCGGCAAGTCAGGCGCCGACATGGCCGAAAACTGGCTCCACCTCGCTGAAGTCGCCGACAATCTCTGTTTCTTCAGAGGCTGTCAGGTCAGCAGTGTCAACCATCCAACAGCCATGTATCAAATGAACTGCGGAAACCAGTTCGGCGGTGATCCGTCGATTGGTGCATGGGTCACATATGGGTTGGGATCAGTGAATCAAAATCTTCCGGGGTTTATTGTATTGCCCGAAGTGTCATGGCCCCAGGGAAGTGCTCCAAACTGGGGTAATGGATTCCTGCCGGCATTCTTTCAGGGTACACCACTGCGGACTACCGGCAAGCCGATTCTCGATCTCAGTCCGCCTCGAGGAGTGACTTCTGTGCTCGTATGGCCGCCTATGAACTTGCCTGGAAGATGCAGACAGGGGTTCCCGGTCTTGTGCAGCTCGATCAGGAAACAGAAATGACTCAGAGAATGTACGGCATCGGAAATGCTGAAACCGACTCTTTTGGCCGGAAATGCCTGATGGCTCGAAGGCTTGTCGAGAAAGGTGTTCGTCTTGTTCAGTTGTACCACGGGTCCTGGGATAGTCATGACTATATCGAACGAGTACATGGCAATTTGATTCAGTCGGTTGATCAACCCATTGCCGCACTCATTCGCGACCTCAGAGAACGTGGATTGCTGGATTCAACACTAATCGTCTGGTGTGGAGAATTTGGCAGGACACCAGACAATGGCATCCGGGGCGGTACCGCCTATGGCCGAGACCACAACCCCAATGCGATGACAATCTGGATGGCGGGCGGTGGATGTCGAGCAGGCTCGACCATCGGAGCAACCGATGAGTTGGGGATGACCGCCGTTGAAGGCGTTGCTCACGTCAGGGATTTTCACGTGACACTGCTGCGACTCCTCGGAATCGACGACAACCGACTCACGTACTATCACGCCGGTCGATTCAAGCAACTCAGTCAGTTCGGTGGACAGATCATTGACGAACTTCTGGCCTGAAGCACTATTTTGACGATCCCGGTTTTAGTTCCGCTTCCAGAAATTCGTAGGCTTTGATCAGAGCATCTTTGTTCATCGCTGCCTGAAGGTGATCGGCACCTTCAATCTTGTGAATCTCACAGCGGACCCCGCAATTCTTCAGGGCATCATGACAGGGCATGCTCCAGGAGATTGGGACCAGCCGATCCGAAGTTCCGTTGTAAAAGAAGAACGGCGGATCGTATTTATCAGCAAACGCAGCCGATGAAGCAGCCTTGAATTTCTCCGGAACCGTCTGGAGATTTCCTCCCATCCAGTATTCAGCCCAGTTACCGCCGTCGGCCATCACACGAAAGTCCGTGGGTGCACCACCGGCAACGACTGCCTGGATTCGAGTATCCGTTTGTCCGTTTGATTCCGCTGGCGCTTCTCCTGTTGTCCCCAGAAGACTTACCAGGTGACCTCCGGCTGAATAGCCGATGGCACCAATTCGAGCAGGGTCGACTTTATATTCAGACGCATTCGCACGGATCCACTTTACGGCTTCGCGACAATCATCGATCTGAGCCGGAAACTTGTGGGCAGGTGCCAGACGATAGTCGATTGCGAAACACACAAAGCCACGTTCCGCGAGTGCCTGCGCATAGCCTCGCAACTGGAGTCGATTGCCTGATCGCCAGGCACCACCGTGAACCACCAGAACCGCCGGACATATGTCCGCACCCTGCGGAACGAATGCATCCAGAAGAAGCTCTCGATCTTCCGGACGAGAATAGACAACTTTCTCTCGCAGTTCGAATTCAGCGGGTTCCTCAGATACACGTTCGTCGGCGAACACACCAGCAGACAGTAGAATGACCGGGACGAGGGCCTTCACAAGATGTCGCATCAGAAAATTTCCGGTATTGCAGGGGCAGTTGACAGCTCAGGCACTGACTTGTACGCCTCCGAAATCATAGTCAGCGATCCACGTTTCTCCAAACACGATAGCAACGGGAACGAACAAAACACTATCCGTCTCACTACCCAGTTTAACGGCGAGCCGCAGGCGTCGGCGCAGCGTTTAGCGGCGAGCCGCAGGCGTTAGTGCGACGTGTATCGGCCGACGGCAAGCGTCAGTGCAGCGGCGTTCCGACGCCTGCGGCTCGCCGTTAAACTTGACCGATGACATCGACACTGCGTGAAATCCGGTGAGGCAACGAAGAGGTGACTGGAATGGGGATGCCTTTCGTAGGTACACTCTGTGGGGCATCGATGATCAGTTTTTCCTGTACTACACAGTTTTGTTCTCTGGAACGTACTCCACAATGAACTCTCCCTCCCATCCGGAAGGTGTCCCTGGTGACGGACCTCACAGCCAGGAAATTCGCCATAGTCACATAGGAGCACTTGTTCCGCAGCATGTTGCTCGAGGAACCTTCAGTACAGGGGCAGTTGTACAGCAGGGCCAGTTTGAGTTTATTGTGGATTTTCTGCTCCGCATGCAGCAACCACAGCAGGTCGCTGCTCGCATTGTGCTTCCCCCGGCGGTTGTCGCTCAGTTTATTCAGGCGCTGCAGGACAATATTCAGAAGTACGAAGATCGATTTGGGCCAATCGTCCTTCCTCCAGCTCAACAGCCACCAGCGAACGCCCCCCGACCTTCGGCGGAAGAGCTTTACGATCAACTCAAGATCGCGGAAGATGTGATGTCCGGCAACTACGCGAATGCTGTCATGATCGGCCACTCGGCATCTGAGTTCTCATTTGATTTTATCACTACATTCTTCCCGCGATCTGCAGTTTCACATCGTGTCTTCCTCGCCACACCAAACGCGAAACGGCTGCTCGATTCGCTGAAGCATTCGTTTCAGCAATTTCAGCAGAGGATCAAAAACCCCTCGCAGCCCCCGATGCCACCACAACCTCCGGCGCCCCCATGGGATCCGTCAGCAACCGACGGTCCTCCGACCTGATCAATTTGCTGTTTGCCGAAAAACACCATCATGAACGACGGCAACGACTTTAGAGTCGGGGCTAAGTGCAGCAGGGCGAAAGTCTGAGTGATCTTCTGGGATCCTGATAAGTGTTGCATTCCACGGTTCCCCGGCTACCTGTCGATACTTGATTGGATCAAGTCCAAGGACTTCAGCAGCACTCGATGTAATCATCTCAAGCAACTGATTGTCCGTAACACCATCTGAGTCCTGAGCGGCAAGTTGCCAGTCTTTCCATAAATCCAGATCCGGATTGGACGCCCTGCTGTCCGTCCCGATCAAGACCACACCTCCAGCACGCACGATCTCCTTCCATGGATGCTCTGCGTGGCCAAAATAGCGGTGAGTCCTTGGGCAGTAGACAACGCGAATCATCGGGTGCCCGCCAAGAAATTCGATCTCGACTTTGGTCAGATAGTTGCAGTGAACAGCAAGTGAGCGCTGAAGTCGAGCCATTGACCTGAAAAACGGCAGGATTCTTCGTCCGCCAGGAAACTGTGCAGGCCGCCATAAACCTCGATCCTGGAGGAATGACTGAAACGGACCTGTTCCGGAACTTAGTAGCTCAATCTCTTCTCGTGTTTCCGCAAGATGCATGGCGAGTGGAACGTGAACGGATCGAGCCAACTCCACCAATCCCTCGAATAGTTCTTCGCAGACACTGTAAGGTGCATGAGGACTCAATCCGGGCCTCAGATTTGGAATTCCAGCTGTCCTGACCGATGCAATGAACTCCTTCGCAACGCCAAGGCTCTCCTGAACTCGTTCGGTTGACAAACCAATGAACTCACGAAACAGGATGAAATCAGTGGTCGTTTTCGAAAACGACTCGGCATCAAGTCGTTGTGTGGAGATCTCTCCAACCGCCTGAACTCCCGCGGATGCAATTTCCTCGAGTCCATTCTGAATTGATACTTCAGCCTGAACGCCTGAAGATAATTGCTGACTGCGGAATGCAATGACGGCCTCGATCCACGAAGGAAACGGAGTCGGGGGGTGCAGTGGATTCCGCAACCCGGAAAACTCAAGATGAGTATGTGCATTCACCAAAGGAGGAATGCAGATCAGCGGCAATACGTTTGAACGATCTTCAGGAGGAAGACAACCAATATCCATCAGGCGTTGATTCTGCAACGTTAGACGAACATTGGACAATGGCTGATCGCCTGGAGACCAGAACCATCGAACATCGACGCATCCATCAGTTTGTGTAAGACTCTCCGGAAAACAAATGGTCTGATCCATTTCCCTGCCTGTTCCCCCTGAGAACTTCAGTGAGCACTCGGCAGCGGCTGCTGACTGTACAGCAGATTGCTGTCTACCGGTTCTTCAGAATACGCTGCAATGATACCGCGACGCTTGAGATCCTGTTCCCGAATCACGGTGCGAATCATGTGCACAATCGAAAACAACAGGAAACAGCCTGCCGGAAGAAGGAACCAGCCATGAAATCGAATGGCGCCGCTTTCATCCTTCCAGCAAAACGGAACCATAAACCCTTCAATGCCGGATGCTCGTGTCTGCAGAGTCGCAATCGCATTGAAACACAGATGAAATGTGATTGTCGGAAACAGACTGCGACTGTACACCGCCAGCAATCCCAGAAGCAGGCCCAGCAAAGCTGCGTTAAAGGCCTGTTGAGGAATCATGTGGATGATCCCAAACATCATGCTGCTGATCACAATTGCGATCGCGAGGCGGCCTCCCCGAGCCAGACCACTCAGAATGAATCCGCGAAATGCCAGTTCTTCACAGATTGCGGGTGTCAGAGCATAGACCACAACCAGCAGCCAAAGCGGTTCATGCCCGGACTGAATTCGAGACATCGCTTCACGAACATGCTGCGGAAGTTCCGGAAATACACGCTGGGCAACCAGAAAGTGACTGAACTCGTAGCTCAATGGAAACGCAAACACGGCCATGCCGACGGCCAATAACATAGATATCAGCTTTGGTTTACGCAGCCGAAACGTCGCTCGTGGACTGGTCGTCAGCAACAAACCCATAAAGACAGCCGGGCATGCCACCATCACCAGCTGCTGAACGACGATTGTTCGCAGAATCAGCCTGCCCGAGTTCGGGCCGCTGATATCCGGAGTCAGCCATGTCATGGCGGCGAAGTGCAGCATCAGAATCAGGACAAAACAGAAGACAGCCTCAGGAAATGCGGGCACTGCATCTTTCGTGCGAATCAACGAGGTGATCCAGGATCGCAGATCAAACTTCTCTGCTTCGCGGAACAAAACGTCTTCGCGACTGTAGAGATCGATTGCCCACCAAAGGGCCAGCATGGCGTAACCGAGACTCGAAACGAGAACCGGGATGGCGTAAACAACCAGTCCGACAGACTGGGGTGAATCCAGCAACAGTCCCCTGAGAAGCAATGCAACGTTGACGACCGGCAATACACTGTAAAGCGGCGTCATTTCCACAGAAGGCGACAGACAAAACATCGTGAGCCCCATGACCACCATTAACAATGGTGTCAGGTAATACTGCCCCTCCTTTGTAGATCGTGCAAATGTAGCAAGCGCAAGACATAGCGCACTGAAGAATGCCGCCAGTGGGATGAGCAGGATCACCATCCACAACAATGACTGCATGCCGGGCAATTCCAAACGTACTGTCTCGGTCAGCCCGGAACCAAATGACTTGACCATCTGTTGGCCCGTGATTCCCATACTGAGCAGATTGAGAATTGCCGTTCCAATGCTGAACAGAATGATCGTAAGGAACTTTCCCAGCACAATCTCAACTCGGCGTGCCGGAGAGATCAGCAGTGTTTCCATCGTACCGCGTTCTTTCTCGCCGGCACCAAGATCAATCGCAGTATAGAACGCGCCCGTCAGAGACATAATGACCAGCATTGCAGGGAAAAGCTTGCTCCAGACACTGGCAGAAACCTGTTCAGCACGAGCAATCTCAAGCCAGGCAAAGCGACCGGGACTCTGCAGTTCCACCGGAAGTGATGCAGCCGCAAATGTGTTCTCGCGAATGGCGTTTTCCCACCGCAAGAGAGCGCCTCTTACTCGAGCGAATGCCACTGCCGATTTATCGTCTGCTCCGTTGCTGACAACCAAAATTGGGGGAAAGCCTGCCGCTCCGTTGCCTGAACTCTGATTCCTGACCATTTCTTCAAGTTGATGGAGTGATTTCTGATAGCCCGGTGGAATCATCACCAAAACCTGAATACCGCTTTGAGCGAATCTCCGATTGAGTTCCTCCTGTGCATCCTTCAGCTTCAAGTCCTGAGCACGTATCCGCCCACTGGCTCGTTGTTGCACCAGATTTAGCTCCTCATGGGTATCCTGCCCATGCACTGAACGGAACATAGATGCCAGAGACCGTGCAGCTTCGATCAGTTGCTCCGGGCTCGCCTCGCCGGGACGGAGTGGCGTCTTGTTCGATCCTTCTGCACCAGACTCTCGGACGACTCGCAGGCTGGGTGCATCGTCTGCCCCACCTTCAAACCACTGAATTGCAAAGCCCTGTTCATCCAGCAGAGAGGGTACCGCCGGGAGCTCCTGGTCGTTGAGTACAACGACAGTGTGCCGCTGCTCACCGAATGTCAGCATCATTTCAACAATGCCAAGGCCGAGCAGCGGATACATCAGCACCGGAAGGATCGTGATGATGAACAGCGTTCGACGATCTCGCAGCTGATCGCGAACTTCACGCAGAAACACGAGTCGGATGTTCTTCCAGTTCATACCGGAATCTCCTCGTCGCGTCTTTGTATCAGATCAAAAAACAGTTCTTCCACATCGGGCTGGCGATAACGTTCGGCCAGTTCCTCAAGTGTCCCTTCTGCCAATATTCGACCTCGATCAATGATCGCAATTCGATCACAGAGCTTCTCAACTTCACGCATGATGTGAGTTGAGAAAATGATGCACTTGCCCTGGTCACGAAGTTTCGCAACAGCCTCCAGAACCGCACGCGAGACCAGCACATCAAGCCCTGAGGTAGGCTCATCAAAGATGATGACCGGCGGATCGTGGACAATGGTTCTGGCAATCGAGACCTTCTGCTTCATACCGGTCGACATTTTTCCGCCCAGCCGGTCACGGATCTCGTTCATCTTTAGTGTTTCGAAGATCTTCGCAAGTCGATCCTGGAGTCGATCTTCCGGAATCCCGTAAAGACGACCGTAGTACTCCACCATCTCCCAGGCCGTCATCCGGTCATAAATGCCCGTATTGCAGGACATAAATCCGATGCGAGAACGAACTTTCTCGGGATCCCGGACGACATTCACGCCATCCACTTCGACGACTCCGCGCGTCGGGCGAAGAACGGTGCTGAGAATCCTCAGACATGTCGTCTTACCGGCCCCATTCAGTCCGAGCAGCCCGAAAATTTCACCGGGGCGCACTTCGAACGAAACGTCGTCCACCGCACGAAAGACACCGTGCCGTGGACCGGCGAATTCCTTCGTCAATCCCTGAACTCGTATCATGAACGCATCACCTGAGCGACTGCCGTTGGTTTTCTCCGGTCCCTCTTCCGTGCAACTCTAACACACAGACCGCAAGTCAACCGAATCCTCGGGTGATGACCAAAATGATTATGGCTGCAGAATCGGCAAAGTCGGAACCGACGGCGCTGAGCGGTCGCCGGCCATCTCATCAATATATTCGTAAAACACGTTTCGCTGACGTGGAATGTACCCCACGTTCTGAATACAGGCACGAATTCGGTCGACAGTTAGATGATGGACAGTCCCTGCCTGAGAAACGACGTTCTCTTCAATCATCAGGCTGCCCATGTCGTTGGCACCAAACAAGAGCGCCAACTGCCCGACTTTCTCACCCTGAGTCACCCAGGATGACTGAATGTTCGGAACGTTATCGAGATACAAGCGACTCACAGCCTGAGTCTTCAAATACTCGAACGCTCCGGCAGGAGGTAAATGAGACATGTCTGTGTTCTCAGGCTGAAACGTCCAACATATGTAAGCCGTAAACCCGCCGGTCTCATCCTGCAGCTGCCGAATTCGCTCAAGGTGTTCAATCCTCTCAGCCAATGTCTCGATATGCCCAAACATCATGGTGGCGGACGACTTGCCACCGATCTGATGCCAGACTCGCATCACATCCAGCCAGTCGTCCGAAAGAACCTTCCCGCGAGTAATCGACTTTCGGACTCGATCCACAAGAATCTCACCGCCTCCTCCAGGCAGACTTCCCAGACCGGCATCTCGAAGTCGTTCCAAAACAGTTCGCAGCGGAAGTTTGCTGATCTTTGTGAAGTGGTAAATCTCAGGCGGACTGAATCCATGAATGTTTACGCCCGGAAAATTCTGCTTCATCGTGCGCAGCGTGTCTTCATACCATTCCAGCGGAAGCTTTGGATGTAACCCGCCCTGCAGAAGAATCTGTTCGCCGCCCAGTGCTACAGTCTCTTCGATCTTCTTCAACAGCACGTCCATCGGAAGGACATAAACTTCCGGATGATTCGGCGGTCTGTAGAACGCACAGAAGTCACACACCGCCGTACACGCGTTCGTGTAGTTGATGTTCCGATCAATGTTGTAGGTACGAAAGGGTTCGGGATGCAGTCGACGAGTCACAGCGTCCGCCGCGGCACCGATCGCTGCAAGGTCATGAGACCGCAGGAGTTGCAGTCCTTCGTCCGGAGTAAGTCTCTGACCGTCTGCTGCTTTTTCAAGCAGGAACGAGATCTCTGAAGATGATGTCAACATCGGGATTTACCAAACCATGCCGAGCAGCCAAATCACAGAACAGCCGCAATCCACTCCGCTCAGCGCTTGTCAGGTGATAATGAAGATTCTTTGTCAGATAGTTGTGAGCCAGGTCTTCCGAGATTCCAAGCCGAGGAGCCTCAGTGCGAGCAATCTCCGACAGCCTCGAAATACCCAGGTCACGAGCACGCGAAAGTGCTTCTTCAACGCCCTCGGTCTGAGCATCTCGCCGAGCAACCCACATTGCAAAGACGAAGGGCAGTCCTGTCCAGTCGTACCACATCCGTCCGAGGTCGATTACCTCCTCAAACTTTTCGGATGGAGTATGCATGGCTCTGTCGCCAATCAACAAAATCCCATCCGCTGTGGAATCAGAAAACGAGGATTCCATCGGAAGTCGCTCGGTTGCCGGAAAGACCCCGTATCGCTCCGCCAGAACTACTCGAGTCAAAGCCGCACTAGTTCTGGACCCCTCGTCCAGGGCCAGCCGCTGGATTCGACCGGGATGAGTTCGACAGTAGAGCTTTACACTCAACACTTCCCCGCGGGCCGCCACACAGGCATCCGATACAATTTCATAGCCCGGTCGACGGAAATACTCAACAGACGGAATTAATGCCACATCCAACTGCTCAGCAGCAAGCGCATCCGCCAGACGACTCGGATAATCCAGAATCAAGTCTGCGGACGGCAACAACCCATCCAACCCCTCTACGAGTGGACGGGAGTTCAGGTAACTAACAGCTCCAATTTGCATCGTGGCGACGGAAACAGGGGACATGGGAACAATCCGTTCGAGAATCCGGAGGGACAGTCGATCTCGTCGATGAGCTACCCCACCAAACACAGTATAAATAGAGGAGCCAGACGCTCAACTGCCGATGAGTGAATCATTCAGGTTCTGAGGTAAGTCGTCTGGATTTGCTCGGATTCAGGAATCCGATGGCAACCCTTTGAACAAACCGATTGGACAAGTAACCGCCTCATGGCGAAGAAATTAACAGCGAACAGAAGCGTGATATGAATAGTGAATCGAGAGGAGACGGAAAACTGCGGATCGCACTGGTGGGTTGCGGAACGGTTGGTTCCGGTGTGATTCGGATTCTACGCGAGAGTACACGGTTACTTGAACTCCGAACCGGACGAACGTTTGAACTTCGATATGTTGTGGTGCGAGATCGTTCAAAACAGCGACCGGTCTCCCTTGAGGGTTGTCAGGTCATCACCGACGTGGATCCGATTCTGCGTGACTCTGAAATTGATGTCGTGATTCAGGTCATGGGCGGAATTGAACCCGCCCGAACACGGATGCTGCAGTTTCTGGCTGCTGGAAAAGATATCATCACCGCGAACAAAGCACTTCTGCATGCTCACGGGCAGGAGCTGTTTGAAGCAGCAAGTCGAGCCGACAAAACGATCTGCTTTGAAGCAGCGGTGGCCGGGGGAATTCCAATTATCGCAACGGTGACACAATCGCTTGCCGCGAACAGAATTCTCTCGATTGAGGCCATACTGAACGGGACGAGCAATTTCATACTGTCGCGTATGCTGGACTGCGGTCAAACCTACGAGGAGGTATTGCGTGAAGCGCAGGATCGAGGCTATGCCGAAGCCGATCCGGCGATGGACGTTGATGGGACGGATGCCGCCCAGAAGCTGGCCATCCTGACTCAACTCGCTTTTGGAACACGAGTCCAGCTGACGGATATCGTTCGCCAGGGAATCCAGAACCTGGAACTTCAGGACCTGGAGGTTGCCGCAGAACTTGGATATCGAATCAAACTGCTGGCAACATCAAAACTTGCGAAAAAGAAGCTGGAAATCAGCGTCCAGCCGACTCTTGTGCGTTCGGACCGAGCCATTGCGCAAACGAATGGAGCCGACAACATTGTGGCGATTGAAGGAGATGCTGCAGGACTATTGCGACTCTCCGGTGCTGGTGCAGGTCAAATGCCAACAGCCTCAGCCGTCGTGGCCGATCTGATCGACTACGCATCGGGACGTGCTGCGATTACGTTCAAATCACTCCTGAGAATGCAATCGCTTGAACAGGTCCCCCTGCTTCCTCAGGAAGAACTCAGTCGTCGCTACTATCTGCGAATGACAGTCGCCGACCGCCCTCATGTTCTGGCGGACATCGCTGATATTCTCGGTCGCCATGAAATCAGCATCAGCAGTGTCCGACAGGATGAAACCCCCGAGGATGAAGGCGAGGAAGCCGTTGCTCGACTCGTTATCATGACGCATCGAACAACAGAAGGAAGGCTGCGTGCAGCCGATCAGGAACTCTCGTCACTGTCGTCCCTGAAGGGGTCATGTATTCGCCTGCCGGTGTCAGATTGACCTGGCACTCCTCGTCGAAAAAACTTCGTCCTATCGTCGAAAATCCTGGGGCGCATGATTCATCACGGCTGCGATCGTCTGATTATGGAGCAATCCATTGGTGACGATCATTCCCTGATTGGCCTTCAGAGACGCACCATGATGGAACTCAACATCGTGACCATGGATGTCAGTGACCCTCCCCCCGGCCTCTTCGACAACCAGAACCCCGCCTGCATGGTCCCAGATTTTCTCGACATACCCTTTTTTTGTCGGCAGTCGAAGGTACAGGTCTGCATCGCCACGAGCGACAGCGAGGTACTTGCATTGACTGTCAATTCTGAACGGTTCACGACGGATCCCAAGTTCTGCCGCAATCATTCCCGACCAGTCGTGGGCACTGTGTCCTGATTCGACAGACTCACAGAACCTTGCATCACCTGAATTGCCGGTGGACGTGACTTTCAGCCGCGATGCTGCCGTCGTCGTTGGCCCCAATGGTTGAGACCAACTGCCCTGCGTCCGAACGGCCCAGGCAAGAACTCCGGCTCCCGGACCAGATTCGCCCGCGTTCGGAGACATGTTCGGGCACCCCAGAATTCCGACTTCGATCCGGCCATTCACGATCAATGCAAGAGAAATTGCATACTGTTCTCGCCGAAGAAAGCCTTTTGTGCCGTCGATTGGGTCGAGTGTCCAAAAGCGATCACAGTGTTCCTGCTGACCACCTCGATCAATCCAGCGACAAACATCGTCTCCGCTCCCCATGATTCCGACACCCGCCAGATGCTGGACCACCTGTCCCAGGAATGCTGAACCAGATTCAGCTCGAAGTTCGGCAGCACCCTCTTCGCCGATGACGGGGTCGTCCGGGAACATCATCTCCAGATGGCGACATACGATCGCCTGACTGGCAAAGTCAGCCACTGTGACCGGGCTTTGATCCTTTTTAGCCAGCACTTCAGGCGTGATTTCCGCCTGAACGCGGCGACAAACGTCGGCAGCTTTGCGAACAGCCTCCAGCCCAGCCTGCAGTTCTCGATCAAAAAGCCCCGACATCCGATTCCCCCGTTTGTACTCATTTCAAAAGTTCAGTTTCACCGTCACGCCGCATGGCGATCCGTTGCGGATCGCTGGCGATCCGTTGTGGTTCGCTGGCCGTCGTCAGCTTGTCGCTGGGAATCGTGAGAGATCCGCTCGCGTTGCAGGGCAGGAATCTCGCTCAACAAAAGCTCGGCTGTTCGTCGAATCGCGCCCGTTGCTGTCGCATGGCCGGAGAGCAGTGTCATCGACTTTCGCACAGATTCCAAGTGTTCAGGGGATGATACCCACTGAATGAGAATCTCGCTGATTTTCGAAATCGCCCGTTCGGGATCGCCGCTTGAAACGAACTCCGGAGCGACTTCGTGGTCCGCCACCAGATTCGTCAAAGTGATAAACCGGCAATTCTGCAGGAATCGGGATGCAAAATGGCCCACCCGTCCAACCCGATATAACACAACACCCGGCTTCCCTCGTCCCAGCAATTCAAGACAGATCGAACCGCTCACCATCAGGCAACACGATGAAGCTTCGATCACTTCGGAAGTTCGACCAACGAAGTATTCGGGCTCAACTTGAATTCCCAGAGACTGTCGGATGCTTTCGCACATCTGCGTGTGCTCTTCTCGATAGTTTCCGACTACCCACCTGATTCCGGGTATCGCCGCTGAAACTCGAGCCACTGCTTCAAGCATAACGGGCCAGTTCTTCTGCACTTCATGGTTGCGAGACCCCGGAAGCAGGCCAATCACACGAGCCCCCGGCTCTCCCTGGAGCTTGCGAATCAGTTCATTGTCAATGGCCGTTGATGCCACCGCATCAAAAAAGGGATGTCCAACCCACGTTGCTTTGACACCCCGTGATCGATACCACTCGTACTCAAATGGCAACGCACAAATCACATGGTCAACCCACTTCCGGACTCGTCGAATTCTCCACGGTGCCCATGCCCAAAGCTGGGGTGGTAAAAAGTAAAAGACCGGGATCCCTCGTTCGCTGGCCGCCTTTGCAATCCACCAGTTAAAACCCGGAAAGTCGATCACGACAACGGCATCGGGCCGGTCCTCATCCAGCCGAACCCTGGCCTCATGAACGAGTCGCCGAAACTTGAAGATCAGCGGCAGGACTCTCAGAAAACCCATCACTGCCAGCGTCGTCAGGTTGAAAATCAATCGGCAGCCGGCTTCTTCCATCGCAGGACCGCCAAACCCAACTGCTTCAAATGCAGTATCACGCGCCCGAAGCTCTCGGATCAGTCGCGCTCCATGTTGATCACCACTTGGCTCGCCAGCTGAGAAAAAGATCTTCATTGATATGCTTCCGTGCATCCGAGGCTGGAAAAGCGGCCATTCCGGCCACTGAACCGGCAGATTCTGCCGAACAGAATGGAACTTTAATGGATTCAAGGGGATTTGCCAAAGATCGATTTATTGTCCTCAAGATTCCGCCGCAAACCGGCCATTTCCGCCGAAAAACTGCCACCGATCGCCGCCTCCCAAATATTGACGAATCTCGATCAAGCCACTAAACTCTAAATGTAGCGCATGCTACATTTAGCAACACCACGATCTTTGGAGACCATTCAGGTGAGATCTTCTGTCTCGCTGAAGTTCATAACTCGCTTTGGGCCCTTCATCGCCGTGATTCTGGTCGCTCTTATCTCCAGCTTCACCAGCGGTTGTAGTGACTCCCCCACTCAGGATTCTGCAAATCCTCAGGCCAACGACACTTCAAAAGGTTCGACTCGGATTCGCGTCGTTGCAACCACAGGGATGGTGGCTGACATTGTCCGAGCCGTTGGCGGCGATCGAGTCGATATTCAGCAGTTGATGGGTCCGGGAGTTGACCCTCATCTTTACAAAGCAACCCGTGACGATGTGCTCGCACTTCGCAAAGCACATGTCGTCTTCTATTCCGGACTCATGCTGGAAGGTCGGCTCACAGATACGCTGAACCGGATGTCGGGCGAGGTCAAAGCTGTAGCGGTTACCAGCGCGATCCCGGTTCAATCACTCTTGAATCATGGGGGTGCGGATACGCACAGCGACCCGCATGTCTGGATGGATCCTTCCTTGTGGTCTCTATGCATCGATCCGGTATTGAAGGAACTGGTTCGACTCTCTCCTGGTGATTCATCGTTCTTTGAAAAGAACGCAAACAATTATCGGGAAGAGCTGCAGCAGTTGTTTGAATACGGAAAAAAGTCATCGGGCACGATTCCGTCAGCACGCCGTTTGCTGATTTCATCGCATGATGCCTTCAGCTATTTCGGGCGCGCTTTTGAAATTGAGGTCATGGCAATTCAGGGGTTGTCGACAGAATCAGAAGCCAGTCTCCAGCGTATCAATGAGCTTGTTGAGATCATTTCAAGTCGAAAGATCAGTGCGGTTTTCGTTGAGTCCTCAGTGCCGTCAAAGAATATTCAGGCGCTCATCGACGGTGCTGCGTCCCGAGGACATACGGTTTCCATTGGCGGTGAGTTGTATTCAGATGCGATGGGGCCCTCAAACACTTACGAAGGAACGTATCCCGGCATGATGGACCACAACATCACCCTGATCACGCGAGGACTCGGTGGACAGGCCGACCCGAACGGAATGAACGGGAAACTCACCAACAGCGCAGAGCCGCAGAAATCCAGCGAATGATCAGCAAACAGAATTCAGACATTCCTCTGTCAGTGTACGATTTGACAGTTGCATACCAGAGAAAGCCGGTCATCTGGGACATCGAATTCGAGATTCCTCGCGGAGCTATTGTTGGTGTGATCGGGCCAAATGGAGCGGGTAAAAGCACACTGCTGAAAGCGATTCTTGAACTGCTTCCCCGAGTATCCGGGAGAACAGAGATTTTCGGAATGCCCTATTCACAGGTCCGTCACCGAGTGGGTTATGTCCCACAGCGAGAAAGCGTGGACTGGGACTTCCCGGTAAGTGCTCTCGATGTCGTCACAATGGGACTCTATCATCAAATCGGCTGGTGCCGTCCAGTCCGAAGCCGACACCGAGAAGCCGCCCTGAAGGCGCTGACCCGCGTCGGAATTGGTGAACTCGCGAAACGGCAGATCAGTCAGCTTTCCGGTGGTCAGCAGCAACGTACATTTCTTGCCAGGGCCCTTGTCCAGAATGCTGACCTGTATCTCATGGATGAGCCATTTGCGGCGGTCGACGCAGCGACAGAGAAGGCAATCGTCGATTTGCTCAGAGACATGCGGAATGAAGGTAAAACAACACTCGTCATCCACCACGATCTGCAGACCGTTCCGGAATACTTTGACTATGTCATTCTGCTCAACATGCGAATTGTTGCCTCGGGACCCACACATGAGATCTTTACTCGTGAAAACCTCGAGAAAACCTATGGTGGCAGACTCACACTGCTGGATGAAGCAACCCATGCAATGCGACGGCGGGAAAGGACTCAATAAGTCTCTCTCCCCACCGCCAGCGACAGGTGTTATCATCAAAACCGATCGTTGTCTGGACACCGAATGTGTCACCCGTAAATGTCCGATCGACCACTCGCGGTGACCGGTGCCCTCCCCTGTGATCTGAGGTCGCATGCTATGTTGCCGCCAGCCTTCTTTTTGCTTTCCATCCCCAAAGACTTCTGGTCTGAATACCTGGATGCTCCATTTGCGGAGTGCATTGATTGCGGAGGCAGTCTGCAGAATGCCTCAGTCTATGTCATACAGAAGAAACTGGTTGCAGGTGAAGCGGTCTTCGAAATGGCACTCTGTGAATCGTGTCGCGATGCACTCACAGTCACTTATTCCGAAGAAACGAAAGCAAATATCAATCGAAGAATGAAAGAGCAATTCGAGTCGAATGAAAGACGAGATGCAGCAGAAAACCCAATCAATGGCTCATCACAACTGCTCGACAAGTGCCTGAATTACTGTCTGTTCTGTGGTATTCACCGCAAAGCCGTTTCACGATACTCAATCGCCGGCCTGTTTCATCAGGAAACAGTGGTCGTACAGCGGAACACCAACGGCCAGAGTCCGGTAATGGTGTGTGAACAGTGTGAACGACTGCTGATTCCGCTGATCTCAAAACAGACTCGCGATAGCTGGGACCGGTTCGTTGCAGAACATTTTGATGGGCCACCCGGCGTTGAACATGATACTCCGCGGGATCAGCCAATGATGTTCTGAATCCGTCAACAGGTTGACAATCAGCAGTCGATTGAAAAGAAAAGACCTCTGAGGCAATTGCACCTCTGAGGTCTTTTGCTGGATATTGAATTGATGCCCGGTTCAACCGAGCTCAACGTCTTATCGCTTTGGAGCTGTGCAATTGCCGTGAGTATCGGCCATTGACGTTTTCTGCTCGGTAATGCCTGGACACTGAGGAGCCATCTCGGCATTCAGCTCTTTGTAGGCTGCCCATTGTTCCGGCAAAGCATCCTGGTGGAAAATCGCAGCAACCGGACACTCGGGAACACATGCTTCGCAGTCAATGCATTCATCCGGATGAATAAACAGAATTGCTTCACCTTCGTAGAAGCATTCAACCGGACACACGACAACGCAGTCTGTGTACTTGCAGTTGAAGCATGGTTCTGCCACTACGTGAGTCATTTTTGAACCTTTCGAACCAGAAATAAGCTTAAGGGAACATTAACCCCAGTAATTTTGGGAATTCAAACCATCGTGTTGTACGCATTCCTTTTCGGCAATTTCCAGAGAGCATCCGCCCGGAAAACGACCTGGTTCAAATTGAGACAGAGTCTCGCATCAAACCAGGCCAAACACGCTGCCAGACTCTGCCGAACCAAACGTCCGGCAAACTTTCACAAAATACTCCATCCCCACCTAAATACTTACGCAAAAACACTTTATGCGTCTATTGAGAATTCGGCAGTTGCCTGAACGCTGACTTTTCGGCACAATCTCTGCAGTGTTGGTTCTGTGTTCCTCCCGCGTCCTGTTTCCTGGAATCGTTCATCTCCCAATTCCCGAGGCTTCCCGTGCCACTCACTGATCTGGATCGAAAACTACTCAGTGAACTTCTTGCCGGTCAGGCGGGGTCATGGAAGATCTTTGTGGATCGCTTCACCGGCTTGATTGTTCAGGTCATCCAACAAACGGCCCATGCTCACAGTCTTCGGTTGAACTCTGATGATATCGAAGACCTTTGTGCCGACACTTACGCCGAACTGTTGTCTCGAGATATGGCAGCACTGCGCGCGTTTCGTGGTCGTTGCTCATTTGCGACTTATCTCGCCGTGATTGTTCGCCGGATTGTTGTGAGACGCCTGACTGAACAGCGATTTCGCCAGGCACTCGGTCACGTAAGTGCTCATTCTTCGTCTCTTGAAATGGCAACGTCTGATCAGGTTGAAGTGACTCAGGTAGACGCGAGGGACCAGGTTCAATCCCTCATGGCAACCCTGCCCGAACGAACTCGGAATCTCCTGAAATACCTCTACCTCGAAGGTAAGTCCTATCAGGAGGCAGCTACATTACTCGGCCTGTCCCTCAACTCGATTGGCGCCGCCGTTTCACGATTGCGCGGCTTGCTGTCGAACAGTTCACCCGCAATGGCAACGTCCCCTGCCGGCCGGCCATTGAATTCTCGAAAGCGTCGACCACCCGTCGCCTGATTCAGGGCTGTGGATGACTCTCAACTGTCGCCACCATTTCGAGCATGTGTGCCGGTTGTAGCGGTTGCAGCTCTGGTACGGGATATGCACTCTGTATCAGGAATCCGACTTTCAGCGGAATGAGCTGTCGTTTCACCATTGTTGTTGTGAAACATGAACAGCAGCCTTCGACATTCTGTAAATCCCGTTGAACAGCGGGAAAACCCGCGTTGAAGCCGCGCAATGATCGATCGAAGAAACTTCAACTTTGTAACCGCTGATTTCTCTTGCACTTACGCGCAATGAGGACATTCCCGCCCTGCTGCCGCATGTAGCGCAGCGTGCTCTGGCGTGCCAATTGCTTTCCGGATTGTTGTCTTGATGAATCATCACGCCTTCAGTCTGTTCCGGACCCCGGACTGAAAACTGGCGAGGGGCATAGCCACTAAACAGCCTCAGTCTCTCATCTCTCTCTCTCAATAAACGTACACAGAAAGTTTTGCACCATGATGAAGTCTCTCTGGAATGATGAAGCAGGTGTTATCCTGTCCGCTGAGCTGGTCCTGATTGGTACCATTCTCGTCCTTGGCATGATCGTTGGACTTGTCGAACTGCAGTGCTCTGTCGTTGCTGAACTCAGCGACCTCTCGAGCGCGTTCGGCAACCTGAGTCAGAGCTACCAGATTTCTGGTTTCGCGAGCTCAAAGGGTAACAACCAGTTCAAGGCACGCACTTTCGGAGCATCCTACACAGATCAGGCGGACACCTGTGACTGTGACGCAAACATGAGCATCGTTTGCACCGACCCAGGCGAAGTTCGAAAGTAAGCAGTCTCTGACGAATTCGTCAGATTCTCGAATCCTCGACGGGGCGTCGGCAAATTGTCGACGTCCCGTTTGCCATTTTCGGTTACGAAACCTGTCTACCAAATCAGGCCGGTTTTGCTTCAAGCCGAGTGATTCTCACGTGCTTGTCGTGATGAGCGGTTGCGACCTGTATGCCGTCGCTGTGCAGGTCCATGTCACGTGCAAGATTTGGCAGCTGAAATCGGTGATAGTCCTTCTCCATGTCCGGCTTCCAGAACAGGAGAAATCCACCGTTGCCGCCACCGGTTACCCCCATCACAGATCCATCGCTCAGCCACCGCAAATTCCAGATCACACCCTGAGTGATGCCTTCCGCGATCAGACTTTTTTCGAGAGTCTGGTTCTCCCAGTTGAAAATCAGAACCAGTGGCTCATGGACTGCTCCCAGTGGATTACTGGCTTTGTGCAAACCGCCCGCCGCCAACTTCTTTCCGTCCGGGCTGACAGCCAATGCCCGAACTCCGCCAAAGTCTACCTGCTGACCACCATTATAAGAGTACAACGGAGCAGCATCGAACTTTCGTACTTCAGTCCCTGTTTCCACTTCACACTGCCGAATGACTCCACCGAGGTCACCACTCAGCAGGAACTTTCCCGTTGGATCAAATGTCACGGAATAGACATGTTTCTGATGTCCTGGGAATTCGCGAATGAGACTTCCGTCGCTTCCATTCCACAGACGCACCATCAGATCATTGCCGGAACTCGCCAGCAGTTTTCCATCGGGACTGACGGCGAGTGATCGAACCCACTGTGTACCATGTGCCTGAATCGACCGAATCGGCGCAGGATTCTCGGCTGCCACTTCCCACCATGTCAGCTTTCCGTCACATCCACCGCTGACAACAAAGTTGCCTGCATCAGGAAATGCAAAGGTATTCACCCACGTAGAATGTCCCCCGGCCAGAATCGTTTTTACACCGTCTGAGATTCTGAAGCGTTCAATGACAGCGTCTTCGGAACCACAAAACACATACTGACCTGTGGGATCAAATCGACACGAAATCAATGGTCTGTCATGAGCCCACTGAGCAGCAACATAAGCGGCTTTGGGATCCATCATGTCAGCAATCCTTCAATTGGTTTCGATGAAGGATCTGCGATTGGCATTTCTCGTCCATCGATGTTGAAGTTCCCTGTGGAGTCAACTCCGACTGACTGAAGGTACGTATGGAACAGGTTTCCGTGGTCAACCTGTCCTTCAACAACTTCCGTTCCACGTTCATTCGTGGCTCCAAAAACAGCGCCTCGCGGCATACGGCAGCCCGCCGTACAGACCGACCATGCCCGTGACCAGTGGTCACGTCCATAATAGAGGTTAACATTGGGGGTTCGTCCGAATTCGGAAAGCACAACGATCAGGGTTGAATCCAGCATTCCTCGGTTCGCAAGGTCCGCGACAAATGTTGAGAATGCGCGATCGAACTCACCCATTTGCTCAATATGGAAGTTGAAGTTCTCATTATGTGTGTCGTAGTTTGAGTGTGACACCTGAACAAACGAAATGCCGTTCTCAAGCAGTCGACGTGCAAGCAGGCAATGCCGCCCCAGATCATGCTGTCCGTATCGTTCCGTTTCAGAAGCCGGTTCTTTCGTAACGTCAAACACATCTCGTTGACGCATGAGTTTGTCGGCCTGCTCGTACGAATAAGCAAAGGCCTCAGTGACCGCGGTTCGGCGACGATTCAAAAACCTCTCAGTCACCCGACGGCGAAAATCCTGACGTGCGGCGTCCGACTGTTCGGAGAGATTTTCTGGTCGAACCGTATTTGGCGGCGGATTGCCGTTTCCGAGCTGTACGCTTGAAAACTTGGGTCCAAGCCATGCGGAGTCATTTCCACGCCCGCCGCCTCCGCCCGGAGTAATCACAATGTGGCCCGGCAGCCCGCTGTCTTCCGGCGACAACGTCTTCGCAGCAACCGCGCCCAGTTGAGGAAACTCTCCGGCTGGTGTCTGTCGCCGACCCGTCATCATCAGATAGGCGCCCTTCCCGTGATCGTCTTCACTGGTATTGACCCCGCGCAGCAGGCAGAGGTGGTGCATCTGCTGTGCAGTCAACGGCAGAAGCTCACTGATATGGATGCCCGGCACCGACGTGGGAATCGCAAGGAACGGTCCTCCAGTATCAACTCCCGGCTTGGGATCCCAGCTTTCAAGCTGGCTCAATCCTCCATGCATATTGAAGACCACGATCCGCTTTTGTTGAGACCTGAGTGTCTCGCCGAAAGCAGCTGGATTACACAGTCCGTATCCGCCTGCAATCGCCGCGGCTCCAGCTGCGACACCGCGGAGGAATTGTCTTCGCGCAACTCCGTGCTCTGCAGTCCGGCAAGGGTAGTTCAGTTTCATCGTAGTACATCCTTCCAATCAGTGATTGAATCGAAATTCAGCGCTGTTGAGCAATCCCCACATCAGCTCCTGAGCAACCTGAGCACGATCAGCGGCACCTTCAAGTGCCGCTGTAACTTCAGCAACTTCTTCTTCAGCCGGCATCCTTGACAGGATCCCCAGATACAACTCTTCAGCCGCCTTTCGCGGATCCGTCGCTTTCACCATTCGCTCACTGGCATTGTCGCCCGCAGGTACGACCCAGCTGTTGATCTGACCGGCATTCGAGGTGAACAGTGCCTGATCTGCACTTGCATAGAAGTCTCCCTGAGGCTGTCCTGCACCACCGCCATAAAACTGAACGTAGGTTGGAATGTACTGCTTCAGCTTGTCATAGACTCTCTGCTCAATTTCCTGTTCGCGAGTCGCCATGACGCCCGCATCATTTCTCTGTTCGTCCGTCAAGGGAGCTGCCTTATCCAGCTCGACTCTCTCACTCGCAACGTACCTGTCGTAAACGGTTGTCACTCGAAACACCGACCAGCATAGCTGCTCCGGTGACAATGGCCGCAGTGTTGAGAGTTGAAAACGATTTGAGAAGGACGAAGCCAACACGTGTGACATAGAGTCCAACCGTCCCGAAGTCTCATCCATTTTTGTCTTCTCGACATTGATCGCCGCAACTGCAATTTCTATTGCCTGCTGTGACTGACTCAATGCAGTTTGAGCCGTCTGCATTTCTGACTTCACGGTTTCGAGTCGTGCAGACGCAACACGATGCATCTCGGTCATCGTATCACATTCCTGTCGACACTGATTGAGAAGGGTCTCCATCCGCGACAACTGACCAACAGCCGCAAGCCGTGTTTGCGACAACCCTTCGTCGGCCGGAACAAACTGAGTTGCCGCATCCAGCGAACGGGCTGCATCCGCGACCAACGCATAACGCTGTTCACTGACCGCCAGCCGCCCGGCAGCTGCTTCCATTGAACTGAGTACTGTCCCCAGCTCCTTTTCTGCGACCTGCATCCTGTCGGCGATCGCTGTCATTGCCAGTGTACTATCATCAATGGATTTCTTCAGCTGCTGCTGTTCAGACTCGAGTCGCTGAAGAACAAGCTCGGCACCTTCGACTTCGCTTCGCACCGCAAGGTAGCTTCGGACTTCCTGATTGAGCTGCATCTGATTCTTCAGGTCTGCAACTCGCCAACTGGCTTTCTGCAATTGCCCGCGGGCCTCAACTCGTGCTACGTCAGTGCGACTGAGCTCCGACCGAAGTGGGGAGAGTTTCGCCTGGGCGGCTTCAACGGTCACTCTCTGTGTGGCGAGAAGATCTTCAACCGGCTTCACTGCGGCCGCCTTTTCGTCTGCGGCCGCCTGAAGTGCTGGCAGCTCCGCGGTAACCTGTGCCGCTCGTTCACGGAGCTTCCCAGCAATCACCGCCAATTCAGGATCAGCCGACAGGAGCCCTGCCGCTGTTTCAGCATGCGTTGCAGCTGCCAGAGCCTGGTCGGCTGTCGATCGTTTTGTCGTTACAATGCCGGCTGCGTCGGCTGCTGCCTTCCGAGCTTCCGTCAGTTTCTTCCAGGTTTCAGCGTACTGTCCGCGGACCGTTTCGAACTCCGTCGAAACAGGAATCAACGCAGCTTCAGCAGCATCGAACGCTGTGCTGGCCGCAGAGTATTGATCGTTGGCAGCCCTCGCAGTCCGCTCCGCATCTTCGAGGCGAACCTGCATTTCTTCACCCGCCTGAGTCACGATCGCTGGTTGCGATACGCCAGACTCCTCAAAGTCGAAGGCACGCTGATAGGTCCTTGTAAGTACCAGTTCTTTCAGAAACCAACGAATGTCGTAGCCAGACGCACAGAAGCGTGTTCCGAGTTCATCAAGAAACGTTTCGGCAGGCCCTGCATTGTCCGGATGAAGCATATCCAGGGGATGCATCACTCCGCGACCAAAGACAACAGACCAGAGGCGATTCGCGGCGTTTCGATTAAATGCAGCATTCGAGCCATCCGTCAGCCGTTCGGCAAGAAGCTTGCGGCGGCTAAACCGAGGAACAGCCTTCACGCCGTCGGCAGGAGCCACATCGTACTCCTCGCCTGGCAGGTAGACCGGCTCATCGATCCAACCCGTCCCAGGCAATCGTGTTCCGGTTCGATGCGGTGTCCCGCGGGCAAACACAGATTCAAATGTCAGATCGGTTCCGGCTCGCTCAGACAACACCGTCACATCCTTGTCACCGTGTTTGCGAACGACCGTATACATTGGAGACGTAAAGGCGAGTAATCCCTGATAGTCGGCCTGGAGAAAATCTGAGACAAGTGGTGAATCGTGGCATTGAGCACACTGGAGGTCCATCCCAAGAAACATCCTGCCAATGTCCCGAGCGACCACATTGGGTTCCGCTCCGCGATCAAGGATAAAGCGAGCTGGAGCGCGGTTGGCCGGATCATCTCCGTCAGCAAGAATCATCTCACGAACCAGCTGGTTCCAGGGTTTATTGGAACGGACGGAAGACATCAGCCAGGCAATCCATTCATCCTGCGAGACCAGCGTGTTCGGTCTGCGTTCCATCAGCATCACATCCAGTGTAAGCGCCAGATGTCGTGTATGAACCGCCGATGCCATCAGTCGATCAACCAGCAGTCGACGTTTGTCCGCAGTCGTATCCGCTGAGAACGATCTTGCATCATCCGCGGTCGGTGGCATCCCTGTCAGGTCCAGAGATACTCTTCGAATGAATTCCGTGTCATTACACAGCGGACCATTCTCGGAAGCCGAACCAGTGGCCAGCCGCCCGTCGATCCATTGAGCCAGCGAAACGGATTCATTGCCCCCTTCTGCAACCACAGCAGAGTCTGGATTGTCGTCCCCCAGAACACGTTGGGCTCCGAACTGGATTGCCGAAACCAGTGCGAGGAGTCGCACGAATCGGAACAGAGACGGCTCGAGACTCAGGGTACGCATAGGGTGGTACTCCTCGAGGATTCTTCTCAGTCGCAGACCGGTCTTTCGCTCGCGAATTCAGGCCTTTGTCCGGGAACAATGTTTCGGGGAAGAAGGTGGTGGGATGGTCAGGGCAGGTGTAGAAAACGAAGTCAAAACGCAGAGGTCAAATTCTTGAGATCGTTTGAAACACTACCTGTACCGCCCTCTTCCTATGCCGGTCAAGTGGTGTTCCAGCTGTTTTCGGGCGTCTTCAAATAGTTCAGTTTTTCTGCAGGATCTGCGAATTCGGGCTTGCAGTTGCCTGGGTTGTGTGCCGTTGGCCGGTTGGGACACTGATCGAATTCACTCCGGACTCCAAACGATCCGGACAAGTCTCCGGGTAGAGGGCGTGCAACGCCTCGGTGAATTCATTGAACTTGTCCTGGAATTCCATCAGCAGGTCGTCATCACGAAGTTTCGCCTGATCGAGCTTTCCCGTGGCAATGAACCGGTCAAGCAGGGTCTCAAAGCGATGGATCGGTCCTGCGACTCGATTTGTCAGCCGGATCAGGTCCCAGACCATAACGGGCGTCATAGCCAGCATGCAGAACAGTACTGGTATCGCATGATCCTGGAAGGTTGTCGGACCAGCTGGCTGAACGTGATCGGACAGCATTGCCCACGAGTTCCGTACTCCCCATGCGATGACAAGCAGGCACAGCACCGCAGCATTGTATGCAAACAGATGAACGACAACCCGGACCACAATCGGTATCTGGATCTTGCGACTGATGAGCTGTTGCTTACGTGAACCGGACATTCTGACGTTCCTTGTGAGTGATGCCACCTGAGCCGGCTCAACACTACTTCAGGAAACGGGCAGACCTCATATTTCCGTTGACAGCTCCCGAAGCTCAGCAACGCGTCGGGGCAACAGATTGAGTTGTAACGGTTGCAGGAATCAAACTTATTGGTTGTGAATTCGATACACTTCAAGCTTCTGAACAAGCAGCTCGGGATGATCCACAAGGTAACGAGGTGTAAACAAATCGAACTGAACTGCCGTGCCCGGTCGGAATTCCACATCTCCCAGATGCTCGAATCGCTGCGTTTCCCGCAGGAAGCTGTCCCAGAATCTGTCAGAAGTTTTTGCGTAGGGGCCAAACACCAGATAGGTTGGGACCTCGTCCGTCTTGTGGTAGACCGGCTGAACTGACAAATCAGCGACAGGAACCCCGATCTCTCCACCACGGTTCAGGTGATACAGAAACGCGGGTTCGCCAAACGCATATACGACAATCTCCTTAGCCCCCTCTCCTGCGTCGTTTCGACACAGCTCAGCAACCTGCATCGCTGCACCACGCAACGTGGACCGATCCTCGTAGATGTTCGTGTGGAATGGGACGTCCATCGCCTGCACCGAAATCACCACACAGAATGTCAACAAAGCTGCCACAATCTGCCCCAGACGGTCGGTCAGTGTGACCTTGACTCGTTGACTCATCTCCCTTCTGGCGACACTGAGATTCGACTCAATCCACCAGCCAACACCAGCTGACGCGCCTAGCCAAACGGAGCCCAGGAATGGGAACATGAGACGCGGGTATGGATGATAAAGCGGTGTGACAACGAGCATCGACAGGAACCAGACCGCGACAATACTCACCCCAATCTGTGGATCAATTGTGGCGCTCCAACGAAGATCCTCTTCTGTCAGTGGAATCCTCCAGCCTTCAACTGGACTGAGGTCCTCGCGGTGCCTTCGATCGTAAAGACGCTGAAGCACCTTCCAAAGCACAACTCCGGACACCCCTCCAAGACCTGCGCATGTGAGCAACAAGGGCGTCGGAATGGACAGTGCAATGACACTCATTGCAAGCCCAGCCAGGCCAAAGCGAAACAATAGCCGAACGGGCGGGAATGTGTCATTTTCTGCTTGTACAAAGTTCCACGTGAAACTGCGGAGTTTGAGCCATCTTGCGAAGCCAGCGACAATGAGGCCTAAGCCAACCGACAAACTTCCCGTCAGGCCGTCCAGCTGAAACTGAGCGGTGAGCTGCACAATGAAGTGTGGCATCCAGGATTTCCACCCCTGAAGAAATCCCGCATGGTTGGCGGCAACTGCCGAATAGCCACCTTCCGACTGCAATGCGATCCACCACGGCAGCCAGACAACGAATGCAGTGCCTGCGAAGACCATACCCAACCGAATCAGTCCCAAAATCCGTCGCTGTCGTCTTCCTGCCCAGAGCCACCACAGTCCGACCCCAGCCCAAAGGATGGCAATCGGAAGCCACCCCGTGTATTTGAACCACCAGGCGATTCCACAACTCAACCCGCCAGCAAACACATGTTTCATCGAATCCCGTTCGATGCCTTTCAGCCCCTGCCAGATTGCCAGCAACATAAAAAACAGCACCGGCACATCGGTCATCGCCATCCGCGAATACTGAATATGGAAGTCACTCATGGCAATCAGCCCCGCTCCAAACAACCCGGCAACGCTGCCAAACATGTCGCGCGTCACACGCCAAAACAGTGGAACGGTCAGGCTCCCGAGAATCAGCGCTGGAAGGAATGGAGCGATTTCAGAGTTTCCGGTGACAGAGTCAGACAGGGAAATCAACGCACTAAGCAAAGGAGGAGCATAGAGGTGCCTTGATGGATACGGAGTCCCGACAAGTGAATCGTGCCAAAGCACCGAGGCATAGACACCCTCGTCAAAGTGCTCAACTGCCATTCGATCGGGTTCGACCCAGCGCAAAACAAAGCCCATCAGCGAAATCAGAAGAACGATCAATACCTCATGTCGCTGAGTCTTCACGTTTTTTTCTCGCTCCCATCGACTCGTCATTGCTGCCGGACGTACTCTCAACATCGCCTGCCGATCTGCTCTCGGCGACCACATGCAAAATGCAATCTGGTGCGGAAACCGGCGTTTCGCCGCCGAATCATGACCTGGGGATCCTCTGACTCCAGCGCAAAACCGCAGTGATTCAAGGTTTTTTTGAATTCGAGGCGGGCCCGGTTGAGTAACTGCAAACACAGTCTAGGATACCGTGCGTTAACCGTTTTCTGTGATTCCAGAGGTTCACTATGTCGACAGCTCCAGAGAATAACGATTCAGCAAATCCTGACCGCATGTACGACGCTGCCCATAAGCTGAAGGCCAGTGGAGATCTCGCCGGTGCCGTGGATGCTCTCAAGAAGATTCTGGAGATCGCTCCGGAACACGTGCAGACCCATATGGCACTGGCCGTTTATCAACAGAAGCTGGGACAGCTGGATGATGCCATTTTCCACGCGAAACGCGTCGCCGAATTGAACCCAACAGACGCTTTCTCATTTACACAGTTGTCTGTGATTTATCAGCGATGCGGAAAGATTCTGGAGGCCGAAGACGCGATGGCGCGAGCTCGCGAAATCCAGGGCCATCGTCACTAACATCATCATCCCCGATGTCGCTGTCAGTGAGATTCCAATCAACGCGTAGTGACTGCAAGTTGAAATGTTTTGTAGAGCTGGTTGCGAAACGATCGCACCAGCTCGCCATCAAGGGAAGACTGCCTGCCCTCCCGGCAAACCGCTCCACGTACCCCAATGATCTCCGGATTGACGGCTGCAACTGCTCCAAGATCTCCCGCGGCGATTTGCCCCGCAAGCGCCAGGAAGACGCCGGTTGCCCGACATTCTCTCGCAATTCGACTTAACTCTGCGGTCGTCAGGCAGCCAAATACGCCAGTGCCATTCTTGATAAACGTATCAATCAGCATCCCGGCGCTTACCAGTTCCGGAAGTGCCGAAACGACTTCACCCGGCGAGGGACTCGCTGCCTGTCTCCAGTCTGCATAGCATGCAGGAATCAGATACGGCTCAGCTGGCACTGAGTCGTGTTGCTGCGTCCCCGCTTGAGCCTCGTCGTCTTCAACGGGCTCCGCGAGATGTGTTCGCAGTCCTGAGAGCCGATCCAGCCAATTCGCCCTCAGGCTGAATTCATCGCACCCTGCCAATCCAAACTTCAGAAATCGAATGCGGTGCTTATGGGCACGAACGACATTCAGAAATGCAACCCGGGAAGGATCTAGCTGAGCGCCCCAGTCCAGCAATTCTCCCATCGCCAGACTGATTGTTATGTTTGCACTTTGAGCTTCCAGGACGGTCAAACATCTCGCCAACTGCTCAGTTGTGACCCGGCCAAGTGCTCCCTCAGATGGCTCTTTCAAATCCAGGATCTCTGCCCCGCCACGAATCGCCTCGAGACACTCAACGGCGGATCGCGCAGATACCAGCAACTGCGGAACGAGGCTCTGGCCCCGCCCCACAACACTTCCAGCCGGTAACGGGGCGGAACACAGGTCAAGAGTTGAGTCAACAGGTTTCACAAAACGAAGACCGCCAGAATACCGTGCACAAAGATGTCAGGAACCACGATCTTCTGGATAATAGCAGGTCTCAATGCCACGTCCCAGCCAGACACTATCGGCGACGATGACGCCGCATGCGGGACAAAACCTGATTCGCAATTCGGGAAGCCATCGCTGCTGTCGCTACGATACAGGACTGCTGCTGCTCTGTTCGGGAACTCACTTCGGTTGTTGTCCGGATGACCTCCGCCGCCGCTTCAATCCGCATCTCTACAGCCGTCTTTGGTTCGGCAATTTCCGGAGATTTTGACTTCCGCAAGATCCGGCGAACCACACGCTCTGCATGCCGGACATCCGGAAGGTTCATTGTGCCGAGGTCTATACCGCTCTGACGAAACGAAAACGATGACTGAATCACAAACGTCGATGGCATCCCGCCCGCTCTCATAGCTTCTGACATCCGTATTTCCCTTTAGTACGAGTCACAGTCCGGCTGATGGAATTGCGTAGTTTCAAGACTCCATGCAAATCCACCCCGGATGTAAATCGCAGACCCCCCCGCGAACCGGACATCGATTCTGGCTTTTTTTGGATGAGTCGTCCTGGTCGACAGACCACGCCTAATCTGCCGTGCTGTCAATTCATCTCCTGGCGCAGAGCAAACGGACGCTCTTCGTCTCACGGCACGAATTTGTCACCGCAAACGAGGCTGGATCTCTTCGTACACCTCGTCCGGCGAAATCATATACATGGGTTCCGTTGACCTGTCAGTGTACTGATCGGATGTATATTTAAATTGATTCTCGGTGATTCTGTCGAGATAGCGGTAGAGTTCGCCCATGCTGATTTTGCTGCCAACAGCGTCGTCCAGAAACGCTCGAAGTTTCGACTCCAGCGCCGGACTATCAGATCCGTTACGGCGGACATGACGCCATCGATCGAGTTCGACACAAATGCGGTAGCGACATTCGCGTGAAGTCATCAAAGCAGCTGGGCGGTTTTCGAGGAGCTGATATGCGGCTGACTGAAAGCCTGAGTCTTCTGAAAGCTGCGGTTCGTTCACAATTGTACGAGCCGCATCGTAGTACACTCCAGCAAAGCGCACTCGCTGAACGTGGCTGACAAACACACTGGGTTCTGTCAGTCGACTCAGAATCTCCAGAGACTCATCGGTCCCACCGGTATCCTGAATTTTCACGAAGGCGGCATTGAGAATCGCGGCTTCTCGCCAGATTCCGTCAACCTTTAGTTCAAGCCAGTCGCGTGAAAAATCTTTGAGGAGTTCCGCTCTGGCGGTCCGTTGAACCTCAGGGTTTTGCGCAAGCGGCGACTCCGGAGCAGACTGTTCCTGAAATCGGACCATATCCAGGTACATACGGCAATACAGGTCCAGGTATCGGATTTCACTGGTGAAATCACTCGGCGAAATCTGCCTGAGCACTGTACGTGCCTCGCTGTAATCAACGTCCCGAATATGGAGCATCGCCTGCGACACAATTTCGATCCGAGGATCTTTTCGCGTCACCCACCACCAGCTGCCAGCGAACACACTCCCGACCACTGCCCCAACGGCAATCCGTCGTGAGATCGCGATCGGTTTTTTTAAAGACGCGTCCAGCTCGGTTCGCAGAATTTGTGCGATTTCCCGAAATGCGTCCTCCAGGTCTTTCGCCGTTTCAAATCGACCTACTGGATCGTAATGAAGCCCCTTGATCAGAATCCGAACAATCCGCGAATCAACAATACGATCCGCCTGAAGAATTTGATCATCTGGGATCCCGTCTCGTTGTCGGCCCAACAGACACTCCGCGGCTTTCCGCCGGTCATCTTCATCGACTGATACTCCGAACGGCGGGTTTCCGGTAATCACATGCCAAAGAGTTGCACACAGCCCAAAGACATCCGTCGCTGGCAGGCTGACAGCTTCCTCGGTTGAATTTTTTCCGATGGAAACGACGCTGAGAAGTTGTTCGGAGGCCATGTAAGGCAAGGTCCCACCCACAATCTGGGAAGTCAGATGCTTTGACGTTGCGAGATTAAAGTCGAGCAGCTTCACAGAGAGATTAGGCAAGACGAGAACGTTGCCGGGTTTCACATCACAATGAAAGACGGAATGACTATGTGCATGAACGAGTGCATTTGCAAGGTCTGCCCCCCAGTCAGCCAGTAGCATTGAAAACGGCAGGGCGGAGGCATCGGGCTTGTTTCCGGGCAATTCGCGATCAGACTCTGCTGACAGTTTTGGATCATCGGAATTGACTTTATTTACTATGCGTGCAACATCTTCGGTGGTCATATCTGCGCGATCCCGCCGACCTGCCCACGCCATTTCTGCGAGATGATGCAAAGTTGCCCGGGTTTCATAGGGCATACAGATGACCGACAGACCGTAGTCACCGAATCGGGAGATGGAATGGACGCCGGCGATTGAAGAGTGATTCAGACGCCCGATGAGGTTTGCTTCCTGTTCGCCACGCACGCAGATCTTTGCGACGACCCTTCGATCCCCAAGTGCTGGCTGACTGGCAACGAAGACGCGTGAAAGTACACCTCGTCCAATTCGTTCCATCAGAACAAACCCACAGACAAGGTCACCTGCCACTGGCCAATTGGTCTCGGGTACGTTTTCAACGAAAGACGGATGATCATGAATGATCTGATCGAATTCGATCACGCGATGCAAAGACTGCTCGACATCCTGAAAACGTCGAGCAAACTCTGTGGGCCTTACCTTGGTTCCTTTCTCCCGCAGTCGGCAATACTCTTCGTAAGCAAGATCCATCACGCAAGAGTGATGTTCGGCGAGAAACGGATATTTCCGGAGCAGTTCAATTGCTGAAAAGTCCGCGTCGTCAGGGAACGTGCGAATCAGGTCCGAGGTAAACTTCTGAACATTTTTCGGGGAATCAGTTCCGAAATCGTCAGATTTTTTTCCCTCACGCCTCTCCGTCATGGCTGGAAAACTTCTGAGACAGACTGGTGATGACTCGCCGAATTCGGCGATCCGAAATTCCAAGTTGACTTGCAATCTCACATTGTTTGAAACCCTGTTTCAGGAGTCTCAAAACAGCCTGTGTCTCGGGTAGCTGATCTTCGTTCAGCATATCCCAGCGTTCCTGAGCAACTGCATATTGGCTGGGTGTTGGCTCAGACACGTGGCGTCTGTGATCTACCAACACCTGACTGGGTGCAACGGCCGCACCATTGGACTGATCCTTGCGAACCAATGCCCGACGGCCCGCATCAATAACCTTATTGGAAGCAACCGTGGTGAGGAAGCGGACGAGTTCTTCGCGGTTTTCGAATCGATCAATCTGTGACAGGTGGCCGAAAAATGATGCCCAGACAGCCTGCGTGAAGTCCTGCGAATCGTAGCCGCCCCGGATGGAACGATTCATCTTTCGTCGAATTGTCCTCACCACGATCGGAGACAAACTTCGATGCAGCGCCTCAGCTGCTTCCTGCGAGCCCGATCGCAACAAAGCGATCAGGCTGCTGAAGGACCGTTCCTCAGAGGCATGCTGCGAACTATTGTCTTCCGAATTCATATGACGGCTCTCCGCACGATTCATTCGGAACATCAGTGGATCAGATCAGATCAGGGTTCAACAGGCTCTTCATCTGCCGGTTCCTCGTCGCCACCCTCAACTTCTTCTCCATCCGAGTCCAGGTCCAGTTCTGCGTCCAGATCAATCTCATCGGCGACTTCAACCTCGCCAAGATCCGCCTTGACCAATTCTTCCTCCGGATCCTCTTCCGCCGGCTGAACCGCTACGGTTACCATTGGAGTTCCATCGGGATTCAACGCTTCCTTGATTGGCTGAATAAAGTACCGCCGCTTGCCTTTGCTGAGCAACTGCTGAAGTCGTTCTTCCGCTTTATCTCGTTCAAAGTACAGGAATCGGCCCTCTTCTCGCATTGTGCTGCTGTAAACCACCCAAACCAGTCTGCGACGCTGCGCAGCTTCTTTGGCGCGACGAGTTCTGGGCTTGGCTGTTCGTTTTTTTCGAGTCGTTTCTTTGCCGGACGCTTTGTCATCCTTGTCCGCTTTTTTAGCCTTTTCTTTACCGGCTGCCGTTTTTTTTACGGGCTTGCCAGTAGCGGCTTCTGCTGCTTCGGCGGCTTCAATTTCACGACGTTTTGAAAGACGGCTTTTCGACATTTTTACGTAACCAGATGGCCTAAAGTAAACGACAACAGAGCTGTTCCAGAGGCATGGCACAGCGGAGAATCGACAGTACGATATCAATTTCCGCGGTTTGATTCTACTGTTTGCCTGACAATCTGATGCTCGAACCACCAGCGCCGACACGACCCGCAACAGCCAAAATGGCAGATTTCATGGCTCCGCGGTCGATTTCATGAATATTCACCGGTCGCCCTATTCCCTCCAGCATTGTGACGGTCAACCGACCACCCAGATGCTGCCTGAATTCTTCCAGACCGGCAAACAGGGTGTCCACATTTTCCAGTGCCGGGTGGTTTTTCAGGAGATCCATCCGAAAAAGTGCGTTCAGTACCGCGTCTTCGGCGTCCTCAGATAGACCATGGACCATTCGCGAATAGACGGTATCGATCGCGACACCAATGGCGACCGCCTCGCCATGTCGCAGTTCGAACTGGCTGAGTACTTCCAGTTTATGGGCAGACCAATGTCCAAAATCCAGTGGTCTGGCTTCCAGCATCTCAAAGGGATCTCCCCCCTGAGTAATGTGCATGAGATGCCATCGAGCAGATTCCGCAATCACGTCCCAGCAGGCCGGCCCGCGACTGATGATTTCTTTCGTATCACGGCAAATTCTTTCAAAAAACGCCTGATCCTTCAGGAGTGCAACTTTGATTGCTTCGGAAAATCCGCAGCGAAAGTCCCGATCTCCAAGCGTTTCCAGCAGTCTTCGATCGTTGATGACTCCCCATGGGACGGCAAATGTCCCAATCCAGTTCTTCTTCTGAAACAGATTGACACTGTTCTTTACGCCAATCCCCGAATCTGCCTGCGCCAGCGTCGTGGTTGGCAATCGCACAAGTCGTATGCCTCGATGAGCAATTGCGGCCGCGAATCCCACTGCATCCAGAACAGCACCACCACCGATCACGACCACGTAGCTGCGACGATCCAGATCGGCCTCATGAAACACCTTCAGCATTCGTTCAATAATATGAACATCGTTCTTGACTGCTTCTCCGCCCGGAACCACCTGAAGATTTCCGAATACTTCGATTCGACCAGCGTTGCGACGGGAGAGCAGATGAAGTCGATGTCGGAGTTCGGGATTTGCATCCAGCACGCACTGGTCGACCCAAAACTGCACTCGAGGAATTCGGCCCTCAGAGGTTTCCAGAAGATCAATCAGGACCTGCTGATCGTCACCAAGCACATCGTGAGTCATCCGCAATCGATGTCGAAAGCGGACGGCAAAATCCACATCGAGAGAGCCTTTTTCATTTCCGGCAGATGGCATTCTTGAAGATCCGTTTTCTACGCTGAACCTCAAATCACGTTTTCTCTCAGGAGCGAGGAAGCGAAATACGTCGGAGGATTCTTCGCTCCCGTCCCTGAGCATAGTCCCTGACTGGACCGCTTGCCAATCAGGATCAGCGACAAACCGAATTCCCGGAGAACCCCACGATAGTTCGGAAGGTGTCAAGGAACAACCGACACGGGTGGCACGAATTCGGTCCTCAAAATCGTTACATCCCTCACGCTCGCGCGCATTCTGCCTGCGAACCGGCAAACCCTGCTCTTTGTGTCGCCGCCCCAGTCTGGGTAATCCGAAAACATTGGCAGTGTTACCCAACTCGGAAACAAGGACTCAATGAAACACAGGTAATGCGGCGTGTGCATCCTGTATGAATCCCGAGTTTCCACTCAGCACAAGTGTTTTAGGAGAGGTGTTACTATGAAAGGGATCGCTCTGTCTGCTGCTCTGGTGGTGTTTTCCATCGCTAACAGCGCAAATGCCGGCCTGTTCGGCCTGTTCAATCATGGATCAAGCTGCGGAAGCTGCGGCGTAGAGCCGAGCTGTTGTGCTCCAGTCGAAGCAAGCTGCTGTGCTCCAACGTCATGTGCTCCAGTTGAAGCAACCTGCTGTGCTCCAGCTGCTTGTGCACCAGCATGTGAACCAACCTGCTGTGCTCCAGCTGCATGTGCTCCAGCTTGCGAACCAACCTGCTCTGCACCAGTTGCATGCGGTTGCGACAATGGCTGTGGTAACTCATGTGGTTGCGACAATGGCTGCGGAAGCGGCTGTGGTGGCTTCAAGATGCCTAAGTTCTGCATGCCCAAGCTGAAGATGCCAAAGCTGCACCTGCCAAAGTTCAAGATGCCTAAGCTTCATGGCTGCGGCAGCGGATGCGGCAACAGCTGTGGCTCAAGCTGCGAGCCAACATGCTGTGCTCCAGTTGCTTGTGCACCTGCATGCGAACCATCTTGCTGTGCTCCAGTTGCTCCAAGCTGTGCTTGCCCCTGCAACTGAGTCCACACAGGCGTAAGGTTCGGTGATTAGCTGCGTAACCTGAATGACGGGACTGTGCAAAAACGGGGTGAATGTCGTGGTTCACCCCTCCCGTCCTGAGATTGTCTGGAACGTGCGACTCCGGTCTTTCAAAAGGAACACTGTTCGATACGTCAGGGGTTACGGTTAAAAGCCCATCCTTCCGCCCCGCAATGCTGAGTAACGTGAGGAAACTCACAGGGGAACACGCCTCAGGGCCCTTTATGCCCGAGCCGGTGGTTCTGCCAGGGATCAGCAAACAGGGTGGAACCGTTGGTGGTAAAAAAAGCAGGCGACGATGATTCCGGCTTCCTGGCGGGTCATCGTCGCCTCTTTTCGTTGACACCCGTTACGAATCTTCATTCTTTTTTTGCCCGCTTTTCCTGCATTTGCTTCAACCGACACCCACCGGATGGCATCCTTCCACCCCTCAGGAGTTGCCTCACGGATCTTTTCTGTCAGAATACGTTTCCCTAATTCTACGTTTCTGCATGTGTCTACAGATTTGGCGTCCCGTCCAATCTTATTCCCCGATCCTGAAGCACAAACTCAAAATGCTCCTGATTCTTCTTCGAGTCGCGTATTTGCTGATCAGCGCTGGTGCAATCCTCGCGTACATCAACACCGACGACGTTGTCGGTGAACTTCCAATGCCCCGCATCATCGAACAGAACAAGGGAATCGCCTTCATTCTGCTGCTGCTCGTCTCTCAGTCCGTCACCATCGTGGACGTCCTGATTCGAAAGAAACGAGTCGATGTCATTTCCGCTGTCTACTTCGGAATCCTGATTGGTGTCCTGCTCGCTTACCTCATGATTCAGGCCCTGACACCTGTGGTCCCTGTGACAAATCCTTTCCACACCGCCGTCGTACTGCTCACGCTTTTGATTCTGCCATATCTCTGCGTTTCACTCCTGCTTCAAACAAAAGATGACTTCCGCTTTGTGATCCCGTATGTTGAATTCCAGCGCGATCTGAAAAGTGGCCGTCCACTGGTCGTCGACAGCAGTTCACTGATCGATGGCAGAATTGCGGACGTCATCGAAACCCAAATCATCGAATCACAGCTCATCGTACCCGACTTCGTACTCGCCGAAGTTCAGGACATCGCAGACAGCGGTGATAAGAATCGCAGAATCAGAGGTCGCCGCGGTCTTGAAGTTCTCGCAAAAATGCAGCAAAGCCGACACGCGGATGTCCGAGTTCACGAAACTCAGCGTACAGATTTCAAAATGATGACGGTCGACCAGAAGGTTGTAGCACTCGCCAAGCAACTGCGGGGTGGAGTGATCACCAACGACTTTAATCTCAACAAGGTTGCCAGCGTTCAGGGCATTCCCGTCATCAATCTCAACGATGTCTCAAACGCTCTCAAACCCAGATACATCCCCGGTGAACGTATCCCGATCAAGGTGATCAAGGAAGGCGAAACACCGGGTCAGGGGGTTGGATATCTGGATGACGGCACCATGGTCGTCTGCGAAAACGCAGCGAACCTTGTCGGTAAGGACATCAATGTCATCGTGACCAGCGTCCTGCAAAGCAGCGCTGGTCGAATGATCTTTGGAAAAATGGTTTATCGGGCCGGCAACGAATCCGGGACGCCCGAATAACCAAAGCCAGCCAGTTCCGCTGAATGGTCGGCCGCAGAATCTGAAGGTATCCCGCGGATTCCAAAGATCCTTGCGTAGATCAGGTAAAACGTTGGTACCAGGACCAGGACCAGCACCGTGGACGTCATCAGCCCAAAGCACAGACTGGCAGCCATCGGGATCACAAGCTGAGCCTGAAATGACTGTTCCATCAGGATCGGAAGTAATCCGGCAATCGTCGTCAGCGAAGTCAGCATCACCGGTCGCAAACGCCGCTCGCCAGCTTCCAGAACCGCCTGATAAAGTGGTACACCTTCCCGAACCCGGGCATTGATGAAGTCAACAAGTACGATTGAGTCATTCACTACAACTCCGGTTAAGGCAACCAGCCCCAACACACTGAATAACGTGAGTGGCAGCCCCAGAAGCCAGTGCCCCCAGATTGCTCCGACCAGACCGAAAGGAATAATGGCCATCACCACCAGAGGTTGACCATAGGATGTGAATTCCATGGTGAGCAACACAAACATTGCCAGAAGCGCAATCCCAAGTCCAATCCCAAGACTGCGAATCGACTCAAGGTCCTGCTCCTGCTGGCCTTCCCACCGAACCCGAAGTGCCGGGTACTTCTTCAGAAGGTCCGGCATAAACGACTTCTGAAGACTGGCCACAATTTCTGCCGCGTTCCCATCACCTTCGTTCACGTCGGCTGATATTGTGATTGATCGTTTCTGGTCGACACGGTTGATCTCTGAATACCCGCGACTCACCGCCACGTGTGCCAGCTCAGTAATCGGACGCTGGACCCCATCACCACCGTCCACTCGGATTTCACTGAATCGAGCCAGAGATTTCCGTTCGTTCTCCGGATAGCGAACCATCAGCTTGACTTCATGCCGCCCTCGCTGCAACCGCATCACCTCTTCACCGTAATAAGCTGCTCTGACGGTTCTGGCAATTTGATCCAGCGGTACGCCAAGCGCCACCGCCGACGGATCTTCCCGAAGCTGAAGCTCCCACTTTCCGGGAGTCGAATCATCCGAAATGTCAAACGTGCCCTTATACGTCGCAAGCTGCGCCTTAGTCTCCTCGACGGCTCGCTCAAGGTCTGCCATATGCTCTGCTGATGCCAGCAGCTTAAATTCAATGGGCTTGCCTCCGGGACCTCGGGAGATTGAGCCGAACTTGAGTGACTCCACGCCGGGAATTGTCCCGGCAGCCGCTCGCCACTCCGAAACGATTTCTTCGCTTGTCGTGTCACGAAACTGGCTGTCGGAGAGCTGTACGTAGATCGTGCCAACATGACTCCCTTCGACGACAGGGCCGCCGACACCGGTATCCTCCGTCACAATTCCCACCATTCGGTGAATCACTCTGACGATCGGCTGCCCATCTTTTGTCAGACGCTCATTGACGGCCTGAATGGCCTGCTCGATTCGAAGTGTCGCCGCATCGGTAACATTCGAAGGTGTCCCGTCCGGAAATGTTACTGTTGCCATCACTTCCGGAGCATCCAGCTTCGGGAACACAATGCGAGGTACTCGGCCACTGGTAACAAGCCCAACAGAAAAAACAAGAAAGACAATCGCAATACTTACCGTGACAGCAGGACGTGACACAGCTGCCAGAACTACTGGCCGGTAGAAATTCCGCACCACCATCTCAAGTGTCGAGTTACTAAATCGATTCAAGCGTTCATTCAGCCGGGCAACCCGTCCTCCAGAGTGGGCAAGGTGACACGGAAAGATAAAGGATGCTTCCAGCAGAGAGATCACAAGGATTGAAATCACCGCAAGCGGCATGACCGCAAAGAACTTCCCCATCACTCCCGTCACAAAGAACATGGGCATGAACGCAAACACGGTTGTGGCAACAGATGAAAACACCGATGGAACGACTTCAACGGTCCCGTCGAGCGCCGCCTGCAGGGATGATTTCCCCATCGCTCGATGAGTCGCGATGTTCTCTCCAATCACAATCGCATCGTCGACCACAATCCCCAGTGCAATCAGAAAGGAGAACAACGACAACATGTTTAACGTCTGATCAAACTGCCACAAAACTGCACAGGTCGCAAGCAGCGATATTGGTATCCCCATCGCAACCCAGAACGCCAGCTGCAAATCCATAAACAGTGCAAGGATCACAAACACCAGAATCAAACCCTGGATTCCGTTGGACTTGAGCATGTCCAGCCGATCACGAACCTCAACGCTGCTGTCCGCCCAGACCACAAACTCATATCCTGGCGGCAGTCGTTTCGAGGCCACATAGTCTTTCACAGCCTCTGTCATCGAAAGCAGGTCCTCCCTCGACGCCGCATTCACGTCAATCGCAAGCCCCGCCTTGCCGTTGATCCGACTGATGGATGTGGTATCCACAAACTCATCCCGAACTTCCCCCAGGTCGTGGACATGAAGAACCGATCCATCCGGTCGAGTGATCAGCGGTATGTTGGAGATTTCTTCTCCAAGAACTCGCTTGTCTTTCCCACGCAGCAGATACGTCTCGCCACGATCACGAATCGTACCGCCCGGAAGTTCCAGGTTCCTCGCTCGGATTCTCCGCGCGACATCGGCCAGCGTCAGACCATACTCGCGCAAAACCTCTTCCGGTATCTCAACATCAATCTGGTACTTTCGCTCTCCAACAATCGTTGCGCTGGATATCTGAGGAATCAACAGCAGATCGTCGCGGACACCCTCAGTCACCTCTCGCAACTGAAGCTCGGACTGCTCGTTCTCCTCAACTGCCAGCACAACTCCCACCGTAATCGCTTTTCGACGGAATGTAACCTGCTGCACTTTCGGCTCTTCGGCAAGGTCCGGGAAACTTGGGATTCGGTCGACTTCCGACTGCACGTCATTCAGGACCTTCTGAACACTCAGCACGTCCGTACGAACTTCAATCACAATGTTGCCCATGCCTTCCGCCGCTACTGATGTCACTTTCTTGACACCATCAACGGAACGAACAGCTTCCTCAATCTTCTGGCAAATGCCACTCTCAACCTCATCGGGACTCGCTCCCGGATATGGCACCTGCACCAGAATAATTTCGAGCTCAAACTGAGGAAATACTTCCCGCCGCAGCTGAAACGCTGAAAACACGCCCAACAACAGCACGGCTGCCATCAGAGTATTCATGGCAGGTGTCTGCGAGATCGTCCATCGTATCATTGATCGCATCATGGATTGATCTCCCGGACGGGCATGCCTTCAGTCGCAGCTGCAAGAGGCGAGACTACAACTCGATCCCCTGCGTTCAACAAATCATCGTCACGACGAATCAGCGCGAAATCGTCATCAACCCTTGCCACCGTGACCTGAGCAATCGTCAGCTGTCCCGATCTTGCCACCCATATTCGCCCACCGGGTCGGACCGATTCCACTGGAACCTGCAGCAATGGGACCGGAGACTGGATCGGAATCCGCACCTTAACAAACATCCCACTCAACAGCGTCGGCGGACTAATCGCAGCTCTCCCGCCCGGACTCGATGTCACTCGAGGCTCTCCCGGCTTGTCGACAATCACGCGACAGGGAAACATTCGAGTCTGCCGGTCCAGGCCGGTGCCCTCAAATCGCGAAAGGTATCCGTCCCAGACCGTCTCCACTCCGTCAAATTCAAACACCACTTCACAGGGCACCTGAGGCATTTTCAGGGGATCAACGCCTCCCGCAGCTTCCTTGTGCTGATACTGCTGCCAGACCCACGCGGCCTCTTCGCCCTTCAATGCACACCGCACCTCCATCCGGGATGAGTCACTGACTCGAATTAACGGATCACCCGCTCTGACATAGTCGCCCTCTTCAACTTCATCCTCAACAACCCGACCCGCGATCGGAGATACAATTCGACATCGCTTCAAGTCCGCCTCTGCTCGCTCAAGCTGAAGCTCGATCAGCTTTCTTCCCGATTCCTTCACCAGCTTTTGTTGCTGGAGTGATGACAACTGGTTCTGAATCGTCAACAGCGAATTTCGACTTGTGAGTTCCTGGCGAGTCGCATTGTCGAGTTCCGTGTCACCAACCGCGCTCTCCCGATGAAGGGCCATCATCCGCTGAAGCTGAACCTTCTGCAGACGACTCTCCTCCTCCGCTAACTTTAACAATGACTCCGAATTGCTGATGTCAATCTGATTTGACTCGATCTCGATCGTTGACTTCGCCAACTCCGCCTTCAGTCGCTCTGCTTCCAACCGATAGTTCAACGAATCCACTTCAAACAACACATCACCCTGCTCGACATACTGCCCACCTCGAGCTGACGGATTTCGATGTGTCACTCGTCCGGCAACTTCCGCTCCCACCGTAATCACCCGCCATGTCACCGCCTCACCGTTTAAGTCCAGATGGAACGGCAATTCCCACGAACGGACTTCCACCGTGCGTACCGGCGTTCCTTCGGAATTACCGTCTGATCCGTCCGCCTTCCGAGGAACCTCAGGGGCCCTCCCAAAGACATAAAATCCGAGAGCGCCGCCGCCAAGTATGATGATGCATAGAAAAAAACTCACCAGCCGACGCGAACTGGTCACTCGAGGCTCAACATCCAGAACAGACGCCATATCTATTGACTCGTTGATTTTCTGTGGGATCGCACTGCACTTCTTCCTCGCCCGCCGAATTCTAGTTCATTCCCGTCTCCCCAAACACGCTGTTTTCCAGCTCTTCCCGCCTTTGGAACCGCACACCCCGACAATCCATACAAATAAAAAATAAACACATGTACACATCTACTTAACGCTGAGTTACCCTGAATAATCGGTAGAATCGCTGGAACCGGAAAAGTCTCGCCATTTTCACAAATCGTCTCAATCCATACAGCCACTCCGGCCGATCGATTCGAAGAAGGTGAATTGTGTCGTGATTTCCGGAGAACTTCAGATGTCTATGCGTCGCCGCCTGTTCAAAACTCTCTGCCTGCATTCTCTCAGTACCGTTTGCCTGCTGTCGCTGGGAACTGCGACAATTTCGGGTCAACAAAAGAATCCATTTGCAGACTGGGATCAGCTTCAGAAGAAGACGGAACTCCCGGAGTCGACTCGTTCCTCGGCCCGCGGAAACGTTCAGTATTTTTCACCATCGGCTCCTAAGCCGGCACCTGAGAAGGCTGCCTCCACCAGGACATCGACGCAAGCTGCAGCTCCTGCAACAGAAAATGGCGTCGTTCGGGAGAAGATGAAACCTCGCGTGGCGGGATCAGCATTGCCAGCGAGCACGCTGCCGACGACCCGAAAGACAGTCACTCCAGTTCAAACGGCAGCCGGTTCAAATGCATCATTGCCTTCAAAAACCGCATGGCCGTCCGCGTTTCATGTTGAAGGCAGCCCAACCGCCGGCACAGACAGCTCTGAGGAATCCTCGATTGTCCGCCAGGCATCAATCACTGATGCAGCAGCTGAAGACACCGATTCACCCGTAAGAACGGTTTCCTCTTCAGACACTGGTGATGAAGAAGAGGTGAATCCGTTTGAACAGCTCCTGAGCGAACCGGACCCGTCATCGGAGATGCTCGAATCAGAGGAGCCTACAGGAGCATCGAACCGAAAGGACAGTGCATTTGATGAATCACTCATGGATTCATTTCCTGAAACTGCTCCGTCACAATCCAATTCACGAAGCGGTTCACAATCCGAGATGTCAACTTCGACGCTCGCCGCATCACTGCCAGCCGACGGTTCCGGTGCTGGCCCCCAACAGCCAGGTGTTTCAATTCAGTGGGTTCGCCATGGTGATCTCAACGTAGGACAACTTTGCGAACTCGAGCTGGTTGTTGAAAATACTTCCACCAGTCCGGTTCGTGGAGTCATGGTAGAGACAGTTGTCCCCGTGAACCTCGCCGTGAAATCATCGTCACCGGAACCTGTTGCAAATGCAGTGACTCCTTCGTGGACGTTCGGAGAACTGAAGCCCGGCGAAAAACGCAGCGTGATGCTGCAAGTGATTCCCAGAGATCGAAATGAAGTCCGACTCAATGCTTTCGTTCGACTCACGGGGTTTACATCAGCATCCTTTGCGGTTCAGGAACCTCAGATCGAAATTCAGGTGAATGGTCCTGAGTCGATTGAAGTTGGACAGCAACTCAACTACTCCGTTCAGGTCAGCAATCCTGGTACTGGTGTGGCTCGAAACGTACTGATTCAGGCCGCAATTCCAGAAGGACTTGAGCATCGTCGTGGAAGTCTGCTGACGATCGATATTGGGACTCTGAATCCCGGAGAATCGCGTCAGGCTCAGCTGAATCTGACTGCTGTCAAAGGCGGCAGCCATGAACTCGCTGTGCGAGTTGTTGCGGATGGAGGCCTGACGGATCAGAAAATGTCAGCAGTGGAAATTGCTGAACCGAAACTTGCCATCGAGATTTCCGGACCGGCGTCTCAGATGTCCGGTCGTACTGAGGAATATGTTCTTCAGGTTACGAATGACAGTATTGTTCCATCCGCGAATGTGCGAGCCAAATATCGAGTACCCGAGGGATTCGAATTCGTGTCTGCCGGTCATGGTGGTAAGTACGACTCGGCTTCCGGAGCAGTTGAGTGGTTCCTTGGTACGCTCGCCCCGGGGCAAACTTCCAATGTTCAGATGTCTCTCCGAGCAGTCTCGACCGGCACTCTCGTTCATCAGGCTGGGGTGATCTCAGAACATGGTCGAGTCACGATGGCTGAATTGGCAACTGAAGTTGAAGGTATCGCATCGCTCGAAATGAACCTGACCGCGGATCGGAATGACCTCCGCGTTGGTGATGAGGTTGTCTACGAAATTGAAATTCGCAATTCAGGCACTCGGCCGGCCAGCAGTGTCGGGATCAGCTGTGAACTTCCATCCGGGCTGGAACTGATTCAGGCCGCAGGTCCTTCAGAGTACATTGCCGAAAACGGTATCATCATCTTCAAGTCACTTCCTGAACTGGCACCTGGCAAAACAGTTGTGATCGCCGTGAAGGCTCGCTGCTCACGCGAAGGTACTCATCGCCTGCGAACTCGTGTCGCCAGTGAATCTATCCAGGAACCGCTGATCGGCGAAAAAGGTCTCGTCGCCGCGAAGTAGTCGCGGCGCGATTGAAAACTCGCTTCACACCAAAAGCCGCCTTGCTCCCTCGAGCCAGGCGGCTTTTTCCATGTAGGATGGGCATTCCCGCCCGCGCTGGTTCGAGGACTGCAGCGGCGCAGGGGTGGCTCAAATGTAGGATGGGCATTCCTGCCCGTCCCGCGCTGGTTCGAGTACTACCGCGGCGCAAGGATGGCTCAAATGTAGGATGGGCATTCCTGCCTGAGTGTTACCCACATTTTTTTTCCGCGAGATTTGCCCCTCTGACGATTAGCATCAGTTTTTCGAAACCTCTCCAGACGGTAATCCAGCCGGGTTCACCGTCTGATTTTCTTCCGAGATGACCTCCAAGTCCGGCAAGCGCTCTGATGAACTGATGGATCGTCATATTCTCATTCACCGGTTTTCTTCGAGCGGTTTGTACAAGTCTCACCCACTGCACTGGAGCAACTTCACGAGCTGGTCGGTCAGGAGTTTCCAATGCAGCCGTCTTCAACTGCATGAGTCTCACCGCCACGATGCTAAGTAGCGCCGTGACGCGTTCAAGGCGATCTGCGGTTGCATAGTAACGCTTCTGAACACTGCAGCCTGTCTTGAACGCTTTGTGATAATCTTCAATAGTTGGACGCATCTCATACCATTTAATCACCTTGTTGGCCACGTCAATGGTGGTGACGGGTTCGAACGTGTAAAGCACCCAGTGAAGGCCTTTGATACCCTTCGGAGCGTTCACTTCACGCAATTCGACGACCCATAGTGTCAGGTCTTCGTTACACCGATGTTTCTTGAGCCACGGGGTCAGCACTTTCGGTGTTGGCATGCGAATCTCAGAAAATCTCAGCTCAACGGTTGCCGTGCGTTTCGGAAGTT
>JAEUIH010000080.1 GCA_016795105.1 Planctomyces sp.
CTATCTTCGTGGAGCCTTTTTATTACTTTTACCAGTGTTTTGTCTGCTCAAACACATTTCCGGACAGACACTAGCTTGGGCATTCCTGCCCGAGCACTCCCCTGCGCCGCTGCAGTACTCGAACCAGCGTGTGGACGGGCAGGAATGCCCATCCTACATTTCGAGCACGCCCCTGCGCCGCTGCAGTGCTCGAACCAGCGCGTGGACGGGCAGGAATGCCCATCCTACATTTCGAGCCGCCCCTGCGCCGCTGCAGTGCTCGAACCAGCGTGTGGACAGGCAGGAATGCCCATCCTACATTTCGAGCACGCCCCTGCGCCGCTGCAGTGCTCGAACCAGCGTGTGGACGGGCAGGAATGCCCATCCCACTTTGTGTGCTATTTTTGACGGAGCGCTTTTACGATGAAGTTGCGGGGGACTGTTGTTCGGGGAACTTTGTGTTTGAACCAGCTGCGGACATCCTGTTCAAGTCCGATTCCATGCATGAAGTTGTAGAGTGCTCTATTGAGTGATTCGCCGAGCGTATCGTGGTCGACTCCGGTGGGGTCGATAAATCCGACATCGTTTTTTGCAAACGTCACCGGTGGAAGAGGGATCAGAGTGACTCCGTAGTCTTCAGGTTGTTTTCCAACAGGTGAATGTACGGTACAAGTAAAGCGATGAAAGAAACCGCTTTGAATGCAATTCTCTTCAAACAACTGACGGACGTATTCCAGTGCGTCGACGGTCTCCTGTACGGTTTGAGTCGGAAAACCGTACATCAGATATGCATGAACCAGAATACCGCCATCAGTGAATGCGCGAGTCACCCGTGCTACCTGATCGACCGTGACGCCTTTCTTCATGAGGCTCAAGAGTCGGTTTGATGCCACTTCGAGTCCCCCGGAAATGGCAATGCATCCACTGTCAGCCAGCAACTCACACAGATCGGGGGTAAATGATTTCTCAAAGCGAACGTTTCCCCACCACGAGATGGACAGCTTGCGTCGGATGAGTTCATCGGCAAGTGCCTTGAGCCCCTTCGGCGGGGCTGCTTCATCAACAAAATGGAAGCCCGTTTCGCCCGTCTCGTTCACGATCTGCTCGATCCGATCAACCAGCGTCTCTGCAGCGGCTGTGTCGTATCGTCCGATGTAGTCGAGCGATACATCGCAGAAGCTGCACTTCTTCCAGTAGCAGCCATGTGCAACAGTTAACTTGTTCCACCGCCCGTCAGACCAGAGTCGGTGCATTGGGTTGAGCATATCCAGTGTGGACAGATAAGAGCGAATTGGAAGGCCATCCCATGTCGGTGTTCCAACCTCCGCAAATGGAACATCAGGTTCCGGATGGTTGATGAAAGCAACGGAGTCCTGCTGCACCTGACTGGTATCAGTTGTTCCAATCAGATTGGCATCAATTTTGTGCCTGACAAATGTGCGGACAAGCTGGTCAACCGAACGTCCTCCGGCAAGATGGTCAAGCAATGCCAGCAGAGGACGTTCACCGTCATCGAGCGTGACATAGTGAAAGAAATCGAAGACTCGCAGTTCAGACAGCTCTCTCAGTTCGGTGTTCACATATCCACCACCAAGAACTGTGACGATCGCCGGATTCCGCTGACGAATGGTTTGTGCAATTCGAAAGGCGGCATACACAGTTCCAGGAAACGGAACGGTGATCAGCACAACCGAGGGCTGATGACGTTGAATTGCCGAAACGGTAAGTTCACGGAGTATCTGGTCTACAAGGTTTGGTGGAGCAGCCAATGCTTCGGCAAGCGGGTCGAATGTTGGCTGACTGGAAGCCAGTGATTCTGCGTAACGGACAAATTCAAATCTTGAATCAATGGCCTCCTTGATCACATCAGCAATGTCACTGAGATAAAGTGTCGCCAAATGTCTGGCCCGGTCGTGAATTCCAAGTGCACCAAATGCCCATGCCATGGGGTCGTCGTTGTCGTCATCGGCAATGAATACGTCGAGCGACTTAAATCGATACCCTTCCGGCAGAAACGTGCGACTTGCAATCCGATGAACGAGCGTTGAGTCCCGATTCTGGAGAAACGCAATGACTCGGTTGATCGTTACGGAATACAGCTGAAAGTGATCCAGAAATCCACGGACAACGGCCGTTCGCTTTGTCTGCGGCGAAGACAGAATGTTCTCGCGAATTCGTTCGAGACCTCGGGCTGAAAATAACTCCAGTATCAGCGCGATTGCGAGATCTTCCTGGACTGCCTGAAACCCTCTTGACCTTAGGAATCCTGTCAGATACGCCGTCGAAGGGTACGGTGTGTTGAGCTGCGTCATTGGCGGAATGACGGACAGAATTCGTTGTGGAGATATGTTCATTGAATCCATGTGTTCGGCAGACCCACGTGGTCTGTGAGGGCACCGTGGTCTGTGAATGAATAGGGAATAGGCTTCCAGCCTGTCACTGTTGTGGTGTCACTGTTGTGGTGTCACTGTTGTAGCGACACTGTTCGGTTTCGAGTGGAAACTGTGACGCTGGAAGCCTAACCCAGGAATGGTGGAGTGGTTATTGTGCCATTCCGTCGGTGAATGTAGCAAAGGTTTGCGACATTCCGGTGAGATGATCATTCACCCACTTAATTCCTTCACTGCAGGCGCCGAGGAGATGAGGAGCTGGTGCAGTCAGCGGAAGGATACTATCTTCGGCTTCGCTGTACATTGGCATGACCTGACCGCCATTGATTGCACAGAATCGATCTCCGGCTCCAATCGCGAGCAGCATCTTTGCATAGCTGACAAGATTCACTTCGCCTTCGCCGTGCCCACAGAACTGATGTCCTCGCTGAGGCCAGTCTTCACTGATCATCAGCGTTGAAGCGCCTTCGAGGAACTTAAAGTTCTTGGCATGGCTTCCGACGACTCGTGGAGCAACAAACGGGCTAGTAAATCGGCGAGTCCAGCTTTCACCCGCCCAGCAGTGGCTCGGATCGCCCCAGACGCACATCGATCGATCGTAGTCCGTTGCCAGGAGCAGCAATGCAAAGTCTCGAGCGCAGATGGCTCCGGTGCCTGGATGGATCTCGTGCGCAAGATACGCGCCCAGTTGATTGGCACGCGCTCGAATCTTAGCGGTCCGGTCACGGAATCGATCCAGCCCCTTAGCCATCATGTCGTCCCAGCCAAACACCCATGGATAACCACTGTGCAGGACCGGATGTCCCCACAATCCCCAGAACCAGCCAAAGATATGAATTCCGACGGCTGAACCCACTTCGAGCATTCCGATCAGATATTCTTCCGACCAGTCTTCGACGTACTGTGATCCCTTGGCGGCAACCGATTCGGGGACAAATTTGTCTGCATATTCCAGCCCCCATTTGGCACTCAAATGTGCATATGCCGCGCAATGTGCACTGATCGTTGGCGAAACGATTCCTGCTGCGTTCAAAACCTGCTTGAGTTCTTCAGGTTTGCGGAACACGATCCTGCCGTTTTCACCATGGCCAGGAGCATGAAGCAGATAGTTGGAAATCATCAGAGATCGCGCACCACAGCCCGTCGCATATTCGGCAACGGCTTCAAGCGACTTCAAACCACCAACCAGCTGCCCGGTTTCTACGCCAGCAACAAGGCTGACCGTCTGGCCGGAACCAAGATTCAACCGAGCGCGGTTGGTGTCAAAGTGGGTGCGAAACTCTTTAAAGTACAATGGGTCCATCGTTTTTCCTCTTCATCGTTTAGGTCTGCTCGGAAACAAAATCAGGATGTGCAGACCATGACCAGCCATGATTTTGGCCTGGAATGAAGAGAAACGCAAAGGTGAAGCCATCTGCCCCCGCAAGTCCGTCAATTCGTGGAAAAGCAAAAGTACTCATCACGCTCCGCCGTGATGTCGAGCACTTGTTCGCGCTCGCCGGATTGCTGGTGGACTCTGCCCGACTCTGGCTGGCTGGATTGCGTCCGGCGTGCGCACGTAATGCGATCGCTCAACATTACGTGGAGCGTGATGAGTACTTTGTTGATGTGCTTACAACTCAATCGGCGTCAATAGAAACGCGATCCGGTATGTGCTGCCGTCCGGGTTCACGAATTTGGCTGTTCCGAGTATTTCACCGAACTCACCGCTTTGAGCTGGATTATTGATTCTGTTTGCCTCAACTGTAATGGCACTCACCCAGCGACTGTCAGGGAATACCAGAGAATCCAGACTGTGCATCTTGTTTGTCGATGTCCAGAGAAACGCTTCCGAGCCACTCGCTCCAACGACCTGATTGGCATTGTTAATTGCGTTTGCCACACTGTCTGTGTTGTTTCCGAGGACGCCCAGGTCTGTTGGTTTTGAAGTTCCATTGAACAAGGCTGCATGCCGTTGTCCGACGACGGTTTTTGTAGCAGATTTAAACAGAGCAGCTCCGACGGATGTTCCAGGATCGTTAATTCCCGTGGCGAACGAAACAGTGGTATCGTAAGTTCCCGGCGCAACGAAGCCTGGAAATTTGACAGACTTACCAGTGGCCGGAGTGTACTGAAGTCCGTAAGTTCGCTGAACGCGGTCTTTATCTGTGGATTTGGCACCAGTGACGAACTGTGCAGAGCTATTTGAACCGCCGATGGCTATACCGTAGGAAGTCGCGGTGTACACGGTGTATCCGCCTGTCAGAAGTTTTGGGCGATGGATCTGCCAGCGAATGGAGTTCGTGCTGGAATTGTAGAATGACGTGATCAAGTCACCCGATTCAGTGATACTCTCAACTGTTCCGGAGATATTCAGAAACTCGACGACCTGCGGGATTGGTTGGCCGGTAGACTGATCCAGCACCAGAGCGACTTGATATGGATAGAGGAGTCCGCCAAGCCGTGCATTACCTACAACAATACGGTCATTCGTGATGTCTTTGCAGGACTCGAGAACTGCACCTTCTGCGCCAGGCGGCAGAACTGCGATTTCCTGAGCCCAGAGAAGGCCCGTTTCTGCAGTCCGAATCCAGCCGGCACCAGGAAATCCGGCTCCCAAAGCAGATCCCACCGTGTCTCCCAAATCATTAATCGCCGATGGGACAGTCGTTGTAAACGGGGAATCGATCGGATCAATCCAGGTGATGGCATAGTCTACATTTGGCCTGGGAGCACTCTGAGCAACGGCTCCCGGATGGTTCGCAAACAGTGCTGCGAACGTAACGAGGATGGTCAGGGGTGACAGGTAACAGTCTCGCGAGTATCTTTGATGCCAGCTCACTTTTTTCCGCCCTTGCAAACTGAATGATGACTTCCTTCGTAAATTCAGACTCCTGACGACAATGGCGCAGGGCACGTTGACTTCGTCTAATGCCATTACACAAATTTTCGAATGTTTTACGCGACCACTACTCGTGACACCGCAATTGACCGCTGTACGCCGACCTTCCTGTGGCTTTTCTGTATCTCGAAGAGAATTTCCAAAAAACGACCAGACAATGGAGACTGAAAATGCGCTACAGGAATAAAGTGAAGAATCCATCCTGGCTCGGAATAGGTGCTTGAGTGGCAGACAGAGCTGATCATCCACAAAGTGAAAAAGAGATACTGCTGGAGGCTTTGTCGCTGACACCAGAGTGTCGAGAGGCATTCCTGGACAAGGCCTGCGGTGATCAGCGGGCACTCAGGATTCGGATCGAATCGTTGCTCAGGCATGCCGTAGCCGACAGTGAGTTTATGGCGACACCGGTCACAACGATTGACTCCGCAAGGAACGTCAGGCAGGAAGCGATCGGGACGCGAATCGGTCACTACCAACTGACGGAACAGTTGGGTGAAGGCGGGATGGGAATCGTCTACGTGGCAGAGCAGGTTGAGCCCGTCCGCCGTATGGTTGCCGTTAAGTTGATCAAACCCGGGATGGATACTCATCAGGTGATTGCACGTTTCGAGGCGGAACGGCAGGCATTGGCGATCATGGATCATCCCAATATCGCACGTGTATTGGATGCCGGCGCCACGGACCGCGGTTTACCCTACTTTGTGATGGAGCTCGTTCGTGGACATCGGATTACTGAATACTGCGACAAAGCCAGGCTATCGACCGCCGAACGCCTGCGGCTCTTCATCGCCGTCTGCGGCGCCGTGCATCATGCTCATCTTAAGGGAATCATTCATCGCGATCTGAAGCCCAGTAATATTCTTGTCACGCTTCAGGATGGAGTTCCGATCATCAAAGTCATCGACTTTGGGATTGCCAAGGCACTGAATCAGGAGCCATCAGAGTTCTCCGTCTACACCACGCTGAATCAAATCCTGGGCACGCCGCTGTACATGAGCCCAGAGCAGCTGGAGTTGAAGGGGTTTGACATTGACATTCGAACCGATGTCTATTCTCTCGGTGTACTGCTTTACGAATTGCTCACGGGAGTCCTTCCGTTCGACCGTGAAGAACTCTTCAAGTCGGGCTTCGACGAGATGCGGCGGATCATCCGAGAAAAGGATGCTCCACGACCAAGCCAGCGCATGACAACGCTTGATGAAGAATCAAGAACAACCAACGCCATGCTTCGTGGCCTGGACAACAAGGCACTTGCCCGGACGATTCGTGGAGAGCTGGACTGGATCGTAATGAAGGCTCTCGAGAAGGATCGAAATCGTCGCTATGACACTGCGAGTGCGCTGGCGGATGATATCCAGAGGTATTTGAATCATGAGCGAGTCAACGCTCATCCGCCATCCCGCTGGTATCGTTTCCAGAAGTTCGCGCGACGTAATCGCGGGCTGCTGGTGACGGCGACGATGTTCTTCGCTGCAATCACAGTCGGGCTTGTTGGGACCAGTCTTCAGACCGTTCGCGCAAGAAATGCCGAAGCCCGTTCAAATTTGTTGTTGCAGCGAGAAATCAACCTTCGTCTGGCTGCGGAAACGCAGTCTCGCCGCGCCGATGAAGAATCGAAGCGCGCGATTCGTGGCGAACAGAAGGCCATTGAAGAGGAGTCGAGAGCCCAGGCGATTCTTGACTTTCTGTTGAATGACCTGCTGGCATTCAGTTCCGTCGAAATTCAATATCGAGAGATGATCGATGGTCCTAAGCTTGACCTTCCCGTTCACGCGTTGCTTGATCGAGCTGCGCCCCTTGTGGAACAGCGATTTTCCGATCGGCCATGGACGGCTGGCTCAATTCACTTCGTACTGGGCAAGTCCTATGACTCTCTCGGAGACACAGCGAAAGCGGAAGCTCACCTTCGAAAGGCAGTCGAGATTGGCAGGGCAGACATTGGCGAGGATCATCCGGGATCACATAGAGCGAGTGTTGCCTTGAGCAAAACACTGACATCGCGTGGGCAATTCGCCGAAGCTGACGCTCTTCTGGCGAATTCGCTTCGGTTTTACAGCGAGAGTGGAACGCCCGAGGATGTAGACGCTCAGGAAGCGATGATGGCTCTGATTTATCTGCGGTTTGAACAGGGGCGCTCACACGAAGTACTCGATACGGCTCGAGAACTGGTGGATCTGCGAACAAAACTGTACGGCGAAGAGGATGAACGAACGCTCGCTGCGAAAGGTGATCTTGCTGCTCAATACGGCCGCACAGGGCGACATCAACTTGCAATCGAACTGCGTCTGAAGATTGTGGAGGTCCTTGAGAAGAGGCTCGCTCCAGCAGATCCTGTGCTGCTCTCCAATCTCTCGAACCTCGCCGCACTGTATTTTGAAGAAGAACGTTTTGTAATGGCCGAATCGCTGCTCCGTCGAGTCATCGACGGATATAGCCAGCACGGTCACGCTCGTTCGCGTGATCTGATTGTTAATCAAATCAGTTTGGCACGAGTGATGATTCGCGAGGAGAACCTGGCAGCTGCTGATCGACTCGTAGAACCATGGCGTCACGACACTCAACAATCTCTGGATGAACGCGATCCGATTCATCTTCTGATGCTGGATTTGATGCAGGAGTATTATCTCAATAGAGGTGAAACCGAAAACGCCAGAGCGATCTTTGAACAACGGAGTGAGCTTGTTCCGGCTGTTTTCGGAGAGCAAAGCCGCGAGTACATCTCGCTCATCCAGGAAAGCACTCGGCTGTGGTTGCGTTTGAACAAACCGCAGGAGGCCGAGACTGCATTTGCGAAGTCCGTAGAGCTGGCAAAGTTGCAATTTGGCCCGGATCATCGTCTTACAAGATCCTGTATCAACAACTATGGAGTGCATTTATACTCGATGCGGCGCTATCAGGAAGCCGAGCAACTCTTTAATTCACTGATTGCGAATCGAGGGTCTGAGGGGATCTCAGATGAAGTTCAGTTTCTTCGAGCCCTGCGTAATCTGTCCAGCGTTCAGATCGCTACGCAGCGGTTATCAGAAGCCAGGGCGACACTTCAGCGAGCTGTCGATCACGCAGATCAGACCGTCGGCCTGGATCACAATTTTGCGGCGATGTGCCGAGTTGAGCTCTCTGATCTGATTGTCAAAGATTTAGACGACCCATCCAGCCTGCCTGCAGCCGTTTCACTGTTACAGCAGGCAGTGGCAACATACTCTGAAACTGATGGTCCTCATTCACGCGTTTGTATGGCAACAAAATGCAAACTTGCGAAGACTCTGTTTCAAGGAAATCAGACCACCGAAGCAGAATCGGTACTGGAGACTGTCTACCAGACTGCTTTGGAAGATCTTGGAGCAGACCATCCAGCTGTCGGAGAGGCAAGAAATCAGGTTTCCGGAGTCTATACGTCGTGGAAAATGCCGGAGCGGGCCCTGTCCATGAGGCAGCGATATTATCAGGACATGGCCGGACGACTCGGTGAGGAGGCTTCGCTAACTCAGGATGCGTTCCAGAACTACCTTTACAGCGTGTCTGCCATCGAAATGGAACGCGGCAAGGCGGAGAGTCTGGCAAGGAAACGACTCGAAACGCTCTCTGCCATCGCGGCAACTCAGCCTGATGTTCTCAACCGTGCCAAACTTGCTGTCGCGAATCAGATCGCGATCAGGTTGAATCGATTCGTGGATCTGGAGGAGGATGAAACGAGCGAGAGCACGGCGCTCCTCGAGGAAGCACTTCGGCTATGCGATGAAATCACCGCTGTTCCGTCGCCGGACCCGGCAATCAGGAAGACAGAGCACGACGCAATCAGAACCAAAGTCAAAGTCCTTTTGGCGATGGACAGACTCGAGCCCGCAGAAGAGGCTCAACGACGGCTGATTTCATACCTGCGTGCAGACTCAGTTGCTGTCCGGGAACTACTGACGGAGAACTCGCGTCTGATCAAAATTCTCCTTGAGTGTGGCAAGCTGACTGAAGCGGAGAGTCTTGCGTGGGATTCGCTTCAGGTTGCAAAAGTAGAAGACGACCAGCAGATGAGGATTTCCATCGCTTCAATATTGATTCAATGTCAGCTTGCTGCGCCAAGTCCCGCCAATGCCGAAAAGACAGAGAATGAAGCAACAGCTGTGCTGGGCCAGTCCGGCCCCCAAAACCTATTAAAGGCCACGCTGCAGGTGAATCTCGCGATGTTGCATCAGGTCCGGCAGCAAACGGAACAGGCAAACCGATCGATCGAAGATCTGACTTCAACGCAGGGAATCAACGTTCTTCCCGATCTGAAGCGGAAGATGGCTTTGATCTATCGCTCACAACGTCGTGATGACGATGCAGAGGCTCTGCTCCGTTCAGCTTTGGCAAACTCAGGAAGTCTGCCTGATTCTTCAGTAGTGCAGGCTGTTCGCCACGATCTTGCGGGCATGCTGATTGATTCCGGGAAGTTCGAGGAAGCGGAGCTGCTGTTGAAGGACGTTCAGGCAAAATGCCATCGTCACTCGGCCAGGTCATGGAGATGTTACTCCACGATGTGCATGTTGGGAGTATGCCGATCGGCTCAATCTGAATTCGTCGAAGCCGAAATTCTGTTTCGCGACGGACTTACTGGTCTAAAAGCGAAGTTAACGAACGGCGATTCGACCTGGCTGGAGCGGGCAATTGTCTATCGTCGTGCGTGTTCACACTGGATTGAGCATCTTAAGAGATCTGGTCACTCAGAAGAAATAGAGCATTGGGAGGCTGAACTAAAAGCATGGGAGCTGCCTCCTCAATTCAATTCAATCCAATAATATTCGAGCAAGGCGATCTGCGTTCAATGAGTGAGGAACCCTCAGCGATGAGTGACGAGTCACCGTCGAAGAAGTCTTCGCCCGCCAGAGAGGAGCTGGAGGCGAAGTATATCTTTCCGGCTGTCTATGACGAACTTCGTCGACTCGCCAGCATGCATCTGCAGAACGAAAAGTCGGGGCATACACTACAGCCAACTGCACTGGTCAACGAGGCTTTTCTGCGGCTTCGCGGTGTTGATGGAAATGCAGTATTTGCAAATCGAAGCAGCTTCTTTGCAGCCGCGGCAGAGGCAATGCGAAGGATCCTGGTGGACTCGGCTCGACGCCGGTTGGCATTGAAACGTGGAAGCGGCCACTCGCGCGACGATATTGATATCGATCTGATTCTGAATCAAAGCCCGGCCGAAGTCATTGCAATCGACGAAGCTGTAGATGCACTTGCCGTTCACGATGCACAATCTGCAGAACTCGTGAAACTTCGGTACTTCAGCGGATTCAGCATGGAAGAGTGTGCGGAGATTCTTGAAATCTCACGCGCTACCGCATATCAGTGGTGGACATATGCCAAAGCGTTCCTGAAATCGGAACTGGAAGATCATTGACACCTCCTCTGTCTCCTCGTCTTCGAGTGATGCAGCGATCATCAAAAAAGTACTCATCACGCTCCGCCGTGATGTTGAGCACTGGTTCGCACTGGCTGACGATGGCTAATGCTGGCAGACGCTGGCTGGCTGGATTGCATCCAGCGTGCGCATGCGATGCCACGGCTCGACATCACGCGGAGCGTGATGAGTACTTTTTTTGCGCATGTCGGAGTGGCGTGTATTATGCGGTGGGTAATGAGTAATATGGGTGAATCGAACTGAACCCGGGGAACCAATTCTGTCTGTACCATGTGAGATTTGCAAACAATGGCAAAGGTGATTCGAAAGGCCGGAATCGAGGATGCAGATGCCGTTTGGAAGATCCTCGAACCAGTGATCCGCCGTGGGGAAGCTTTTGCCTTTCCGCGGGAGATGACTCAGGCTGAAGCCATCGCCTGCTGGTTGTCTGTTGATCGGGAGACGTTTGTTGTCGAGGAGAACAATCAAATCCAGGGAACGTACTATCTGAGACAAAATCAGTTCGGTGGCGGGTCCCATGTGGCTAACTGCGGCTATGCAACGGCGGGGTATGCACGTGGACAGGGAATCGCACGCTTGATGTGCATGCATTCTCTTGAAGAAGCGAAGTCAAGGGGATTTCGCGCCATGCAATTCAATTTCGTTGTCAGCTCAAATCTGGTGGCCGTACATCTTTGGAAATCGCTTGGCTTTCAGATCGTTGGGACATTGCCCGATGCATTCGCTCATCCGACTCTGGGTGAAGTTGATGCATACGTGATGTTTCGCAAACTGTAAGTCATCGCTGCCGAGTTTCAGCTTCTCAGCGGTCGTGATCCGTTGCATTTTGGGAACCGAAAGTAAAACATGATCGATCTTCAGCGAATGCTTAAACGACTGACTCCTGAAGGTTTTGTCCTTGCGTGGGAGTCGTGGCTCGGTCCTCAGTTCAATTTTGACTACGTCCGCCCCAGTTACATTGACGGCGTCTTTGAGCACATTGATGTTGACAGTATGGGCCGTTTGGGAGAATCCGTGTATTGCAAGCTCTGGATTTCTCCGGTACGAGGTCATCGCATTTTTTTCAAGCCTTCTCCTGAGGTCGAGGAGCATCTCTGGGATCCTGCAGATCCTGACATGAGCTATGCTGTCATTACAGATGCAGAACGAGCCGATGCATGGGAACTGAAGACTGTAGAAGTGGCTCCGAACCGAGTTCGAGAACTTGCGTTGAAGCACGCCGAGAAGATGGCTATCGAAACTGCAAGTGCCCGAAAATCAGCCATTGAGTATGCTCGACTCATCCGTGAAATCAGCACGGAGTCTGTGATGGAGTATCTCGAGTATCAATTGAGTTGTCGCATCACTCCAGTCCAGAAACAACTCGCCGATCGCCTGAAGGCCGGCGGAGTCTTCAACGACGTCGCCTATGCAACCCAATGTGCAGCCATGGCAGTGGCGCTTTATGGTCATGAAGTCGACCCGGAACATCAAGGGTTCTCCGAGGAACCCGCCAGCAAGAACAATGAGCTCAAACTTCGCCTGAACATCACTGCTGACCTGCTGAGGTTCCCGGGCGACTTTTACAGTTCAACCATTCGTTGATCTGAATGTTCCATACAACGGACTTGTAACGGCAGCGGGAGACTTCGGCGATGTTTCAGATGATTCGCAGTTTGATGAACAAGCTTGTTGACGGTTCAACAGGTTCGCTCCATAAACCTGATGGTGTTGGCGGCAAGGTGTCGACCGATCGACAACGAGGAACATTCATCGGACTTGCAGTCGGGGATGCACTGGGAGCGGCGGTGGAATTCCAGCGCCCTGGTACATTTGAGCTCGTGACCGGATATCGGGATGGTGGGCCTCATCGACTGAATGCCGGAGAGTGGACGGACGACACCAGCATGGCGCTTGCTCTGGCAGACAGCATTTCCAGCTCTGGATGGAATCTGAATGATCAGGCCCAACGTTATGTGAATTGGTTGCAGGAAGGAATGTATTCCGTCAATGGACGATGTTTCGATATCGGTATCACAACAAGATATGCGCTGGCTCAGTTCTGCGCGACAAAGGATGCACTGACATCCGGTAACCGCTCAGAGGGAGCGAGTGGTAATGGCAGCATCATGCGGTTGGCACCGATCCCAATTCGATACGGCCATCTCTATCCGGCGAAGCTGAATGAACTTGCAGGGTTCGCTGAGGGATCGAGTCTTCCGACTCATGCCAGCGAACAATGTGTTTCGGCATGCAGATACCTGGCGACTGTACTAGCAGCGTTGATTCAGGGCGAAGATCGTGAGGCGGTACTCTCTCCGGACTGGAAGCCTCTCAGGCAACTTAATGCAGTTCATCCTCTGCACCCATTGATCCAGGAAATTGCTCACGGCAGTTTTCGCCACCGGAATCCCCCGGAGATCGTGGGGTCTGGATGGGTTGTGAAGAGTCTCGAAGCATCACTTTGGGCATTCCACGAAGCGGGGTCATTTGAAGAGGCCGTACTTAAGGCCGTGAACCTTGGAAATGACTCGGATACGACCGGAGCCATTTGTGGTCAGCTGGCAGGCGCGTATTGGGGAGAGTCCGGCATTCCCGAACATCTGCGTTCCGGACTGGCCAGAATGGATCTTCTGGAAACCGCGTTAGCGGGGTTGCTTCTGTAGCAGGCAGACTCCGTCTGCCGTCCGCGACCGCGCAATCCCGCTGACTGTGGATGCTGAAAAAGCACTACCGCGTGGCGGACGGCACATGGAATGTGCCTGCTACTGTAGCAGGCAGACTCCGTCTGCCGTCCGCAACCGCGCAGTTCCGCTGACTGTGGATGCTGAAAAACAACAGCGCGAGGCGGACGGCACATGGAATGTGCCTGCTACGATTCCGCAGACTTCGTCTGCTAATTCTGTTGACTTTGGACGCTTAGTTCGGGGAGCTGATTTTGTTTCGCCAGGCTTCGACTTCGATCCAGAACGCTTGCCACTGTTCGCGTTCGTCAGGTGACAGCCTTTGCAGCTCCGTAGGATCTCGGATGGTGATAAGTCGAGGGTCAGTCAGCCAGTTTTGGAGGCCGAGCTGCATCGATTCGCGACCTTGGGGTGGGACATCGGGGTAGAGTCTCTTCCATTCTGCCAGCTCAGACGACATCCAATCGAACGCCAGTTGGCGACACTCGGCTTTCCCGGAATCACTGGCGGCAACTCGGTGATCATAATGTCGCTCCGCCGCAGCCATCGCGGCTGCGCATGCGCCGAAGAACCGCTCTGTCGGCTGAACTGGATATTGTTCGGAGATCTCCCGGGAGAATCGTCGCTGAAAAAGTCGGGCCGATAGATGATACTGCTTCATCCAGTCCTGGCTGATCTTTGCCAATTCGATAATCTTGTCGGCATCCACCAAGGGAACATCTTCAATTGTCAATGCAGCCTGCTCGGACTCTAGTGCTCGTTGTCGTTCGTAATCTGCCAGCTTTGCTTCAAATTGAGCCTTTGGTGGCTTGCGAGGATCTTCAATTTCCATAGAGCGCCGTACTGAGGCAATTGCATCTTCGAGTTCACCATCGTGAGCCTGTAGTTCGCTGAGCGTGAACCATGCATTGGAGAAGTTCTGGTCCTTTTCAATCGCATCCCGGCATGCTTTTTTTGCTTCTTCGATTCGTCCGAGGGCAGCCAGCTCGATCGCGAGATGAACTCGAGTACCCGGTGTACCATGGCCAAGTTCATGCATCTTCAGCATGTGCTCCATGGCTTCGTCCTTCGCACCGGTCTGATAGAGCAACTTACCGAGTTCAGCATGTGAAGGGCCATGGTTCGGGTCGATCGCCAGAGCATCCCTCCAGATCTTCACAGCCGATTGTGGCTGCCCGTCTTCAACATAGGCATTTCCGAGGTACTGAAGCGTTTCGACATCCTGTGGGCGACATCGATGAGCATTTTCAAGAGACTGAATCGCGCGTTTTGTCTGCATTCTCTGGAGCGCACTCAATCCCAGAATAAAGTGTGCTTCAAACAGGTTCGGATCGAGTTCGGCTGCCTTTTCCCACTCGACGATCGCACGATCGTAGTCGTTCAATGCTCCATAGGCCCTGCCAAGCTGCAGATAAGAATCCGCCTGTGGTGAAAGTGTAACGGCCTTGCGAAGCAGCTCCGCGGCCTTTTCAAATCGACCATTCTGACCATGCCAGCGGGCCAGATTTGTATAACCTGGAGCGAAGTTGGGAGCGACTCGAACCGCCGTTTCGAACTCTGCAACGCCCTCATCAAATTTTTCCATCTGCATCAGAATTCCGCCTTTCATAACATGCGGAGCCCCGTAGTCGGCATTCAGTTCTATCGCTCTTGTGAACATCTTCAGTGCAGCCTGACTGTCTCCCCAGTTGAGTAATGCGATTCCGAGATTGACGAGGTTGCCGGTGTTCTCCGGTTCAATTGCGGCGGCTGCATTCAGGCAGGAAATAGCTTCGACGTGAAGACTGCTGATCAATTCGGCATTGTCCTTGTTTTCACGAAGGTAGGTAGCTCCTTCACATTCATTGCCGAGCAAATGATTCAGCCAGAAATTATCCGGCCATGCGAATTTTGCCCGACGAAGAAATCGAAGTTTCTCCGAAGAGCTTGTCATTCGCTGTGCGACAGAAAACAACAGTTCCGGAGAATACTCTTCAGGAAGTATCTTCTCGGTCAACGCGATAAGCTCAGCTGTGTCACCCCGACGGACTGCCTCGAGAAGAACGTGTTGCTCCCCCTGGACGTCCAGCAAAGCCAGAGCCTCCATCAACCAATTGGTCAGTCGTTCGTCATCGGTCTGTGTTGTTGTAAACTGAAGTACGGAGGTTAATTGACGAACCACGTCCGGGTGTCGCGAACGCAGTGACTGTGCGAACTCCTGCGGACTGCTGCCTTCCGGCGAGATTCCCAGTCGACGCAACTCGGCGACCAGCGTTGAGACAGATTCTCGATCGAGATAGACCCCACTACCGGCATCAACCTGAGTTGCCTGCTGCCGACTTTTTCGAAAGGCCGCAAGTACGGCCTGGTCGCTTTGTAATTGACTCATTTCAGCAGTGAGTCCTTCGAGTTTCTCTTGACTCGTGGTATTAAGCTTTCTTCCGGTCGCCGTTCGCTGGGACTGAACTTCGGTCAGATATGCGGAGCCTGCATCCAGCAAAATCTTCATCCGAGCTGGATCGGTGCTGGAGACCCTCGCAGCGTCCAGTTGCTGTTCGGTGAGATTCAGCTTCTGAATGACACCTGCTTCAAACAATTGTGCGTCACGATAGACCCACCAGCTTCCACCAATCGCCATGCTCAGAATCAGCAGCGTCGAGACCGCTACGAGACTCCATGCGAACCTGCGTTTCCGACGTTCAGCCGTTCTGGCTTCTTCAGCCGCCTCTCGAATTCGGGCCGCCTGAAGCTGCCGCTCTGCCGACTCTCTGTAGTCGAGAATTGCTCTTGCCATAATTGCAGCGCTGTCAGGGCGATTGTTCTGGTCGGCTCGAAGTCCCTGAAGTGCAATCTCGATTAGTGGCCTCGGAGCTTCACAGGACTCCAGTGCCTTGCAGGCCTCTTTCAGATCTGCTCGGCAACTCTTCTCCAGGATGTCGGCCGGTGATTCGCCCGTATATGGAGGACGGCCTGTCAGAATGACGCACAGGATTCCAGCAAGCCCAAAGACATCCGATCGTTCATTAATCGCCTCACTGAGTCCGCAGGCCTGTTCGGGCGGCATGTAGGCTGGAGTACCCATGGCCGCACCTTCTCGCGTCATCTCTTCCGAGTCTGCGACAGCGGCATCCTGGATTTCGGATGGCCGGCGAACGCTGTTGAGCCGTCTGGCAAGTCCCCAGTCCATGACCTGCACTTCACCGAACTCTCCCACCATCACATTGGCGGGCTTCAGGTCTCGGTGCACAACTCCCTGTGTATGTGCGTAAGCAACCGCCTGGCAGATGTTTTCAAAAATTGCCACGAAGCGAGGCAATTCTTCAGTTGGAGATGTTCGTCTTTTGAGCTGAGAAGACAGAGACTCCCCTTCGATGAGCTTCATCGCAAAGAACGGGCACTCGTTCGAAAGATAGCCCACATCGTGAACTGGTGGGATACCGGGGTGCTGAAGTTGGCCAGTGATCCGAGCTTCCTGGTGAAATCGACGAACGGAATTTGGATTTCGTCTTGCAGTGGGCAAAATCACCTTTAATGCAACGGGGCGATCCAGTTCACGATCATAGGCTCTGAGCACCGCCCCCATTCCACCACGAGCAACTTCTTCAAGGATGTAGTAACGTCCTCCGGATTCCGTCCAGAGAGCTCCGACTTCCAATTCTTCATGGTCCGTATTGCCGCGTTCGGCGTCAGTGGATGAACAATCGAGAATGTACGAGCGACTCTCTTCCGGATCAGTTCCCTTTTCAAAGACTTCGTCGATGATCGGCCGATAGTCGGCAAACCGCTCAAGGAGAGATTCTCGCACAATTGTTGCATCTGCTGTATCGCTGTTGCGGACGACAACAGACAGCAGCAACCGAAAAAGGGCGGCCCTTTGATGTCCATGCAGCGGCTCCAGCCACGGTGAAATGTCCGTCGAACCTCCCTGACGAAGCGATTCAGCGAAGCGATCTCGTATCTTTGCAACGTCAGCAACAACGGTTTCCATCAGTCAACTCCCGTTGGCTTTCTCTGGTCAGGGGCGGGAATCAGCGGGGCAGTGCGCACTTCGGAGTTTGAAATGCCCACGCGTTTAAGGCAACTGAAAGATGGACTCTGCATGAACTGGTTTGCAGAATTGATGATCCTACAGATCTAAGTTGTTCGAATGGCCACGAAAGACGTGATTCGAGAAAGGTGGGAGTCATGCCGAGAGTGCCACCCGCCTGTCCGTTCAACTTGCGATTTGCTGTCGTTCCGGATAGAACGATCTCTGCATGCAGTCCTCGATTTGCTGCTTTGACCGGCGGAGCATCGATGTTGAACTCATCAAATTCGCTGTTGCAGGATGAATTATGATTCTTAAAAGCAGCCCTAGTGCTATGCTGAAACAGCTCAGGGTTTGGCTCACATTCCTGAGCCTATGGGCGAAGATGTTGTGTCTGTTGGCCGCAGCATCGTCCACTGCGTACGCGACGGATGAAAACCGAAAGATCGATTTCAACCGTGATATTCGCCCGATCCTTTCCGACAATTGCTTCACTTGTCATGGCCCGGATGAACAGCAGCGAGTCAGTAATTTGCGACTTGATCAGCGTGAATCGGCCTTCACTGAACATGAAGGTCGTCACGCTGTTGTTTCGGGTGATCCGGATGCCAGCGAGTTACATCGCCGAGTGACTTCGACAGACGCTGAAGTCCGAATGCCGCCAGAGAAATCCGGCAGGAAGCTGACAGAGTCGCAGATTCAGTTACTCAGGGAATGGATTCAACAGGGAGCTGAGTGGTCCGAACACTGGGCCTTTGTCGCGCCAAAGCGTCATCAGCCGCCGTTGACTCAGCAAAAGAACTGGAGTCGCAATCCGGTTGATGATTTTGTTCTGTCTCGGCTGGAGAAGGAAGGCTGGAAACCTTCAGATGAGGCTCCACGATATGCTTTGATTCGTCGCGTTTCCCTTGATCTGACAGGACTGCCGCCAACTCCTGAAGAGGTCGAAGCGTTTCTTGCGGATCAGTCACCAAACGCTTACGAAACAGTTGTTGATCGTCTGCTTGCATCACCTCGCTATGGAGAGCATATGGCAGTTCGCTGGCTCGACGCGGCGCGTTACGCCGATACAAGTGGCTACCAAAACGACGGACCGCGATCCATGTGGCGATGGCGCGACTGGGTCATCGCAAGGTTTAACGCAAATCAGCCCTTTGATCAGTTTACGATCGAACAACTGGCAGGCGATCTTCTGGAGAATCCGACACTCGATCAGCAGATCGCAACCGGGTTCAATCGCAACCACCGAGGCAATGCCGAGGGTGGCATCATCCCCGAAGAATATCAGGTCGAATATGTCGTTGATCGAGTCGACACAACCGCTACGGTCTGGCTGGGCCTGACCATGGGGTGTGCTCGATGTCATGATCACAAGTACGATCCGATCCGACAGAAAGAGTATTACCAGGTCTTTGCGTACTTCAACAACATTCCTGAGAGCGGACGAGCCATCAAGGAAGGGAACTCGCCACCGTATGTGAAAGCTCCATCGCCGGAAGAGCAGTCGTGTCTCGAGGAATTCGACGGTGAAATCTCCAAGCTCACTGCCGCATGGAATGATCTGCAGAGTGAGCTTGAAAGTGCTCAGAATGCATGGGAAGCCAACATCAGTCTCAACTCAACACCTGATCAGGCTCTGCCAGCAGATGGGGTACCAGCAGCAAATGGGACACCAGTTGCTCACAGCGTTGTGACTGGAAGCAATGTTGCAGTGAAAGACTACACAGTCACAGACCAGCTGCTGAATCACTTTGAGTTCGATGGAAACCTGAGAGATCGTACGCGAGATGTTGATGCGGTTTTCGGCATGGCGTCTCCTGCATATACTGTTCCTTCATATACACACGGTGTGCAGGGCTCCGCGTTGAAGCTGACAGAAGGATCGTTGGTTGAGGCCGGTGACACTGCAAACTTTGGCTACTTTGATAAGTTCTCGATTTCTGCCTGGGTCAAAGCATCTGCTCCGAATGGCACGCTGATCTCCAGAATGACGCCGGTCGAAGAAGGTGCTGGCTACTACGTTCATCTGCGAGATGGCCACATTCAGGTCAATCTCATCAAACGCTGGCTGGATGATGCAGTGCGGGTTGAAAGCCATGAACCGATTGGTCTGGATCAATGGCGCCACATCGCGGTGACCTATGATGGTTCTCGTGTGGCGAGTGGCATCCGGGTCTATCTCAACGGTCAGCCAGTTGTGATGGACGTAAAGCTTGACAGAATTAACCAGTCATTTGCTGTTGCGACTGAACCTTTGCGGATCGGAGGCGGGCAGAGCAATTTCGAAGGTGAAGTGGACGACGTTCGGATTTATGGTCGAGATCTTGAGGCCTCGGAAGTTGAGTTGTTGTCTGTTTCGCAAACGGTGTCGCAGATTTTGACGACGGCGAAAGAAGCTCGCACGAAAGCTCAGAATCTGAAACTGACTCGATACTTTCTTGAGAATCAAGCCCCCGATGAAATTCGTTCCATCGAACATCGACTCACGGCACTTCGACGTGAGCGACGCGCATTCTTCGAGAATCTGCCGACGGTGATGGTGATGCAGGAAATGGAACAGCCTCGGGAAACACATGTCCTGCTTCGAGGACAATACGATCGACCGGGAGAACAAGTTGAGCGTTCGGTCCCGTCTGTTTTTCCTTCGATGCCGGCTGACGCGCCAAATAACCGACTTGGGTTCGCACGCTGGCTGGTCAGTCCTGAACATCCCCTCACGGCCCGAGTTGCGGTGAATCGTTTTTGGCAGCAATTCTTCGGTCAGGGGCTGGTGACAACCAGTGAAGACTTTGGAGCTCAGGGGGAAGCACCGAGCCATCCCGAGCTTTTGGACTGGCTGGCAACTGAGTTTGTCAGACTCGGCTGGGATGTTAAGGCGATGCAGAGACTAATCGTCACAAGTGCTGTGTATCGACAGACATCGATCGTCACACCAGAGCTTCAGGCCGCAGATCCGGACAATCGACTTTTAGCGCGGGGACCACGTCGGCGGCTGCCAGCAGAGACGATTCGTGACCAGGCCTTGTTTGTCAGCGGACTGTTATCCGGAAAGGTCGGTGGTCCCTCGGTCAAGCCTTATCAACCAGAGGGGCTTTGGCAGGAAATCGCCACGGATATGGACTACGTTCAGTCTCACGGCAAAGATTTGTATCGACGCAGCCTGTATACCTATTGGAAACGTACCGTTGCTCCGCCAACGATGGTGACGCTTGATGCGACCAGCCGAGAAGCTTGTGTCGTGCAGCGGAGTCGCACCAACACACCACTTCAGGCACTGGCATTGATGAATGACATTACCTTTGTGGAAGCGTCGCGAGTCTTTGCTCAGCGTGTTATGGCGAAGTTCCCGAATTCGACCGAGGATCAAATCCGGTATGCATTCCTGACAGCAACGGCTCGGCATCCTCAGCCGGAAGAACTGACTGTTTTGAAGCGTCGCTTTGACAGGAGTCTTGCCGTGTTTCAGATGGATCCGGTTGCAGCGAAACAGTTCGTTCAGGTGGGGGAGTTTGCCGTTGATGAATCTCTGAATTTTCCTGATTTGGCTGCGTTCACGACAGTGACGAGTCTGATTCTGAACCTTGATGAGGTGTTGAACCAGCCATGACAGTCTCATACAACCAACTGATGTCTGAAACACGCCGCCACTTCTTTGCTCGAGGTGCACAGTCTGTCGGACTCGCGGCTCTTGCGAGTTTGATGAACGAACCCGTCTCCGCGAGCGATTCGAGCCAGTCCCCTGGCACCGGTGTCTCTGGATTTCCAAATCTGCCCGTGCAGGCGAAGCGAGTGATCTACCTGTTTCAGTCGGGTGCACCGTCGCAACTCGACCTTTTCGACTACAAGCCGACACTGGCTGATCTTCGCGGCAGGGAATTGCCCGATACCATTCGCCAGGGGCAGCGATTGACGGGGATGACCAGTAGTCAGATCAGCTTTCCGGTTGCACCCTCGAAGTTCCAGTTTGCCCGTCGCGGAGACAGCGGAGCGTGGGTGAGCGAACTGCTGCCGTATACTGCTGAAATCGCAGATGAGCTCTGCCTTATTAAGTCGATGCATACAGAGGCCATCAATCACGACCCGGCGATCACGTTCATGCAGACAGGTGCTCAGCTGGCGGGACGTCCGAGTCTCGGTGCGTGGCTTTCATATGGGCTGGGTAGTGATAACGAAGACTTACCGGCGTTTGTCGCGATGATTTCCGGAACCGGTGATCAGCCATTGTACGATCGGCTCTGGGGAAGCGGATTTCTGCCGACTCGATTCGCAGGCGTCAAGTTTCGCTCAAAGGGCGATCCGGTTCTGTTTCTGTCGGATCCGCCCGGAATGAAACGTGACCTCCGCCGGGATATGCTCAATGACCTGTCCGAAATGAATCAGTTCCGACAGCGAGACGTCGGAGATCCTGAGATTGCAACACGAATTTCTCAATACGAAATGGCGTTTCGCATGCAAACGTCGGTGCCGGAACTCACCGATCTGTCAGGCGAACCCGAAAGCACCTTTGATCTCTACGGGGAAGATGCAAAGAAGCCAGGTACCTTCGCCTGGAACTGCCTCATGGCTCGGCGGCTCTGTGAACGCGGCGTTCGATTTGTTCAGCTGTTTCATCGTGGCTGGGATCAACACCTGGAACTTCCAAAGAACATCGCGATCCAGTGTGGCCTGACCGATCAGCCGACGGCTGCGCTGGTCCGGGATCTGAAGCAACGTGGTCTGCTTGACGATACTCTTGTTGTCTGGGGCGGCGAATTTGGTCGCACCGTCTACTGCCAGGGAAAATTAACTCCCGACGACTATGGCCGCGATCATCACCCTCGTTGCTTCACGGTTTGGATGACAGGAGCCGGCATCAAACGTGGCACGACTGTCGGGGAGACCGACGAGTTCAGCTACAACATTACTCGTGATCCAGTTCATGTTCACGACCTCAATGCCACAATCCTGCACCTGCTCGGCATTGATCATTCAAAACTGACGTTCAAGTTCCAGGGCAGACACTACCGCCTCACCGACGTTCACGGCGAAGTGGTCCGCAGTGTTCTGAAATAGTACTCCTCCCCCCAAAGTACTCATCACGCTCCGCCGTGATGTTGAGTTCTGGCATCATGTGCGCACGCTGGATGCAATCCAGCCAGCCAGGGTCGGTCGGTGCATGTCGGTGCATGTCGGTGCGAACCAGGGCGAACCAGGGCGAACCAGGGCTCAACATCACGCGGAGCGTGATGAGTACTTTGGAACCAGTGCTCGACATCACGGGGAGCGTGATGAGTACTTTTCTTTTTGGGAGTTGGTTACTTTGAGGTTACGGTAAATTCCTGGAAGGCGGAGTTTTCTTCGAGGGGTGATACCGGATAGACGACCCAGAGGAGCCAGCGGTATTCACCGAGATCCTGATCACTTGAATGAATGGCTGTGCTTTGAAATGTTCCTGATTTCTCATGAGTCGTATCGACTTCACAAATCGGTTTGAAGATCTGTTGATCGCGAAAGTTCCAGCCGGGATCGGTTTCTGAAGTTGTCCCGAATACGATGAACCGCTGAGGGCCGCGGTTTCCATTCTGATTGAATGTGATGGTGCTGATCGATTTGAGTGAACTCGTTTGCCCCAGAGAGACCTTGTAGATTCCGGATCTGATACCGTTTCCAAAGACAGGACCGTAATCCCTGGACAGTTTCCCGTCCTTCAGAATGCTGAGTGGCTGATTTGATGTCTGCGGTCTTGCAGTCAGGATCGTTAAGGGAATCGCAGGTTCAGTCGCAACATTCAGTTGAAGTTCGGATGGATTGTTGAACTGAGATGTTACGACGTACGAGTATCGCGGCACTTCAATGACAAGTTCCTGTTGTGCTCTAACGATTGTGACCCGCATCTGCTGTCCTGCCAAATGGTTCCGGGCATTGAAGAATTCGGCGACAGACTTCACCGACTGATCGTTGACCTTTTGCAGCACGTCATTTTCTTTCACCCCAGCCTGAGCTGCCTCGGAATTCTCGGGTACGTTGGCGAAGTGAACACCGCCAGAGTCCTTGCTGACACCAAACGAAGAAAACTCTTCGCCCTCCAGATCACGAACGGTGGCCCCTTCCCAGATATGTTCCATTCGAATTTTTAGCTCACCGCCGACTGATGCATCTGGCGACGAACTCTGCAGACTCGGGATTTCTGGTGTTCGAGCAATCTTCTTAAGCTCTGGCGATCGTACTCCGAACTGGTCCATCGGAAAGTTGGAAAAGCCGAGCGCCAGCGCGGGAGACTTTTCTTTGACTCGAAAGTCCCCGATCTCCGGATTCACGAACAATGCATCGGCCACCAGCGACTGTTCATCACGACCACTGTCCTTAGCCAGAGTGTCTGCTATCCTGGATTGAGTTTCGCCCGCCTGATGCAGCAGGTTTCGATCCACTTCATGCCCCCATGGTACCGGAACTCGTATTGGGCGATAGTCCGTGAAAACAATGTTATGGCGAACAATATCTCCACTGTTCCTGTACCACACATGTGGATGAAATGAATTGTTGACCATGATGTTATTTTCAGCGACGCGGTTGAATCCTTCGCGGAACTTCAGTCCGCCTGCCAGCAGAAGGTTGTTGTAGACGCGGTAGTTGCTGGAACCATCATCAAGGTCGATGTCCCAGCCGTGGTCACATCTCCAGCGACTGTTGCGAATGGTGTTCTCTGCGAGCATGTCCAGCTTCGCAAGTTGCGGAAGCTCGTCCTCCGGAGCGTCCATCAGTTCCCAGAAGCGGTCACGCCCCCATGAGTTGAAGCTGCCGTGGTCACCAGTTTCGAGTACGGTGTCAAAGACGTCACAGAATTCGATCAGATGTCCGCCGAACGTTCCCTCACTGATATTGATACCGGCTCGCGGGACTTCGTAGATCGAGCAGTGTCGAATCGTGATGTAAGCAGACATCGAAATCTGCACGCCAGCCGTTTGCTTTTCGACTCGTCCGGTTCGCTCGATCAGACAATTGTCAACGAGACAATTCCCGGGATACTCATTTGACTGCGGACCAGGCATCTTGCTGATCGCGGAAACAGACTGTCGCTGATCATAGTGAAAGAGGGGATCGCGCACGGTTGCCGGACTACCGACAAAGCAGATTCCATTACCGCCCGCATCGTGAATATGACAACCAGTGATTTCGATGTTGCGATTGTAGTGATTGACAAACACGGCATTTCCGCCTGCCTGATTGAACACACAATCTCGAATCCGGCAATGTTCTGCGCCTTCAAACATGACCGCCCCCCCGCGGTAGATCGTCCAGTCACTGCGCAGTAGTGGTTCGCGGTTCTCCATGAATGTGCGTGCAGTATGCCGAAACTCCAGATTCTGGAGAGTAATGTGCTGCACTGGATTTGCCTGTGAGCCTCGAAACTCAATAAGTCGATCCAGTCGAACAACCTCAACCAACGCAGTCATCAGATCGACGTCAGACGCAGGTTTGTAGTACAGAATGCCATCCGTAGAATCATGGAACCATTCGCCCGCAGCATCCAGTTCCTCAAAGATGTTTTCAACAAAGCGGTGCTCGTTATGCATGCCCATCTGGCGATTATTCTGCCAGCCGCCTTCGTATTCGATTTCGCCACCGGCGTTCTTACCGGTAATTCGGTAGTGGTAGCCGCCCCAGTGTGCTCGATGCATCGCATGAATAAAGCCACCAGCCGGATTGCTCCAGGTCGCCGCCCGCTCTTTGCTGAATGCAGCCGCTGAGAACCCATTGAACGGTCGCACATCGGGATCGAAGTTGGGATATCGTGCCATGTGCTGCCGCTGACCGTTTATAAACACCTGGTCGATCTTCAGGTTTGCGGGAGTCGATGCCTGATAGATGCCATCCCGGAATGGCGTCCATTTCAACGCCAGACGCTGTCCCCCGCTGATGATCACCCCGGGCTCCTTGCCTCGATAAGTCACTGGATATTGCAGGCTGCCTGAATCGGCTGAGGTGAGCAGGAATGTCTGCGGTAGATAATAGACCCCAGGCTCGAGCCAGATTGTGACAGACTCTTTCTGAGCGTAGGTTCGCGCTTCCTGTTGAGCTCGACTGAGTGACGCAAACGGCTGCGACTCCGATCCGACATTTCGATCATCGCCTGTGGAAGACACGTAAATGTCCGCGGCGTGCAGTGTGCCTGCGATCATCGTTGCGACACCAGACGCGATCAGGATGGTCAGAATTCTTGCCATGGCGATGTACCTGAACTGTTGTTAACTGCCTGAAAACGCGAGTAAGGTAACAGATGCACGCGGCCTGAAAAATCAAGACATCGTTTGATGTTGCCACCGGTCGAATGAGGCAGTCGATCGCAGAAGGCGCAATCCCGAACGATGCTGTCTGCGATTCAGGCCCAGCGGGCCGGTACATCGTTAACGCGTGGCGTAAGCCACGGGTTACTGGATAACCGTGGCCGTTGCACCCAGCGTCGCCATTCGGAGTGTCGGCAGGGGGGGACTCAGTCGCCTTCGGCTTGCCGTTAAACTGATTCTGGCGTCTGATTGATACTGAGTTTGAACGGGTTTTCTCAGAACAATCTCGTTACACTACGAACCAGGCAATCGCGTCAGTTGTTGCGGCGTTTTGAAGAACAAGCATCGGCGACGGGACGTATTGCCTCCTGCCGTAGTTACTTCGACCTTTATGCGAAATGGAAAACCGAGTGAAGCAATATTCAAGAGTCGCGTATTCGACAATCGCATCCGCAGCAATCTCCGCCATTCTGTTCGCAGCAGATGCGGGAACAGTTGTCCAGGCTCAGGTTTCTTCTGATTCAGCGTGGCAGACGGAAACACAACTCCGGCTGAAAGCGATTTATGAAGACGGCGCATTTCGTGCTAAGAAGGTTGACTCGAAATGGCTGACCGACAGCTCGGGACTGACGGTCCAGGAACAAGACTCAAAAACGGGGGCGGTTACCAGTGTTACCTATCGTGTGCCCTCGGGCGAACGCACCGTTACCGATCCAGGCAGCGACAAACAATCAGACCGAGGTCCGCTGCATTCGCCGGACGGAACTATGGTCCTCGAATTCCAGGATCAGAATTTGTTTGTGAACAAGTTGGGGAGTGGAGAACGTATTCAGTTGACGCAGCGCTCTGCGGAACGAGACATCTCATATCACGACCCAAACTGGAGTCCTGATGGAAAACGAGTTGTGTTTGTGGAGTCAGATGCAACAAATGTGCGTTTACGCCCCGTTCTGGTTCCTGAAGATCCGTCTTATCCAAAGGTTCAGAATCATCGGTTTGCTCGAGTTGGAGAAACGATTGACCAGCTTCGTGTCGGGGTGGTAGATGCCGACGGAAAGAATCTTCAGTGGCTGGCACTGAAATCTCCTGAAGAGGGTATGTACCTCGGACAGGTGGAATGGACCAGTAATTCGAAAGAAGTGCTCGTCGAAAAGTTCAGTCGATTCCGCAACGAACGCGAGTTTCTTCTCGTGCAGCCTGGCGGTGAAGCCAGAAAGATCTACCAGGAGTCAGACGAAGCCTGGGTAGAGGCGAGTCAGGGCTGGAATTCCGGACTGACATGGGTTCAGGGCGGAGCTGCCTTCGTTGTTGTCAGTGAAAAAGATGGCTGGCGACATGCATGGCTGGTTTCCCGTGACGGCGAGGATCATGTGCTGCTCACTCCCGGTGAGTATGACCTGATTGATCGGGTAGCAATCGATGAAGCCGGCGGTTGGTATTACTTCCTGGCATCTCCAGAGAATGCGACGCAAAAGTATCTGTACCGCGTTCCTCTGGACGGGACTGGAACACTGGAGCGAATTACGCCTGCGGCACAGACGGGCACACACACGTACAATTTTTCTCCGGATGCAAAGTGGGCGGTACATACGTACTCCACGCTGGATTCGCCGCCGGTGGTTGAACTGATCGAAGTCTCCGGGCATCGAGTCGTGCGAGTCATCGAAAACAACAGTGAGCTTCGCGAGAGAATCAAAGGCATCCTAACGCAACCTACAGAATTCCTTGAACTGAAGATCGCCGATGGCACCACCATGGATGCGTGGATGCTCAAGCCGAAAGACTTTGATCCATCGAAGAAGTACCCGGTCTTTATCTATGTTTATGGAGAACCCCATGCTCAAACGGTGCTCAACGATTGGGGTACGGTTCAGATCGACTTTCATCGCGTAGTGGCCGATCTCGGGTACCTCGTTGTGTCGATCGACAATCGAGGCACTCCGGCGCCGAAAGGTGCCGCATGGAGACGATCGATCTTCGGCAGTCTCGGACCTCTCTCCACCGAAGAACAGGAAGCCGGACTGAAAGAACTCGGACGTATGCGATCTTACGTCGATCTGAGCCGAGTTGGAATCTGGGGCTGGAGCGGTGGTGGTTCGAATACTCTGAATGCCATGTTTCGCAAACCGGATTCATATCATGTCGGAATCGCAGTTGTCCCGAAGCCACAGCCACATCTTTATAATGCATGGTTCCAGGAAATCTTCATGCGCACGAGAGAGCTCAATCCGGATGGCTATGAGCGGGCGGCCGCCATTAATTTCGCAGACGGTTTGAAAGGCAAATTGTTGATCATCACCGGCTCCGGAGAAACCAACACACATATCCAGATCATCGAAGGGCTGATCGATCGGCTCGTTGCACTTGGAAAACCGTTTGATTACATGGTATATCCCAACAGAGACCATGGACTTCGTGAAGGTCAGGGAACACTCGTCCATGTCAGAATGCTGATCATCCGATACCTTCTCGAACACCTCCCCCCCGGCCCGCAATAGAAACTCAAATGTAGCTTGGGGATTCCTCCCCGAGCCGCCCCTGCCAAGTTGTAGCTTGGGCATTCCTGCCCGAGCCGCCCCTGCCAAGTTGTAGCTTGGGCATTCCTGCCCGAGCCGCCCCTGCCCTAACCAGAACTCGAACCAGTGCGGGACGGGCAGGAATGCCCATCCTACGATAGAGGGATTTTCGATGTCTTTCCAACATGACCGATACACTGGGTGTTCTTTGGCTTTGTGCTTGAGCATTGTTGTCGGCTCGTGGCTGAGCGGTGTGCATGCAGTAGCGGATGAGACTCAGTTTGACCGGGAAGTGCTTCCGATTCTGAAATCTCATTGTGTTCGCTGCCATGGGGCCGAGAAGCAGGAGGGTGGAGTCCGGCTCGATACGTTGTCGGTCAACTTGGTCGACGACCGGGCCGCTCTGGAGCAGTGGCACGAAGTACTGAACGTACTCCAGAAGAGCGAGATGCCGCCAGAGGGAGAGATGCCATTATCGAGCCAACAGCTGCAGACCTTGACGGATTGGGTTTCTTCATCCGTTCATCAGGCATTAGAAGCACGTCGGCAGACGGACGGTCGAGTGGTTATGAGGCGGCTGAATCGGTTCGAATACCAGAACACGATGCGGGACCTTTTGGGGTTGGACATGGACTATTCGAGAGATTTACCTCCGGATGCTGTGTCTTCCGACGGCTTTCAGAATAACGGCCGGTCATTGCAGATGTCGTCTCTGCAGTTCGAATACTATTTGGCCACTGCGCGACGAGCGATGGATCGAGTCATCGTCCGGGGTGAACAACCTCGAAAGTTCGACTATGTCTTTCCGGAAAGCAATGTGGATGAATGGCTTGGGGATGCTCAGCGATCAAATCGACTCGGACGGAGACAGGAATTTTTGGCGAAGATGGTGAACGATTATCCGGACGATGGTGACTTTCTGGTACGAGTCCGTCTGTCGGCTGAACTGAAACCTGAGACCGGTTACCCATTGCTGGAGGTTTCCGTGGGATATCGCCCGGACACTGAAATTCTGATGCAGGAATTTGAACTTGTAGAGATCACTTCATCAGATTCACAGACCTTTGAATTCCGAGGCCGGCTTGAGAATTTTCCTCTGCCGGTACGGGGGCAGGGCAAGTATCCGGGGTTGGTCGTGCGGGTTCGAAATGTCTATGACGACAAGTCTCCTCTGCCAGCAGCACAGAAAGATGATAAGGGAAGGACGGTCTACCCGGACGAGCCTCACCTGCCAACGCTGACGATCGAGTCGGTGGAGTTTCATGGCAACGCATACGACCAGTGGCCCCCTGAATTGCATCGGAGAATCCTGTATGATTCACCAGGTGTTGATCGGGAAGAAATAGCCTATGTGACAGAGCTCCTCAGGCGTTTCATGACGCGTGCGTTCCGACGGACCGTTGAGGATGCTGAGGTTGCGAGGTTCGCGGCGTTCTACCAGTCGATTCGTGCCGAGTTCCCTTCGTTTGAGGAGACGATCCGAGAAGCCCTTGCGATGATTCTCGTGCAACCCGACTTCCTGTTTCTCCTGGAACCAGCCGGAGAAGAGAAACGAACGATCAGCGAACAGGAACTGGCTTCGCGATTGTCATACTTTCTTTGGAGCACAATGCCCGATGATCGGCTGCTGGAACTGGCAAATGCCGGTACCCTCCGAGAGAATCTGGACGGAGAAGTTGATCGAATGCTGGCAGATCGTCGGGCTCAGCGTTTTTCAGAGCAGTTTACTGATCAGTGGCTGAGTCTTAATGTCGTCGACAACATCGCTGTGAATCGTGAACGCTACCCGGACTTTGATGATCGGCTGAAGTCTGATCTGTGCGATGAGACACATCAGATGTTTGAAGTCCTGCTTCGTGAGAATCAGAGTGCCATTCAGCTGTTGTCATCTGACTTTACCATGCTGAATGAACCGTTGGCGAAGCATTATGGGGTTCCCGGTGTGTTGGGACGTTCATTCAGACGAGTGGCTTTGCCCGCTGAATTGCACCGTGGCAGTATTCTGAGCCATGGCAGTGTCCTGTTAAGCAATTCCACAGGCGCTGATTCTCATCCTGTGCGACGGGCTGTCTGGATTCGAGACCGAATACTGAATGATCCACCAGCGCCGCCACCACCAAATGTTCCCACGCTGGAGGAAGCGAACCCGGAATTTCATCAGTTGTCGGTTCGCGAACAACTTGAGATTCATCGATCGAGGGAATCCTGTAATAATTGCCATCGGAACATCGACGCATGGGGGATTGCTCTCGAAAACTTTGATGCCGTTGGAAGATGGCGATCAGAGATACAGCGACGTACAGGAGACAATTCAGAAATGCGACCTGTCGATGCAGTTGTGGAACTGCCAGGCGGCCGGCAGGTCATTGGTGCCGATGGACTTCGAGCCTACCTCGCAGGTGACCGGAGGCAGGATTTCGCTCGATCGCTGATCTCCAGACTGTTTACGTACGCTCTCGGGCGGTCTTTGGAATTGAGCGATCAGGATGCAGTTGATGATGTGCTCAACCAGTTTACGCAGGACGACTATCGTCTTAAGGGACTGGTCCATAAAGTGATTGGAAGTGATCTTTTTCAGACAAAATGATCTGTTAATCCGGCCCAACTTGTTAAATTGAACCACGATTCCCTTTGACTGAACCTGAAACACGGAAGCAGCCATGTCCGAAAAATCCTGGCATCTGGATCGACGCGCCTTTCTGATGGGATCCGGGATCTCGTTGGGATTGCCATGGATGGAGTGCATGGCAAGGGACAATGATCAACCCGTCCGTCAGGATCAAAAGCCTCGTCGAATTTGCGCGATGTATTTTGGATTTGGAGTTGGTCTTCCAGGCGAAGACAGCCCACATGCTCAATGGCGTTGGTTTCCTAAAGGCGAAGGTCGCGAGTTTCAGTTTACGGAAACGCTTAAGCCACTTGATGTACATCGAGAAAAGCTCACTGTGCTTGGTGGACTCTCGCATCCCAATGGGCGTCGCATGGGAGGGCACGATACTGGCGATACGTTCTTGACCGGCGCGTTCCTGAACAACAAGTTTCTGGTCAATACGATCTCTGTCGATCAGGTCGCTGCAAAGTCCGTGGGAGATCAAACACGTTTCTCGTCGCTGGTGTTGTCGACTGATGGAGGTGTAGGTGAACCGACTCGTTCGAGTACACTTTCATACAACGACAAGGGGCGACCGCTGCCTGCGCTGCATCAGCCGCAGCAAATCTTCGATCGATTCTTCGGGACGGGCGATGCGGATACGATTGCTGAACGTCGAAAACTTAAGAGCGCTTCCAGTATGCTGGACCTGGTGCTTGAGGATTCTCGATCATTGAGAAATCGTCTTGGCAATCAGGACCGTGAGAAACTGGACGAATATCTGGCATCGGTAAGACAGATTGAACTGGGTGTCGAACGATCTCAGCGCTGGCTGGAGATACCTCGTCCGGAACTGCGCGACGAAGAGCGAACGATGCTGCATCTTGACTCAGATGACGAAGCACCTTTGCAGTTCATCCGCACCATGTATGACCTGATGTATCTCGCATTTCGCACGGATTCAACGCGTGTTGCAACATACCAGATCACCAACATGGCGGACTGCTCGTCGAAAGCCGCCAAGTTCCCGCAGCTTCAGGGTTTCAAAGACTCTCTGCACACACTTGCTCATGATTGGGATAAGCCTGAGGGAGCTGAGAAACTGGGCCGATGGGACCGCTTCATGGCGGAGCAGTTCGTGTACTTCCTGAATCGACTTGATTCTGCTCAGGAAGAGAGTGGATCAATTCTTGATAACTCAATGGTGCTGTACGGCAGCAGCAACAGCGTTACTCACGACAACAGCAACTACCCGCTGATTTTGGCGGGCGGTTCCGAATTTGGATTGAAGCACGGTCGGTATCTGAAGTTCAGTGATCAGGTCCCAATGTCTAACCTGTTCGTAACAATGCTCAACAGCGCCGGGGTTCCCTGTGCTTCGTTTGCAGACAGCACAGGGGAACTGACGGAATTGAAGTTCCAGTAGCAGGCAGACTCCGTCTGCCGTCCGCAACCGCATGCAAACCGTCCTTCCAAAAACAAATGCCTCGCAGAATCGCAGACTACCGCGTTGCGGACGGCACATGGAATGTGCCTGCTACTGTAGCAGGCAGTCTCCGTCTGCCGTCCGCGCCGCCCTGCATCGCTCCAGAGCAAAAATCATGAAACACCAATTGATTCTCTTTGTGTTGACTCTTCTAACCTCAGCGATTGGCGAGTCTTCCGTTCTGTCTGCGGATGTGCGAAAGCCGCATATCGTGTTCATACTGTCGGACGATCAGGGATCGTATGACGTAAGTTACAAGGGAGGCGAGATCAGGACACCGGAAATTGATAAGCTTGCAATGTCGGGGACGCAGTTGGATCAATTCTACGTACAACCGGTATGTACGCCGACTCGAGCATCCCTGATGACAGGCCGTTACCCGATTCGCTATGGGCTGCAGGTCGGTGTGATTCGGCCGTGGGCGAAATATGGTCTGCCTCTTGAAGAACGTCTGCTGCCGGTTGTTCTTCGAGAAAACGGGTACCGCACCATCATCTGTGGCAAATGGCATCTCGGCAGCTTTGATCAGGCCTACTGGCCGATGCAGCGTGGCTTTGATTCGCATACGGGACACCTGTTTGGAGCGATTGATTACTTTACTCATGTTCGCGACAAGGAACATGACTGGTATGTGGATGGCGTGAACACACAACAGGACGGATACTCGACCCACTTGATCACTCAGGCGGCGGTTGACGCCATTGAACAGAATCCTCCTGAGCAGCCTCTGTTTTTGTATGTGCCATTCAACGCTGTTCACGGACCGTATCAGGTACCGGATCGGTACAAGACGGGATACGAGCATCTGAAAGGGAATCGACTGCAGATGGCTGGTATGCTGAGGGCACTCGATGAAGGTGTTGGACAGATTGTGTCAGCCCTCGAACGTGCGGGCATGCGCGAGAATACTCTGTTGATTTTCTCCAGCGACAACGGTGGCGTTGGCCCAAATCGGATCACCAGTAACGGACCGCTGCGTGATGGTAAGGGAACCGTCTATGAAGGTGGCGTTCGCGCAGTCGCGTTCGCAACGTGGCCGGGTCATATTCCGGCTGGAGAAGTGTGTCGAGAACCGATCCATATGGTCGACTGGTACCCAACGCTGATTCACCTGATTGGTGGTTCACTGGAACAGCCTCTCCCGCTCGACGGCATGGACATCTGGCCCGTCATCACTCAAAAGTCCAAATCACCACACAAGGAGATACTCAACAACGCAACGCCAGCCGGCGGAGCAATTCGAGTCGGTGACTGGAAGCTTGTCATCAAGACCGGGAATGGACAAGGGAGAGAGGCAAAAAGGGAATCCGTTGAACTCTATAATCTGATCGATGATCCATCGGAGACATCGAACATCGCAGCGGAAAATCCAGAGAAAGTTCAGCAGCTTACAGAACGCTTCTTAATCTATTCAAACGCTGCCGCATCACCAAAGAACTCTGCTGAGACCACCGAATAAGTCTTCGTCGGTCATGACATCATCATTGTTGTGTTCGCTCAACAACTCATCCCGTCTCCGCACTCGCACGAGTACTGCAGAGGCGGCTCAAAATGTAGGATGGGCATTCCTGCCCGTCCACGCGCTGGTTCGAACACTGCAGCGGCGCAGGGGCGGCTCAAAATGTAGGATGGGCATTCCTGCCCGTCCACGCGCTGGTTCGAGTACTGCAGCGGCGCAGG
>JAEUIH010000081.1 GCA_016795105.1 Planctomyces sp.
GGATGCGGGAGATCCGCCAGTCCGGTTCGGAGGGAGGGGGGAGCCGATATCAATCGGTCCTCCCTACCCCTATCTTTAAACCAACACAGCCCGCAGAAGGCTGCAGGCTGTGTTGAGATGGCTTTTGGACTCAATTGAGTGATTTGAGTGATTTGACGGAGCGTTGGATTGCGGAGCAATCCACGACTATGGGTTCTGATATAGCTTTGAAACGTTTCCGGTAGACGTTGATGTTTGGGAGCGTCGACCGGAGAAGCGGCCGGAGATTGCAGCGGAGCTTTCACGATTGCCAAATGTACCGTTGGCCTCGGAGCTTTTTCCGCCGTTTGGCAGAACAGCCGGGAACGGATCGGTTGGAGTCCATGCAACACGCTTCTTGGAATAACCGATGTACTCAAGGAAGCTTGAAAGGCTGACAACTCGAACTCCCATCATTTCCGCCTGATCTCTCATTTCCCCATGCAGGCGGGCGATCTTTCGATAGATGTCTTTCTTCACTGTGTCGTCTGTTTCTGAGTCGATATCGCCCACCACGAGGAAGCGAGTTTTTTCAGTGATCAGGGTTTCGATATCCTCTTCGTTCAGTCTCTGGCCATCTTCGGTTGTGAGTTCGCCAACGCTGTTGACCTGAATGGCAATTTTGGTTCCTGTTCCGGCAACCATTCTGCGAAGTTCATCTCGATCACGGTCTGAACCATCGAAGCCATCGAAATTAATCAGACCCACCAATGCAACTTCCAGTTTCTGACCGGAGGCGAACAGAGGCGAGTAGACCGGATCGTTTGCTGCGAGCGGACTGCCGGTTTCCTGGAAGACGATTCGAGCTTCTGCCTGGTGAGGCCCCATGAGGCTGATGATTTCGATTTTACCTTTGATGTCTTCCATATTCCCACGACCAACTCCGTTATTGCTTTTGCGGTACACAGAGAAAGTCGTGCCAACCTGAAGTTCATCATTTTCACCGAGGTTTACGTAGCAGCGGAGTCGGTCCTGATCGACAAACGTCAGCAATCCGTCAGCACGTTCAAAGCTGAGGTCTTCCTGTTCAAACAGTCGACGGCGGTAGTCAACGACACTCTTACGCCAGTCGGCAATTTCACTGGTCAAAGCTTCTCGCTCTCGGTCCGTCTGAGTCTTCAGAGTTGAGAACTCTACTTCTTTCGCCTGCAGTTTAGTGCGAAGGTCGTTAATTTCAGATTCTCTCTGTGCCAAAGCTTCGCTGTGACGGACTTCCTGTTCACGAAGAGTCGTTTCAGCTTTTTGTGCAGCTGCCTGATGGGTCGCAATTTCGCCATCTTTCGATTGGATTGTTTCCTGGAGCTGACGTTGTTTTGCATTCAGGCTGTCGAGCCGTTCGGTGGCTGCATAGTCAAAACCATTTCGATCAGCAACGACTTTGCTGAGAGCACCGTCCAGATTTGGACTGACAGTGGCACCGTTCGACGCAGTTTCAGCAATTGTGCGACTCATATCTTCGACAATTTTTGTTGATTCGTCGGTAACTGGGCGTCCAATCAGTTCTTTCAGGCGAGTCAATTCGGCGTTGAGGTCTCGCACGTTGCCTTCAAGTGAAGTGGCTGCGGTATTCCTGTCTGCCAGTTGGCGCTGGAGATCCGAGTTGTTGGACATTGTCAGGTACATGAACACTCCCAGTACTACGGTGAGTAGTATGGAGAGTGACAATGTGATGACAAGCCCCTGATTGTTCGAAGAAGCCATTCAGATGCTCCTCAGGCAGGCCTTCAGGCCAGTTAAAATACGGAAACTCGGATGCGAAACCAGGAAAGCTGGGAGAAACTTGAGCACAGATTACCCGGGGGGCGGAATGAGTCAAGAAAATCCTGCAATTTGCGGGATTTCGGACCACTTTTACCCTGAGTAAACCGAGCGTTTGACTGCTCAGCCCTGAATTCCCAGCGGATACGTTTTTACTCTAGCTCGCATCATGCAGCCAAAACGCAACACGGTGGAAAAACACCTTATCTTTTTTCGAACCCGGATCCTCTCAAAGTTTCCTGAATTCACTGAAGTTCGGATTGGTCGTTTTAAGCCGAAAAGTCCGGCAACTTTCGCCGGTTTGCCCTCGGGTGATTTGCGGAAAGGCGGAAACACGACAGTCGGGGCGGGTCCTCGTCTTGGGCAAACAACGCCATTGGCTTAGAGTGAACCAGTGAAATCTCCGGAACCGCGTTGCAAATTGCGTGATTTGCTGAATATGCCGACAAATCGAAACAAGCAAACTGCCCGATCAGGCCTCCCCATAGAGATGGCACTCCGCCAATTCTGTGGCCGTTTGATCAATTGGATGCTGCCGATTGGTTGGATAAATCTGGTTTTCTTTGTCGGCGGATGCAGCGGTATTTCACAACCCGGCTCCCTGTTTTCCTCAACTCACAAAACCTACTTCCGCGAATCGAATCTGGTTGAAGTCCGCAGTCAGGATACAGCACTCCCTGGTGGATGGGCTGGGGTTGAGGTTGGAGAAGCTTCAGGAGCACTAAATACAACGTCTTCGCCAGCGGTTGCTCCCGAACAGACTGGGTTTCCAGGAGCTCATTCCATTGGGCCAGGCCGACCTCGGCTTGGTACTCCACGATTGCTTCCACACGCTGGGGAGGATCGTTCTGGCATCGGTAGCTCAGAGTCTGACGTACAGGCGATTGAGATTTCGGCTGGCCCGTCAGATTTGCCACGCCCGATGCAATCCTCGCCATCTGTTGTTTCAGAGAGTGATATTTCTGTACCTGAGGAAGTTCCCCCGGTGCCGGACTTGCCGGCCGCAGGCGGTGGTGAAGCAGAGTCGCCGGGGCGTGAGAAAACGGTTCTGGATCGATTGAGGGGACTCTATCCCTCTCGACTGGAAGAAAGCTCAGCAGACTTGTTTCGTAAAAACCTGCGACGGCTTCAGAATCCGTGGAATCGAGGGAACGAGCAGCCACCTGCGATAGAAGTTCCAGCGGCTCCAGTGGATCAGACTGCGGAAGCTCCTGGAACGGATCAAGGTGGCACGGTTGATGCTTCGGTGACACCGATTGTCGACGGTTCCGGTACTCAGCAGCTGCTGGGACAGTTGATTGAAGCTTTGGAGTCAGAAATCAATTCGTGGCCGCGAGATGAACTGGGGCAGCCCGAAAGGCCTGCGGAATGGAGAACAGCCCAGAGCGACCTGCGGCTGTTGTACCTTGTTGCCAGCCGTCCAGCCGATGCAGTCTCTGCAATAGGGGCATTGCCTCCAGCGGAGCAGGAGTTTTGGCAGGCCATGATGCTTGGCTTAAGTCATTACCGCAGTTCAGGGGACACCAGTCTGGATCGGGATGCACAACTGAACGCGACTGCAGAGCAGTTGCGGGCTGCTGTCCGACATCTGCAGGCCATGGCTCCACTGACAATTCCTCGGCTGACGTTTGCCAGTCGAATTCATGGATTCGGGAGTATCGAGACCTATCCGGCCGCGGAGTTCAACCCTGGGCAGCCAGTACTGATCTATGCCGAGATCGACAATTTTCGGTCGAACCTGACGAGTACAGGAACCTACCAGTCCGAATTCATGGCGGTGGTGGATTTGCTCAGACTTGATCAGGATGATCCCGAGGAACACGTGGTTGAATCGATCCGAGTTCCGTCAATTGTGGATGAATCTCTAACGCAAAGAACGGACTATTTTCAGAGTTATGAGCTGACGATTCCGTCGCATCTGACATCGGGGCGATATCAAGTGCGACTAAGAATCCGAGATCAGCAAAGTAGTCAGCAGGCCGAATCAACGGTGGAATTTACAGTTCGGTGAAACTCAGCGGGTTGAGTCTCCGACGATCGAGAATGAGCTGCAGACGATTAATTCAGAGATCGCAGTTTTCTCAGAATTTCATCAGCATCTGAGTATCCAACGAATCCGGATACAGACTTTCCATTTCGAAAAATACGGACGTCCGGGATTCCGCTGATGTTGAAGTGATCAGCGACGTCGCGACTCTTGTCCACGTCCAGTTTGACAATTTCGACTTTGTCACCCAATTCCAGCTTCACCTTTTCCAGTTCCGGGCTCATCATTTTACACGGCCCGCACCATGTCGCCCAGAAATCTACAAGAATGAGTTTGTCATCTTTGCGATTAACGGCGGCGAGGAATTGGGATTCGGTGTGAGAAATTTGAGAGCCGTCGAGGGTCAGAACTTCAACTGCTCCGTCGGGACTTCCTTCTACGGAGATACCAGTTGCAATTTGCGGCGCACATCCAGTGAACAGTAACAGTCCGGCGATAAATGCTGATCGCATGTGCAGTTCCTTTGGTGAATTCTTATCGTGAAGCAGGATGTGGAGCGACAAAAGTGAGTAAGTATCCTGAGTGGGATGACGTCAAGACCAAGAGTAGAATCGGACGAATTTTAGACCCTGGAGTGAGATCGCACGGGTAAAATGTAACAAAATCCGGGACAATCCTCTGTAAGATTTCGACGATTGAGTGTAAGAAGCGTCACGAGAGTTTGGTAGTCATCGTTCTGGTTTCCGTTTCTGGTATGAAGCGGGTGAAGACTGGAAAGTGTCATAAGAGGGAGAGGTGAAGAGCATGTCTGTGATTCTGACAGAAGCAGCCGCAAAAGAGATTAAGCGGGTGATGGAAGAACAGAAGAACGACGACCTGAGATATGTGCGGGTTGGTGTTGTGGGCGGAGGCTGCAGTGGATTCAGCTACGCATTCAACTTTACGAATGCATATGATGAAGCAGCGGACATGGTATCGGAGCACCATGGAGTGGGGGTTGTTGTGGACAAGAAGAGTGAGTTGTACCTTGACGGTACAACGATTGACTTCTATTCCGGGCTGGATCGCAGAGGATTCACCTTTAACAATCCGAACGCCGTGAAGTCCTGTGGTTGCGGCAGCAGTTTTTCTGCCTGATTCGCCTGATTTCGATTCTGAAACAAGAGATGCCAAAGTCGACCTGGGACCCCAGGTCGACTTTTTTTGTTTTCTGAGTGATCCGAGGCAGACGTCAATCCAGAGAGGGTGTGTTGTCAGAAGAGATCGTTGACAGGATAGAGCACGGCGAATCTAGAATGTGTTCGGTCGAAACGGGAATGGGCGGGAACCAGAGAGTTGTTGAAGCTGCGGAACGTGTAGACGAGGTTGAAGAATGGGCCGATGGAATCCAAATCGATTTCTTCTTGTTCTGTGCCTGGCGATGCTTTGGTGTAACGGATTGACATTGGGACAGCAGCGACGTCGGGACTTGCCACCGAATCTGTTGGCCGTCATTGAGCGGTTTGGAAAGGAGAGTGATCAACTCAAAGAACAGTCCGATCGGAAAATCACAGAAGCAGCGATGACTCTGGGGGTGCGACTGGAAGAGCGAATGACCGAGCTGCTGACAAAGCAGAGGTTGGATGAGGCTCAGGCTGTCAGGAAGTTATTGGACGGGATCAGGAATGCGCCGACGGCTCAGGAAATGCGCAAAGTGATCGATTTGTCCGGGTTGACACCAGCAGCCGGCATGCATCAGCACCTGCTTGAGTTTCATAAAACTGTATTTGAATCGGACGTCGCATTTGGCGAAGCCTACGAACCTCACAGGGAGATGTTCCTGAAAGAACTGGCATCCCTGGGCGGTTTAAATCATCCCGAAGTCCGAAAGCTGCGCAATGATGTGTTGGGGTTGGTGAGCTTTCGGAAGGAGAACGTCCTTCCCGATCTGACTGACGACAGTGAAGTTGCTGGAATCATCTACAAGCGAACCCTGGCGGAACTCAAAACCAAACTGCGAGTTGAACTTGAGCTTGAAGCGATTCATTTGTTGGCGGAACTTCAGCCGCTTCTGGAGAGTGCCGCTGTTGCCGGAGATCTGGAAGAGGCGATTGCGATTCGCGAGATTGGTCAGGAGATGATAAAAGCTTCCCAGCCGCACGTGACCGCAAAGGTGTTAATGAGCACTCATGAAGCAAAACTTGGAGCGGCTCCGATGAAATTGATTGATCAGTTTGTTGAGGCGTCTGACCAGTCGTACAGAGAATATTTCGACACCAGGGCAGAACTGAATCGGCGCTGGAGTCGCTTCGACGGTGGTTCCGTGGCCTCCGAACTTAAGTTAGGCCTCGGGACACTGTGGGAGGAGCGGGATCGTCTGGAAAAGCACTTCCGTCTGTTGGGGGAATCGCCCGACTGGATTCAAGCGGCAATGTTAAAGTCGCCACCAGTCGGTAAGCCTGTAGCGACGATTCTTCGGAAGCTGGATCGCGAGATTGCTGCGGCGCTGAAAGTCGCAGATCGTACCGATGGAGGCGTGCGGAAAAAACTGATTGATTCGCTGAGTCGCTTGCCGGACAGCCCTGCTGATTCACCTGCAGAAAGATCTTACAAACGATTGATGAAGTTCCTGAAGGCTGATTACAGCGAAGGCCTTCGGGGTACAATGTTGCTGACGTTAGATCCTGATCTTTCGGAAGAGGCAAAGGTACTGGTGGTTCAGTACATGACCGAAGCGACCGAAGCACGAAAGGTCTTTCGTAACGAGTACGAACAAATCCTCTCCGTTTATCGGAAAGAATTCGAACCACTTCGGCGTAAGTTTCTGGACGATGGGGAATTTGCGGATGCCTTTTCGATCTCGGTTCAGCTACATCATCGTGAGTATGGTCTACCCCCGATCTGGGTCAAGACCTGTGATGAGTTTCTGCTTGACCATCCGGGCAGCAATGCAGTGGATCGGTTGTTGCTCGATGTTCAGGGCGACATGTACCTGATCATTAATCCCGAAGGCCGTCGAGAAGATCCCAAATGGTTGCCTCGCCGGCAGGTCTTTTTGACCTGGGAGGATTTCCCTGCTGATCCATCCCCTGTTCCAGCCCGCTATCGTGTGCTCAACTTGCCGGAAGGACTTGGAGGCGCGCCAACTGCCAGGCCAATCGAAGAAAATCAAAGACTGAAGCCAGGGATTACGGTATTTGGGTTCACTGAGCATCGGTGGGTTGAATACAAGGTTCTGGATGTCAGTCCATTTGGGGCGGTCGTCGGGGAGAAGTTCTTCGATGTGGAAAGGACCATCGTCATTCCTCGCTCATCCCTTCGAATGAAGTGAAGACGATGCAGATAGATTCTGTGCGATGGGCATGCCTGCAGTCGATGCCGCGCTGGTTCGTGTGCTGCCGCGGCGCAGTGGCGGCTCGGGCAGGAATGCCCAAGCTACATTTGGTGGCGGCTCGGGCAGGAATGCCCAAGCTACATTTGGTGGCGGCTCGGGCAGGAATGCCCAAGCTACATTTGGTGGGGGGGAGGAGCGACAGTGACTTTGGTCTTTATTGAGTTGGCGATGAAGCACTGGGAATGTGCTTCGTGGTGGAGATGTGAGAGGGTTTCGTGTGATGGGGGTGTCGGACCCCAGCGGATGGCGGGCTGCAGAGTGATCTGGCTGACCCAGGCGACGCCCTGATCATTTTTGGACATCACACCTTCTGCGTGGTCTGTATATTCTCGAACTTCCAGACCAGCGCGAGACGCAAGCCAGAGGAACGTCAGCATATGGCAGCTGGCAACAGCAGCCACGAAGGCTTCTTCGGGATCGACGTGAGCGGGATTGGACCATGGAGTTGGAACGACATGGGGTGACGGAGATGCCGCGACGCGGACACCTCCGTCAAATTCCCAGGAATGTTCACGAGAATACCGACCATTGAGGAAACCGTCGCCCTCAAGGGCCCAATGGATTTTCGCCAGATGTTTGGGCATCTTTCGCACTAGTCATCCAGTTCGACGTTCCAGTATGCCTCGCTCACGAACTTGGACCAGCTCTGGATTTTTACGCCATGAGGAGCGTAAAGAGGATTCCAGACGGGGCGAGTTGGAGTTTTCTTCAGCGGCATGCCGGCCTGATCGGGAGTGCGATTCGCCTTACGTGAATTGCACTCGATACACGCCAGTACGCAGTTGGTCCACGACGAAACACCGCCGCGGGAACGCGGCGTAACGTGGTCAATCGTGAGTTCCTCGCTCCCGGGGCGGCAACCGCAGTACTGGCACGTGAAATTGTCTCGCTTGAACACATTTCTGCGACTGAAGGCCACAATTTTGATGGGCATTCGATCATAGCGAGTCAGAGTAATCACTTCCGGGACTCGGAGTTGCAGCCACTGAGTCTGGATAACCGGATCACCTGCATTGGGTTCAAGCAGAGCCCAGTCATCCCACGAATACTGTTGAAAACTGATTGGGTCCACAATGCGTGCGGATTCATTCCACACCTTGATCAGCGAACGAGCGACGGTCGACACTGCGACCGGCTGCCAGCTCCTGTTCAGGACCAGCGTAGGGCGTTGAAGCACAGAAACGTTCATCAACATCACTCCTGCTAAGCCGAGTGCGTGCACGAGGATCCGCTGTCGAATCAATTCTGCGAGCGGACTCGCGCGTTCTTTTCGCCTCAGCGTGACACCGAAGCATAGTTTCCGACAGGCATCACTTACCATCGATCCAGATGAAAAATCTGTGAGGCTCGGCCAGTTTCACCATACCGCTGGTGAACAGCATCGGTCGCTTTCATGGACACGAATACAGGTCTATGGGTTCTCGGTGCCACGATCGAACAGTGGAAAATCGTTGATGAATCTGCGAAAACCACGATTGTTCTGAGCTGCAGGAAGCAGTTTTCGACTCCGGAGAAGAAATTCAGTGATCAATCAGAGTGATAGTTTTCACGAGACTGTAAATCGTCAGGAACGTGGGTGGCGGCACACCCTTCGAACGCGACTGAGAGGAGCTGAGATCGTTTCGTTGGTGACCTTTGCGATATTCGCTCTGCTCTACACTGGCTTTCCGGATTCGCCTCAAAGTCGCTGGACGCCTTTGGGAATGATCCTGGTCATGAACATGATCGGCCTCGCTCTGATTCGGGGGCTCCGCTTCATGGCGCTTCGCGCGTCCGAACGGACCTGGGCAGCCGTGGTCGCCGAAGGTTTGTTGTTGCCTGCTGTCTGGGGAATTGCCGCGATCCTCTCACTGACGACTGGAGCCCTGTATTCGTCGTCGATCACTCAGGAAGTGACTGTGATCAATGTCACGTTGCTGTTTGGGTCGCTGGCGGCTTTGTTGCTACTGTTTGAAGCAGGGCGAATGCTGGCAGAGAGGACCCAAAATTCCGCCTTACTGCTTTCGGGATCATTTGTCGTCCTGATCACGATTGGAACTTTGCTCCTGAGATTACCCGCAAGTCGAGCGCCGCTTCCGGACGGATCCACTGTCGCAGCTCCCTGGAATGTAGCGCTGTTTACTTCCACAAGTGCATGTTGCGTCACGGGATTGATTGTTGAGCCGACGGGGTCTTTCTGGAGCTCGTTTGGGCATGCTGTGATCGCTGCACTCATCCAGTTGGGAGGGCTCGGCATTCTTACATTCGGAGCGTTCATTGCCGTCCTGAGTGGTCGCCGGGGGCTGCATTTCCGGGAGGCTGCGACCTTTCGCGACCTGTTGGATACCGAGAGTCTTCAGGCATCGCGTCGACTGCTGGTTACGATTCTTCTTTTTACGTTAACGGTGGAAGGTATCGGGGCGGTATCGCTCGTTGGACTTTGGCCCGAGGCTCCGTGGCCGAAGAAGGCCTGGTATGCCGTGTTTCATTCGGTCAGCGCATTCTGCAATGCCGGATTTTCTCTGCACGATGAAGGTCTGCTGAACAAAGCCACCTGGTGGCAGGTTTGGGGGCCTGTTTGCTTTCTGATTATTTGCGGAGGACTTGGATTTCAGGTTGCTGGCGAAATCGCTGCTTCCGTTCGATCGGCCGTCGTTGGAATCTGGCGGCGGCACTACTGGCGGCCCCACTCAAGAACTCGGTTGAGCGTTCACTCCAGGATTGTCGTTGTCACCACAGTCTGGCTTCTGTTGATGGGGACAATTGGGTTTGGGTTGATCGAGACAATGAAGTCGGGGACTGAGTCTCACTCGTGGACCAGGCAACTAGCCGATGCATGGTTTCAGTCCGTCACGTTTCGGACAGCCGGGTTCAATACCGTCGACATGGCGGGCATGCATCCGGCCACAAAATTGATGGGAGTGGTGTTGATGTTCATTGGTGCGTCTCCAGGTTCTACCGGAGGCGGCGTTAAGACGGTTGTCTTTGCAATTGTGGTCATGAATCTCTGGTCGGTGCTTCGGGGACGGGAGGGAGTGGAGGTCTTTGGTCGCCGAATTCCATCCAACCAGATTGGCAGGTCACTGTGTGTTGTGGCTGTTGGAATGGTGGTTGTGCTTGTGACAACCGGACTTTTGGCCATGTTCGAAGACCGTCCTGACCAGTTCCTTGATCATCTTTATGAAGCTACAAGTGCATTTGCCACGGTGGGAGTATCCACGGGAATTACGCCGACACTTTCGATCCCGTCAAGGTTACTTTTAACGCTTGTGATGTTTCTCGGACGTGTAGGTCCAATGACCATGTTGCTGGCGATGGTCGGAAACAGTGAACCCGTGAAGTACGAGTATCCGGAAGAGCGAGTGAGTCTGGGTTGAGCCCGAATACCTGCAAATCGTGCCGAAGTCTTTAGTGTATCGAAAAAGACGATGTGTTGTGGTTGGCCTTTCGATGACTGTGCTCAAGTGCAGAGTTCTTGAATTTTGCTGGGAATTGTCAATAAATTGAGGCGAAACGAGGGTACCTGACGTAGAGAATGGAAGAACTCATCGGATTTTTCTGATCGAGTTGTAAGCCGATTCACCCGATGACAGTCATGGACAACAGATCGTTTTTTACAATTGTTGGCGTGCGTGACTTCGGCATACGCAGCGTTAGCGGCGAGGACCATGATTTCTACTGCAGAGAAACAGATGTCATCAGAAGATGATCTCATATCAATTACCTGGGTTTTCGAGCAGATCGCAGTCTCTGCTGAACTCAATGTTGACCATGGTCGAATTCGCCGCGCGGTGGATGAGGCCTATCAGTCGTATTCCACGCAAACAACAGGTGGAGACTGGTGGCGTTGGGTTACCGAGGCCGGCAGTTCACTGGGGAAGATTTGTCGAGTCGTAGATGGTTCGTTTGATGAGTTAACTCGACTGTCTCGCAGTGGGGCGTTTGTACTGGTGCGTTCCGACGACGGGCATTGGCACGTGTTAACAGCTCGGCGTGGATCAACCATTGAATTATGGTCACCCCGAGGAAACAAACCTCGTCAGAGGTTGTCGGTTTCGAAGGCCAGTCGTCAGTTGTTGTCTCCAGAGTTTGATGGAGCTGTTCGTTCAGTTCTGATCATGCCAGAGAAGTCGCTTTCCAGTGAAGCGGCCACGGCTCACAGTGAACAGACGCCGTTTCGCCGATTGATGTCGCTGTTACGGCCAGAGGTTTCCGACATTCGAGTCGTGTTGATCTTTGCACTGGTGACGGGTCTATTGAGTATTGCGACGCCGTTGGCAGTTGAGGCTCTCGTGAATACAGTCGCCTTCGGTCGGTTTCTCCAGCCGATTGTAGTACTTGCGATCATGTTGTTGGCATTCCTTGTGTTCCAGGGCGCCCTGCATACTCTCCAGATGTATGTCGTGGAAATTATCCAGCAGCGCCTGTTTGCTCGAGTTGCCGGTGACCTCGCATGGCGGCTGCCTCGAGTTCGCCGTGAGGCTTTGGATGGGGTCAACCCGCGGGAGCTAATGAATCGATTCTTCGACGTGGTCACAGTCCAGAAAGTCTGCGCTCAATTGCTGGCCGATGGAGTGATGGTGGTCCTGAGCGCTGCCGTGGGGATGACGGTTCTTGCCTTCTATCATCCATTGCTTCTCGGCTTTGACCTGATCCTGATTGCGTTGATGTTCTTCGCGATTTTTATCCTTGGGCGCGGTGGTATTTACTCGAGCGTCAAAGAGTCAAAAACGAAGTATGCAATGGCAGGCTGGCTGCAGGATGTGGCTGCCTGCTCAACGGCCTTTCATACGGATGGGGCAGCCGAGTTTGCCATGGAGCGAGCGGACCGCAATGTTTATCAATACCTCAATGCGAGGAAGAAGCATTTCCGGGTGTTATTGAGACAAATGGTCTTCATTCTGGGCGTGCAGGCAATCGCGAGCACCGTTCTGCTTGGCATTGGGGGTTGGCTGGTGATCTCCGGGGAGCTGTCCGTGGGACAACTGGTTGCATCTGAGTTGATTGTGGCTGTGGTCGTGACATCGTTTGCGAAGATGGGAAAGCATATTGAAGGCTTTTATGACTTGATGGCATCGATTGACAAGCTGGGGCATCTGTTTGATCTGCCAGTTGAGAAAAACGATGGTTTGCTTGTTTTGCCTCGAGGGAATGGGGCGATGCTTGAAATTGATCAGGTGTCGTATACTTATCCATCGGGTCGAACGCCTCTGTACCTGGGGCATGTTCGTGTTTCGTCAGGCGCTCGTGTAGCGATTGTGGGTCCGTCGGGATACGGGAAGAGTACTCTGCTGGACTTGTTTTACGGTTTGCGCAATCCGACATCCGGGCGAATTACGATTCACGGAACGGATCCGCGGGATTTGCGCCCCGACGTTCTTAGGCGACATGTGGCGCTTGTTCGGGATCATGAAATATTCTCAGGAACAATTCTGGAGAATGTTCATCTGGAACGCCCCGAGGTAGGGCTCCAGGATGCTCGACTGGCGATTGAAGCGGTGGGTCTTCTGCCTCAGATTCAGGAGATGCCCAACGGGTTGGAGACTGTCATTGAAGCGGGATCAGGAATCCTCACCAAGTCGCAGTTGACTCGATTGATGATAGCTCGAGCGATCGCCGGTTCACCGGACCTGCTCATGATTGACGGACTTCTTGATGAGTTGCCGGATCGGGAGGGTGAGCGTCTTCTGATTGAGTTGAGTCGTCCTGAACGCCGCTGGACACTGCTGCTGGTGACTGGACGGCAGAAGCTGATCGACATGATGTCCGAAGTGATTCCAATGAAGGGACTGCAAAACATCCTTGGAGTCTCGATGAATGACGGGGGGGCAAACTGAGAAACATGGGCACGCTCATTCGAAATCGAATTCACACGGTTGAAGAGGTTCAGGAGCAGAAGCTTCGGAGAACGTCGCTGGCCCCGATCGCGTACAGTGACGTGGTGATGCCCTCGATGTACCTTGCAAGATCTTCGAGAATTGCTCATCGAATCGCGAAGATTCTGCTGGTATCGCTGGTTTGCACCTGCATTCTCATGCTGTTTGCACCATGGCAACAGTCCGTGACTGGGTCTGGCAGTGTGATCCCATATGATCCGAGCAAACGTTCACAGACAATTGAAGCCACAATTGAGGGGCAAATTGTCAGATGGAACGAGAGCCTTGTGGAGAATATGCGGGTCAGTAAGGACGAATTCATCGCTGAGATCCGAGACGTAGACAGAGATTACACGGAACGGCTGACTCAGCAGCTGCGAAATACAGAGCAAACGTGGGCATCGACAAAGCAGCAGATAGAGTCCCTGAAAGGCGCACTTGCTGCACAGACGCGGATGATCGAGGCGTACGATTTGCAATTGAAAAACTACAAACGCGCCCGACAGGAGATCGAAGCTGCTCAGGACGCGTATGTGCAGATGGCGACTCGCAAAGTTGAGGGTGCTCGAGAAGAACTCATCGTCTACGAATCCGCGATTCCGCAGCTTGAACCTGCTGTACAGCGAGCGAAGAACCTGCATGAGCAGGGAAATCTGGCGTTGGAAAAGCTCCAGACCGAAGAGAGAAAACTCGCGGAAGCACGAGCTAAGGTGCGAAAGGCTTCCTTTGATGTTCAGGCTGCTGAGTCAGAGTTAGCCGGCAAGAAGAGCGACCGCGAAGCGTATGTGCAGAAGGCCGATGCAGACGTCCAATACTACACCGCAATGCTCGACAAAGCCCATGCGGAAGTCTCAAAAGCAGAAAGCGACCTGGCCAAAGCGACGCAGGAGTCGAACAAGGCAGAGAAAGAAGTCCTGGAGATGCAGGTCAAGCTTGCTCGTCAGAAGACTCAGGAAATCCGAGCACCATTTGACGGATTCCTGGTACAGGTTGCTGCCAATGCTGGATCGTTGATTGTGAAAAAGGGCGATCCGATCTGCACGATTGTGCCGGACACCAAAGACCGGGCGGTCCAGATCTGGCTGAACGGAAATGATGCTCCATTGGTAGAGCCCGGCCGGCACGTGCGACTGCAATTTGAAGGCTGGCCAGCAATTCAGTTTGCGGGATGGCCTTCGGTAGCGGTTGGGACGTTTGGAGGGACAGTCGTATCTGTGGATGCGATTGACGACGGAAAAGGGAAGTTTCGAATTCAGGTTTTGCCGGACAAGACGGACGCAGCATGGCCGGAAGAGCGGTTTCTTCGTCAGGGGGTCCGAACAAACGGTTGGGTGTTGCTGGATCAAGTCCCGCTCTGGTTTGAAGTCTGGCGAAACCTCAACGGATTCCCTCCAACGGTGGATATGAACTATGGTTCCGGCAATAAGAGCGGGAAAGCCGACGAGAAGAAATCCTCGGAAATGAAGTGAGAAATCTCCGAAACAGAGGTCATATGGCCGCACTTCTGTGAGTGACGTGCACAGTCGGACCAACCCGCATGGCTGTCTCAATAGTTTCCGGGCGTCCTGGATGGAAGGACAGGACACAGCCCGGTACTTCTGTGCTGAGCGTTACAGATTCCGCTGAATCAATCCCCTGAACATCCCGATACTCTCGATGGCACGCTGAATGGCAGACCTCGGGTTTGGTTCGGAGTGCCAATCAATGTCATGGATGCGACCGTGATCAACAGGGTTCGAGCGATTGCAGTGAAGCCAGCGTTCGAATCAAACGAGACACTCCAACACTCATTGGGTTGCCCATGTCCATTGAAGATCTGCTTGAACAAATGGAGCAGTATCGTTTACGCAGGGAGCAGCGTGATTACAGACCAGATTGGCTGAAGCTGTTTATTCAGAATGCAGCCGGTTTGTTTGAGCCACTGACCAGCGTGGGTCGAGTTGGTTATGACTGCCAGCTGGATGAACGAGGCTGGACGGTATGTATGTATCTTGGTGCGACAGAAATTGTCGGGGGCGCAATGGATGGTCACATAGACCATGCCAGCTTCCGGGTTGATGTTCGACAGCTCAATAGTTTGTTTCAGTCCATTGATCGGCTTGAGTGGTATTCGGTGGCGAATCCCGAACATTCTCTTCCGGAGAACAGGATTCGATCGTTGATTTCTGTAGTTGGTTCAGTGGGTGAAGGTCAGGAAATTCGGCTGGAGCTTTTGGCAATTCCTCCGGACTTTGTAGGGCCTGGACTTCATTGTCGTCCGAATGGGATGATCTATACGAGTCCAGGGTAGCGATGGAATTGCTGGTTGAGACGGCCAGGAACTGCAAACACCTTGAAAATATCGGACCGCCGGCTGAAATGGGGCGAGTCTTGAAGATCGGGTCGGGCGACGGCACTCCGGCAGAGTCACGGGCTCTGCTGGAGTGCCGTTCCTGTTTTTGCGACCTGCGAAAGCAGTTTCGGAAGGCATGTCGGCCTCTGCGTGAGGCCAAACCTTCACAAAATTCGGAAAAACACGCGATGCTGATGGTCCTGAACGCTGCAACTGTTGTTCGGACGAGGAATCTCTCGTAGACTTCCGCTGTCACGTGTCCAGGGGCGATGGGAGACCGAATTGGAGCGGAATTCCGAAATCGCGGCCTGATTTTCCAGAGTGGGAAACTTCCCCGCCTTTTTTGTTGACATGGCAGGTGTGTTTGAACATGGCGAATTATTTTTTCACGAGCGAATCCGTGAGCATGGGGCATCCGGACAAGGTTTCGGATCAGGTGTCGGACGGCATCCTGGATGCACTTCTTGAGCAGGACCCAATGTCCCGCGTTGCATGCGAAACGCTGTGTACCACCGACCTTGTTGTGCTTGCCGGCGAAATCACCACCTCTGCGAAGGTTGACTATATCGGGGTGACTCGACGAGTCATTCGGGAGATTGGCTACACCAGTGATGACATCGGCTTCAACGCTGACACCTGCCGAATCTTCCTGGCTCTGCACAGCCAAAGCGGGGATATTGCCCAGGGTGTTGACCGAGACGGAGCGGGTGACCAGGGGTTGATGTTCGGCTATGCCTGCAATCAGACACCCGAATTGATGCCGGTTCCAATTGCGTTTTCGCACCGAATCATCAATCGACTGACAGAAGTTCGTCAGAAAGGTGATGTCAACTGGCTGCGTCCGGACAGCAAGAGTCAGGTGACTGTAGAATACGACGGTCAAAAGCCGGTTCGAATTGATGCCATCGTTGTGTCAACACAGCATGCCGAACACGTGACTCAGGACGAGATTGCAGAGTACGTCAAAACCAAAGTGATTGGTTCCTGTATTCCCAAAGAACTGATTGACAGCAAGACCAAGTATCACATTAACCCAACAGGGCGATTTGTGATTGGTGGTCCTCACGGTGACACGGGTCTGACGGGCCGCAAGATTATCGTAGACACCTATGGCGGCTGGGGACGTCACGGGGGCGGTGCATTTTCCGGTAAAGATGCGACCAAAGTTGACCGCTCCGCAGCTTACATGGCTCGGTACGTTGCAAAGAATATCGTCGCAGCGGGACTTGCTGAACAGTGCGAAGTCCAGCTCGCATATGCGATTGGAGTTGCAGCTCCGGTCAGCGTTCGGGTTGACACATTCGGTACATCCAAAGTCAGCGAAGAAAAGCTCGGCAAGGTCGTTCAGGAAGTATTCCCGCTCAATCCTCGAGGAATCATTAATCACCTGAAGCTGCGTCGACCCATCTTCCGCAATACGGCCCATGGTGGACATTTCGGTCGCTCAGAACCGGAATTCTCATGGGAAGCAACTGACATGGCAGACACATTGAAAAAGGCGTTCTGATTGTCAGACGGACGGATTTGTTGACGCGTCAACTTCAGCACGGATGTGGGCATGGCAGAACATACAGGCGCACCTTCGGCGGGCGATCCGTCCGGAATGAGACCCGATCTTGAACGAATCATCGCATCGGGAAGAAAACCTGAGCGAATCTTTAAAGGTTCCCTCAGGGGCGTCATTCTGCTCGCCGTCGCGTCGCTGATTCTGCTGTATTGCTCATTTACGCCAATAGAATTTGGAACAGCGGCCTGGCTGGTTTTGATACCACTGGGCCAGCTCGTTCGAGTTCGTTACCTGCCCCGCTGGACGTACGTCGTCCTGACGGGGCTTGCGTTTATATGGAGTGTGGCCACTCTTCAATGGATGCGACTTGGCCATGTGACGATGTATGGAGCAATGTTTGCTCTGGCAGCCTATCTGTCCCTGTATTTCCCTGCTTTTCTGGTGATTTCAAGGCGACTGGTGGCGACTTGCAGGCTTCCTGCATGGCTCGTCATGCCGGTGACATGGGTTGCTCTTGAATATGCTCGCGCATATCTGCTGACAGGCTTTTCCTGGTACTATCTGGGGCATTCTCAATATCGCTGGACAACTCTGGTTCAGATTTCGGATCTGACGGGTGCGTATGGAGTCAGCTTCATTGTCGCGTTGATTTCGAGTGTCATTGCTTGCACCGTTCCGGAGCGATGGATTGCCGCTGCAGGATTGGATTCTGAATTGGCGGCTCCCGGCAGTTCAAAGGCTGCTCAGAGTGCGCGATGGCTACCGTTTGTCGGCCCTGTAACGGCTGCCGTGGTACTGTTAGTTGCCATCGGTTATGGAACTCTTCGACTGTCTCAGACAATGGGGACCGGTTCCGGACCAACGTTTGCGTTGATTCAGGGGAATTTTTCTCCGGAGTTGAAACACGATCCCAGTGAGTGGATGCAGCGATACCGAATTCATGACAACCTGACTCGATATTGTGTGGAACTTCAGCCGCAGTTTATCGTGTGGCCTGAGACCATGTTTCCGTGGCCGGAGCAGTCGATCGAAGACGGCCTGAAAGACGAGGAGATTGCAGGCCAGATTCCCCCGGAGCTGCTCGAATCAGCCTCATACGATACGGCGCGATTAATCTCGAAGTTTCGCAGTGGTGAAGTGCGTTCAAGTCTTGCCGATCATTCGAAAATGGTTGGCAGCAATCTGTTGATTGGGCTTGAGTCCCACGAGATCAGCAGGAAGGGACTGCGAGCATTCAACTCGGTAGCCTTTGTTCGACCGGATCTTGGGTATGTGTCCAGGTACGATAAGATGCATCGAGTCATCTTTGGAGAGTACATTCCTCTGAAGGATGTTTTTCCCTGGTTGTCGAACCTCACGCCGTTCGGCCCCAATTTTGGGATAGCCGCCGGCCAGCAGCCAACAACGTTTGAGTATGGCAAATTCTGTGTTGCTCCACTGATCTGTTTCGAGGATACCGTTCCTCATGTGGTGCGGCACATTGCATCTCAGCCTGGAGAAGACGGCAGTGGGGTTGACGTGCTTGTGAATCTGACGAACGATGCCTGGTTTCGCGGATCCAGTGAGCTTGACCAGCACCTGATTACATCCTCGTTCCGCTGTGTCGAATATCGCATGCCCATGGTCCGTGCTGTCAATGGGGGCATCTCGGCATTCATTGATGGAAACGGAGAGATTCGAGATCCGGCGGAAATCCTGATGCTGGACGCCGAAAACGGAAAACTCAAGGCGCTGAAGGGAATGCGAGATCCCGAGACGGGGCGATGGCGACGGCAGTTCTCGGGAATCATCTATGGGCAAGTGCCGCTGGATGAACGAAGCTCCCTGTATCTCAGGATTGGCGACGTGTTTGCTGGTGGATGTCTGCTATTGACGCTGCTGGGGGTTGTTGGATCGTTCCTGCTCCCAGCCAGTCGCTGAGCTGGAAATTGAAGTTTCGGGCAACAGGCTGTATCTTTTGGTCTCCCGAAATCCCACCATAACCCGACTTTCCCCGATTCTTCCCACCTGATGCCGGACATCTGCATGCTTACGTTCGCATTGCGAAACCTGTTTGTGCTTTTATTGCTGCCAGTGATTGCGTCTGCGTCACAGCCCCCATCGTTGCCCGTCTCATTATCCTGGGTTCGCAGTGAAGCAATTGAAGGGACATCAAATCGCTGGTATCGGGTCGGTTTCGAATTGAAGCCCGAAGACGCCAGTCGGTTCACCGCAACACTGGCTTCAGACGCCACATGTACGCTGTACGTCAATGGTCAAAGAGTGTTGAAGCATGAGACGTTTGACGTGAATGGGGGTGAAATCAAAGCGAAGTCATTTGATGTAACGGAACTGATTCGTTCGGGACGAAATCTGGTTGCAGTGGAAATCAGTTCAACAGCCGCAACAGCCTGGTGCGGGTTTGAGTTGGCAAGTGTTGCAGGGGGCAACGCGATGCCGCCATTGAAAGGGAATTGGAAACACTCGATTGCTCGTCCACCAGTTGGATGGCAGCAGACGGACTTTAATGACAGAGACTGGGCTGAGGTTTCAGCGGCTCCTGACGATCAGTTACCGACGTATTCCATTGTACGATCTTCGGAACTGAAAGACGCAGTCAGGCCACCGGCGACCGATCGAACCGTGTTTCATTTTGTCGATGGTGACCATGTTGTCCTGCTGGGTTCCACATTCTTTGAACGTGAACAACAGTTTGGTCACCTCGAAGCGGCTTTGGTCGGGACCCTGGGTGACCGCCGAGTGACGTTCCGAAACCTGGGATGGGACGCGGATACTGTGTTTGCAGAGTCGAGAGGTATCTTTGATGCTCCGGCTCAGGGATACCTGCGAATGATTGAACACGTGCGAGCCGAAGAGCCCAGCGTGATTATTGTTTGTTATGGTCAGAATGACGCTTTGACCTCCGGACGCACAACAGAGGCATTTCAGACTCAGTATCGAAAACTTCTGGACGATCTTCAGACCACAGGAGCATCGATCGTATTGATGTCTCCGCACCCACTATTTCCGGCGCCGAAGCCATTGCCATCTCCGGCGCGGTTCAACCAAAAGATTGCCGGGTTCGCAGCAGTTGTTCAGAAGATTGCTGAGGAACGCCGATTTCCGTTTGTCGATATGATGACCGGATTCGAAGAAGCGCTGACTACTCATGATTGGAACCTGGAAGCGAAGTTTTCAGGTCTTACACCGGATCGGAAGGAGCATCCCGAGCTTTGGAATGCTGCTGTGTCTCGGTGGACGGAGAACGGCATCCATTTCCAGGATCGCGGCTATCGAGTTGCAGGACTTGAGACCAGGAATCGTCTTCTGCCACAGACTGCCGGTGCAGCATCAGTCGTGATCGACCCCGCGTCAAAGAACGTGATGACTCGGTTTGCAGAAGTACGAAACGTTGTATGGGGTGATGCAGCCAGCAAGTCATTAGAATTTGAAGTCAAAGTTGCCGCACTTTCTGCATTTCCATCAACACTTGTTATTCGTGGAATTGATGCGAATGGAATACGAGTTAAGGTTCAGGACTGTGACCAGCACATTGAGCCAACGAATCATCAGTTTGAAAACACTGCCCCCAATGAGGTGAAGTTTCTGATCCCTGCAGGAGTTCAATACGACCAGCTCGTGCGGACAATCATTCGCAAAAACGAACTCTACTTTCATCGCTGGCGTCCTCAGAATATCACCTATCTGTTCGGCTTTCGTAAGCATGAACAGGGGAACAACGCCGTCGAGATTGCTCAGTTTGATCCCTTCATTCAGAAGCTGGAAGCCGAAATCCATCAGCTGCAGAAGCCTCAATGGAGGCAGATCAAAGTCACACTCCCATAACCGCACTCTCCGAGTGCCGTCCCCCCCGTAGCAGGCACACTCCGAGTGCCGTCCGCCATCGAGCACCAGCAAATCCCCAACATCCAGCAGCCACTCACCGTCGGCAACTACTGAGAAATCCTTGAGTGTGCAGTCAGGACAGACTGGAAATTACAGAGATGAAAAAATCTGATTTTAAGCATCGCTTGTTTTGTGTGCTGGCCGGAATCATCTTCGCGGTCGTCATAAGCCCTGACGTGCTCGCACAGCGGGAGCTGAAAGATATCCCCGTCCCCGATCCGGAGCTGGAACGCCAGACGTTTCGGGTTCCCGAGGGATTTGAAGTGACGCTGTTCGCAGCTGATCCGAGAATTGCGAAGCCGATTCAGATGAATTTTGACGAGGATGGGCGACTGTGGATCGTCAGTTCGGAAGTCTATCCTCAGATCAAGCCTGGCGAGCAATCGACGGATCGAGTTGTTGTTCTGGAAGACAAAGATCAGGACGGCAAAGCCGATGAAACTCACATCTTTGCCAGCGGACTTCTGATTCCAACCGGAATTGCTCCGGGTGACGGGGGAGCGTGGGTAGCGAACAGTACAGAACTGCTGCACTATAAGGATACGGACGGAGACCTGATCGCCGACTCAAAGAACGTCGTTCTGTCAGGCTTTGGAACAGAAGACACTCATCACATTCTCCACACATTGCGCTGGGGGCCGGATGGATTCCTGTATTTCAATCAATCGATCTACATTCACAGCCACATTGAAACACCGTGGGGAGTTCGCAGGCTGAATGCAGGCGGGATTTGGCAATTTCGCCCTGAGACACTGGAATTGGGTGTGTTTCTTCGCGGGCTCGTGAATTCCTGGGGACACCATTTCGATCGATTTGGTCAGTCGTTTGCGACCGATGGTGCTGGCGGAGAAGGAATCAACTATGTGATTCCGGGAGCCTACTATTTTACAGCGGCCGATGCTTCGCGCATCCTGAGTGGGTTGAATCCAGGAAGTCCCAAGCACTGTGGACTTGAGCTTGTGGAAACTCATAACCTGCCTGCTGATTGGCAGGGAAGTGCGATCACGAACGACTTTCGTGGCCACCGAGTCTGCCGATTTACTCTGACTGAAGAAGGTTCTGGATTCGTTTCCCGCGAGCAGCAGGAAGTCATCGCGTCGGACCACGTGGCCTTTCGTCCGGTGGACGTGAAGCTTGGCCCGGACGGAGCGATTTATATCGCAGACTGGTACAACCCGATTATTCAGCATGGCGAAGTGGACTTTCGTGACGAGCGGCGAGATCACACGCACGGTCGCATTTGGCGAGTCCGCTGGACGGGGGCGAAGACGAGTGGCTGGCCGATGTTGTCAAAGGCCTCGAACGTGGAGTTGTTTGAATCTCTTCGATCGGATGACGGGTTCCGTCGTCAGGCCGCGAAGCAACTCCTGCGACAGCGAGGGACGGGCATTATTTCAGAATTGCGAACATGGCTCGACATGGTGCAGTTGACTCAGGAGGAGCGTGATCACGTCCATCTTGAAGCGGCGTGGTGCTTTCAGGCGGCGCGGGTGGTTGATGAAGAACTGCTCAACGAATTGCTTGCCAGTGAAGATGCAAAGATACGAGCCGCGGGCGTCAGGTTGCTGAGTCACTGGAAGTATCAGATACCATCGTCATTCGAAAAGCTCCGGAAGCTTGTTACCGACGCCCATCCTCGAGTTCGTCTTGAGGCGGTGCGAGCGATTTCGTATTCACCACTTGAAGACTCCCAGCGTCAGATGGCACTTGATCCGGAGTTCACCGGAGTGGAGACATCGCATCCGGCAGCGTCTGAGATTGTGAATCAGTTTGATTTGCCAGTGAACATCGAGACGGCGCTGCTTCCGCTGCGACAGCCTATGGACCGATTTCTGGATTATGGACTCTGGCTGACAACTCGAGAATTGTCTGATCGCTGGTTAACAGCATTTCATGAAGGCAAAGTGACATTCGCCAATGATCCACAGATGATTCTTTTTGCATTTTCCGCTCTCGGAACAGAAGCGCCATTCGAGAGGCTTATCGGCAATCTTTATGCCGCCGACACGACATCCGACCAAAGAGGACAGCTTCTTCGGTTGATGGCTCGAAGTGCCAGCGAGGCTCAGCTGTCGCAAATGGTTCGGATGGCAGCAGAGCAGAAAGATTCTGCTTCGCTGAAGACTCTGTTGACTTCAACTGCTGGTCGGACGATTTCAGTGAGTGGCGACGTCAGCCTCCTGGAGTCATTGTGGGATTCGGAAGACGAATTGCTTCGGAGAGCCGTCCTTGAAGCGGCTGGAACATGGAAGATTGCAGCGCTAGAGGATCGGCTGCGACAGGTTGCAGGCAGTTCGTCTGCTGACGCGGGGGATCGACTTGCTGCATTCCGAGGGATTGCTGCGGGGAAAGATACCGAATTGCTTCAGGTGCTTGCGGATGTTGCGTCCGAATCAGGCACCGCGATGAACCTGCGTGCTGCGGCACTCGCAGAACTTGCATCCGGTCAACCGGAACAGGCAGCGTCGCTTGCAGGGTCGGTATTGTCCGTCATGAAGCCAGGCGACCCTGCTGGACTTGTGGCACACGCATTTTTGACGATGAAGAACGGTTCGTCACTGTTGTCATCCGCAATTCAGGATCAGACTCTGGATACGGAGATTGCGAGAGAACTGCTGCGAACTCTTCGTGAATCCGGACGTGCCGATGCAAACCTCGAAACGATATTGAAGCGAGCCGGGAAAATTGCAGGTCGAAAGGCGCTCTCGGCGGAAGATCGCATCCGACTGCTGGAACTTGCCCGAACGACGGCCTCAGCAGCTCAGGGGGAACAGGTCTTCCGAAATGAACAGCTCGGATGTCTGAAATGTCATGGAATTGCCGGAGCCGGTGGCCTTGTGGGACCGGACATGGTGAGTCTCGGTGCGAGCGCTCAGCCGGATTATCTGCTTGAATCGTTGCTCGATCCAAATGCCAAAGTTAAGGAGAATTATCACACAATCGTTGTGGCCACGATTGAGGGAAAAGTGATTTCGGGAATTCAGATTCAGCAGTCGGATACGACATTAACACTGCGACTGGCTGACAATACCGTGGTGAATGTAGCTCGAAGTGATGTCGAAGAATCATCGCAGGGTGTATCACTGATGCCGGAAGGGCTTGTGGATACCCTCACCGATGCTGAATTGGCCGGGCTAGTCAGGTTTCTTTCTGAGCTTGGACGAACTCCCGAGTTTACTGTTTCACGCCGTCGGCTGGCCCGAGGATGGCATGTGATGCAGCCGACCGACGAGGCCATTCGAAGGATTCAGCGAACAAGCTATGGCCAGTCAGCGACCGACGATCCGGCATTCAACTGGAAGTCACAGTACAGTTCGGTGTCAGGTACCCTGCCCCTCCGCTCGATCCCGGGCGTTGCCGGCAGGAGTCGAGGAGGAGTCGACAACCCCGGCGTTGGATTTGTCCGAGCACGCCTCAATGTGACAACTCCGGGTTTACTGCGAATTCGACTGAATTCAGCAGAAGGTCTTGAGCTGAGGATCGATGATCAGCCTGTTGACGTGGCTTCTGAGATGGATGTCGAATTGAGTGCCGGTCAACATCGTCTGACATTTGCAGTGGATCTGGCGTTACGAACTCAACCTCTGGAAGCCGAACTGATCGATGGGGGCTCGGGGAACGCCGAGTGGATTCAGCAATAGTGAGCCATTCGTTGGAGAGATGCGATGCGAAGATCTCGAACAGCGGTTGCTCAGAAAGTCTGTCATTGAGCCCGGGGCGCAGATCGGACGGAAGTATGGAAGTGATGGTAAAGTCGCGATCAGTGCTCCAGACACTTTGAGCACCTGTGGTACTGATTGCTCGAACCCAGACTCGGTATGTTCCACTCACCAATGGTGTCGTAGGAGTGTATGTGGTTCCGGTCAGATTCTGCACATTGATGACACCATTGACGAAGACGTCCGTTCGATTGACCCAGATTTGATAGGTCGCGGCACCTCCGACGGCTCTCCATGTAAACATAGGAGTCGTATCCGCCGGGGCACCGATGGGGTGGTCCGTGATTGGACGGCCACCGATATTCATATCAATTGGATTGGACCAGACTGTCCTGACGTTTTGAGCACTCACACCCTGAACCCACCACCGATAGAACCCGGCTGGCAAATCTGCCGGGGGTGTCCAGCTTGTTGTTGTGAGTCCGGTTGGAGCGTAGACAGTGACTCCGGTATCGAGATTGCGGAGCATCAGGTCATAGCGGGTAGCTCCGGTCACTGGATTCCATGAAAACGCCGGGCGGACGCTGAACGTAGAACTGAGCGGTCCGCCAGGAACCGGCGCCGGTGCAACGATGAATTCTACAGAAGTCGACCACCGAGCTGGCAAACCGGACGCATCGATTCCGCGAAACCAGCCTCGATAGAGTCCGACAGGCAGATTTGAGGTTGGTGTCCACGAAGTCCCTGTAACATTCGTGTTTCGAATGAACTGAGAGTAACCGGTTGAGACGTTATCAAGCCACAGATCATATCGCACAGCGCCCGGGAGTGATGTCCATGAGACTGTGGGGCGACTTGTTTCCTGAGTGCGGAGGATCGGGGTCAGCTGGACTGGTGTGTTGATTGTAAAGTTGTACTGTGGTGACCATGTTCCTGGACGTCCAATTGCATTCACTGCTCGAAGCCAGGCGTTGTATCGTCCGATTCCGAAAGGCGAAATCGGTATAAAGGCACTGGAGATCGTAGAGACGGTAAGGAATGGATTGACGTTCGTAGATTGATTCTTGATCCATGTTTCATATGAATTCGCGCCGGAAACCGGAGTCCATGAGAATTCCGGTGTCTGGGCCACTGTCGTGGGGGTGGGGCTGATGAACAGTGGGACGTTGATCAGTGAGATTGTATAGAGCTCCTGGCCAGCCAGACTTGAAGTTGCGCGAAAGACGACACCGCCATAATATTCAGTGATCAACTCGGGATTATGTGCAACTGGCTGCGATGTACCATTGGAATGTCGCACCGTTCCTTCCGGTGTCCCGTTGGTGCTCCACAGTTGTTGACCAGTCTGATCGTCTGTTGCAGAAAACACCAGACGCCCGCCCACTTCCGTTAGTGCTGTCGGGCCGGCGTCCGTGACACGAGGGAGAAGGTTGTGCACCAGCTGTGTCCCGAAGAATGTACCGTCCGTTTTCCAGATTTCGCGACCATTGGTACCGTCATTGGCGGAGAAATAGACTGTCTCACCGACACGGGTCAGGTTTTGAGGAACTGACGATGTGATTCCCAAACTGATGTCCTGCAGGAGCGATGTCCCCAATGCAGTGCCGTTGCTGATCCAAAGTTCAATGCCTGACCATGCGGATTGAGCAGCGAAAACGACATTCGTACCAATCTGTGTGATCTCATCGGGATTTGAGCTGGCAGTGCCGGGATTGATATCGAGTACGAGAGACGTGAACTCAGGAAGTCCATTTGAACGCCAGAGTTCTCGACCGGTCGTGGAATCGAAAGCCGTAAAGTAAAGATACCCATTGACATTGACGAGCTCTGTTGGATGAGAGCTGGAGGGGCCCGGGACGATATCCTCGACGAGATAGGTTCCTGGTCCCGTACCGTTACTGATCCAGAGTTCCGTCCCGGTCATGGCTGAATCTGCTGAGAAGAACAGGTAGCCATTCACGTTAGTAAGATGTTCGGGATACGAAGAATCACTTCCGGAATCAACATCCTTTACAAGTACGGTACCTTCGGCCGTTCCGTCAGACCTCCAAAGTTCTCGTCCGGTGTCTGTCGCCGTTGCAGCAAAGTATAGAGTTCCCGCTACGTTCTCGAGGTGACCTGGGTAACTACTCGCCGAACCGGGATTGATATCGCGAACCAAAGTCGTTCCGGACGTCGTTCCGTCACTTCTCCAGAGCTCATGTCCGAGTTCAGCGGTAAATGCTGTGAAGTAGAGTACGTCTCCAACCGGGGTTAAATTGACGATCATGTTCCCTGAAACACCTGAGTTAATGTCCTTAACGAGAACGGTACCCGCTGTTGTGCCGTCGGTCTTCCACAGTTCAGTGCCCGAAAGACCATTGTCTGCTGTGAAGAACAGAGTTCCGTTTACATTGGTGAACTTCTCAGGAAGCGAACTGGCATTCGCATTCTCGATGTCTTTGACCAGAGTTGTGCCGAGGCTTGTGCCATCAGACTTCCAGAGCTCGAAACCATTGGTTCCGTTAGTCGCGGTGAAATAAAGCGTTCCCGCTATGTTGGACAGAGCGCTGCTGGTGCTGTCGAGGAATCCGGGACGAATGTCGCGTATCAAGGTTGTTCCTGGCTCAGTTCCGTCTGAACGCCAGAGTTCATTTCCTTCTGTCGTCGTATGCGCGGTGAACATCAGGATTCCTCCGACATTTGTCAGGGAAAATGGGCTGGCGTCTCCAGTCGCGGCGATGTTTCGCACCATGACGGTCGACGTGTCAGATCCTTCGGAACGCCAGAGTTCCCGGCCGTTGGTGCCATCGTCAGCCGCGAAAAACAGAACACCTGAGACGGCTGTGAGTGAAGATATGGATGAACTGATCGAGCCAGACCGTATATCCTCGACGATGTTTGTGGACTCGAACGACGATGTGCTACTCCACAGCTCTGTCCCGGATGCTGGTTCATATGCGGTGAAGAAAAGAGTACCGGAAACGTCTGTCAGTTGACTCGGGTAGGAGCTGCCGGAACCGGGATTGATGTCTCTAATCAGGTCTGTCCCTGGCGAAGATCCATCGGTTGTCCAGAGTTCGGTTCCATGTGGATCATCACTGGCTGTGAAATAAAGTCGTCCGGCCGAAGCGGTCAGGTTCGAGGGAAAGGATCCAGAGGCTCCCGATGAAATATCCTTAATCAGCGACGTGCCTGCCAAAGTTCCATTGGACTTCCAGAGTTCTCGCCCGTGGACACCGTCGTTTGCAGAGAAGAACAAGTTCGGGCCAATGACTGTTAGATCGTCCGGCAATGAACTGTCTGAACCGGCGAGAAGGTCGGCTACCTGGCCAGTTCCGAGATTCGAACCGTTCGAAATCCACAATTCACGTCCGGCACCAGGAGTTGCGGCTGTGAAGGCAAGAAGACCATTCAGATTCACGAGTTCAACAGGAAACGAAGATTCAGATCCCGGGACGATGTCTGCCACCATCGTGGTGCCACTCAATGTTCCGTCGGATCGCCATAGCTCAGTACCGTGTTCGCCGGAATACGCAGAAAAGTACAGAACACCATTCACATTTGTCAGGTTCATCGGCGCTCCGGCTGCCGTGCCCGGAGCAATGTCCCTGACTAGTACTGTTCCATTCGCAGTCCCGTCAGTCTTCCATAGCTCGGTGCCTGTTGTCGGCGTGTCAGCGACGAAATAGGTAACATCCCCGGCCTGTGTGAAGTTGCGCGGTGATGAATGACCAGCACCCGGTGACTGCAGGTTGATATCTCGAAGGAGCTGATACGTAGCAGCAGACAGCTGTAGTCTACGTTCGAGTGTCTCGCAAACAGCGTATCGGCGACGGCGTCGAGTATTCCTGAATTCAGGTGGCAACAGCAAAGAACGAAGAACAGTCAGGAGCATTGAAGTACTCTCGACGAAGTGGCAGAAACGGGGATAGTTGCAGGAGAGTCTGATGCCTGTTGTTCTGCGGTCTTTCAGGAAGTGATCGACATCGATCGTTTTTACCGAGGTTCCCGCTCTTTATTCTGCCGAGGAAATTCTGGCAGAGTTTGCGCCTGGGTGTTTTCCCCCGGGCTTAGTACTCTTCACGTCGGAGCGTGATGACGACTAAAGTACTCATCACGCTCCGCCGTGATGTCGAGCATCCGGCTGCGATTGAACACCGTGCACCAAGGCCTTTGTGACGGGTCCTACAGGCCAGGCAGCGTACCGGCGCGGCATTCATCACGACGGAGCGTGATGAGGACTTTGGGCCGTGCGGTGGGGGCTGTCGGATGTTATTATTGATTGCGTTAAACCAGGAGGGCACGGGGCGTGTGCCGGCGACTTTGGGGAGTTTGTTTATGCTGACACTGATCGCAAGTTGTTTGGGAATCGTCCTGACTGGGCAGATTGCCGAGGCACAGTCAGCGGTGAAAGTCAGCTTCAATCAGAGTATTCGACGGATTCTTTATGAGAACTGTGTGTCATGTCACGGACCTGATGCAGCTCACCGCAAAGCGGAACTGCGACTCGATGAGCGAGAGAGTGCGATTGCTTCCGGCGCGATTGTGCCAGGGAACCCCGGCGATAGTTCACTGTTGGAACGTGTGACGAGTCATGACGACAAACTGGTCATGCCTCCAAAAGATACAGGGAAATCGCTCACCCCTGTACAGGTTGACCTCTTGCGGCGGTGGATCGCAGAAGGAGCTGAATACCAAAAGCACTGGGCGTATTTGAGGCCGGACTGTTTGGAACCACCGGACACCGTCTCCGGGAAGCCAGAGTCCCCCGGTCACCAGCGTTCAGATCATCCGATTGACCGCTTCGTTCGGCATCGGCTCTCAGCCGCAGGGTTGACGCCATCTCCCATGGCAGCACCGGAAACACTGATTCGTCGTCTGCATCTGGACCTGATTGGACTACCGCCCACACCGGAAGAGATCGATGAATTTCTTAACAACTTTGGACGCGATCCACGCGTGGCCATTGAAGCGAAGGTTGATGAGTTGCTTGCGAGTCCACACTACGGCGAACGCTGGGGACGGTGGTGGCTCGATCAGGCTCGATACGCTGACAGCCACGGCTATTCGATCGATGCTCCCCGCCAAATCTGGCCCTGGCGGGATTGGGTGATCAGTGCGCTGAATACTGATATGTCGTTTGATGAATTCACGCTTGAGCAGCTTGCCGGAGATCTCTTACCGGACGCTTCTGAGAGTCAGAAAGTTGCGACCGGGTTTCATCGGAATACTCAGATCAATCAGGAAGGTGGCATTGATCCGGAGCAATTCCGAATTGACAGCGTTTTTGACCGAGTCGCCACCACGAGTTCAGTCTGGCTGGGACTGACGATTGGATGTGCACAGTGTCATGATCACAAGTTCGATCCAATCACGCAGAAGGAGTATTACCAGCTCTTTGCATTCTTAAACGATCAGGACGAGCCTTCGATGAAGGTTTTTGGTTCTGCGGAAGATGGCCAGCGGCTGAATGAGCAGGTTCGACAGCTTGAGCAGGCTGCTGCGAATTACATTCGTGAGCGGCAGAGTGTTCTTGGCGACTGGGAGGCTGGTCTAAATGACAAGGACCGAGAATCTCTGCCAAAAGAAGTGATAACGGCACTAAAGGAGGGGGCTAAAAAGAGATCAGATGCTCAGTGGCGGAGCCTGTTTGGTGCAGGTCCAGGGAAAACCGATCTGGATTTTCAGAAAATCGTCGAAGACCTGAAATCCATTCGGAATCAAATTGACTCAGCTCCCACAACGCTGGTGTTTCAGGAACGTGCGTCTCCCCGCAAATCGACAATACTAATCAAAGGTGATTTTACTCGACCGGATGCGGAAGTATTTCCGGGTACCCCTGCCCTGCTCCATCCGCTTGAAAGTTCGGGAGGTCGCGCGAATCGAATTGACCTGGCGCGATGGTTAACAAGCCGTGAAAATCCACTAACGGCACGAGTTATTGTGAATCGGATTTGGCAGCAGTACTTTGGACGTGGAATTGTTGAAACTGAGAGTGACTTTGGTTCTCAGGGAACACTTCCATCGCACCCCGAATTGCTTGACTGGCTCGCGATTGAATTTATGGATCAGGGATGGAGCATGAAACGGCTGCATCGCCTGATTGTGACTTCAGCTACCTATCAGCAGTCGTCCACTGAGAGGACTGATCTGCGAGCAAAAGACCCGCACAATTATCTGCTCGGGCGACAGCAGCGGTTGCGGTTGGAAGCGGAACTGATTCGAGACGCAGCGCTGGTAGCGAGTGGCCTTCTCTCGAAAAAAATGGGTGGCCCACCGGTGTATCCGCCGATACCGGACGGAGTGATGGGGACTGGGCAGGTGAAGCATGCATGGAATGTGAGTCAGGGGGAAGATCGATATCGTCGAGGCTGTTATACATTTGCCTTTCGTGCCTCACCTCCGCCGGTGCTGAACGTGTTCGATGCACCGGACGGCTACAGCACATGTACTCGACGACTTCGCAGTAATACTCCACTTCAGGCGCTGACTCTGCTGAACGATCAGACGAGTATAGAGTTTGCCGGGGCATTGAAGCTGTTGATCGAGAATAAGGGGCTGGAGTATGCGTTTCGGCGTTGTACATCCAGAGTTCCTCAGCAAGACGAGCTTTCAGTGCTGGAGACTCTAAGTTCTGCCGATGCGGCGCGGGTGTTGCTGAATCTTGATGAAACGATTTCCAGAGAGTAATACCATGAGAAACAATCATCAGCTTCGTGATGCAACTCGCAGACACTTCTTCAGTGATTGCGGTGTCGGTTTGGGTTCAATCGCTTTGACCTCACTGATGAACAACGGCAGATTGGCGTCGGCCCAGACTGCTGATTCGTCCGAACAAGTGATCAGCAATCCATTGATACCGAAGGACTCTCATTTCCCGGCAAAGGCGAAGGCGGTGATTTTCCTGTTCATGGCTGGTGGGCCTTCGCAGCTGGAACTGTTTGATTACAAGCCGAAGCTGGCAGAGCTCAGCGGACAGCCAATCCCGGAGAGTTACATCGCTGGTAAGCGTTTTGCGTTTATGAACAGTAGTCATCGGATCAACCTGCTGGGACCAAAACGGACGTTTCGGCAGCACGGCGAATCGGGAGCGTGGGTCAGCGATTTGCTACCACAGACAGCTTCAATGGTCGATGACCTGTGCATCGTGAAAACCTGCAAAACGGATCTCTTCAATCACGCACCCGCCAAGCTGTTTATGAATACGGGAAGCGGACTGTTTGGAAGGCCCAGCATGGGATCGTGGATTACCTATGGGCTCGGAAGTGAATGCGACAATCTGCCAGGATTTGTTGTATTGCAGAGTGGTCCGCGCGGGCCGCGTGGAGGAGCTGTTTTATGGGGCAGCGGAATTCTCCCGACAACGTATCAGGGAGTTCCTCTCAGAAGCACGGGGGACCCGATTCTGAATCTCTCGTCACCCGTTGACGTGACCGCAGATCAACAGCGCGGAGTTGTTGATGCTGTTCGGGAGCTCAACCTGAAACGTCTTGTGGCCACTGGAGACCAGGAGATAGCTACTCGAATCAGCGCGTATGAGATGGCGTATCGGATGCAGTCAAGTGCTCCTGACCTGATGGAGACATCCAGTGAGTCCAAAGAAACGTTGAGCTTGTATGGAATTCAGGATCCCGGTGAATCATCATTTGCCAGAAACTGTCTCCTCGCGCGACGACTTGTCGAACGCGGGGTGAGATTTATTCAGTTGTATCACACGAACTGGGATCATCATGGTGGCCCAACAGAAAATCTCGAAACACATTTGCCGTCGATTTGTCAGGAGATCGACCGTCCCTGTATGGCACTCATTCGCGATCTTCAGCAGCGGGGACTGTTGGAGAACACGATTGTGATCTGGGGCGGCGAATTCGGAAGAACACCGATGGGTGAAGTCCGCGAATCGACGGGCCGAAATCATCATATCGATGCATTCACAATGTGGATGGCCGGAGGAGGGTTTCGCCCGGGCACCGTCTTCGGGGAAACCGATGAATTCGGTTTTGGTCCGGTCGACAACCCCATTCATGTTCATGACCTCCACGCCACGATCCTGCATCAGCTGGGTATCGACCACGAACGCCTCTCCGTCCGATTTCAGGGCCTCGATTTCCGCCTCACCGGTGTTGAACCCGTACACGTCGTTAACGAAATCTTGCTGTAAGTCCCCCCAAATGTAGGATGGGCATTCCTGCCCGTCCCCCGCTGGTTCGGGTGCTGCAGCGGCGGAGGGTGGCTAAGTCGTAGGATGGGCATTCCTGCCCGTCCCTCGCTGGTTCGGGTGCTGCCGCGGCGCAAGGGTGGCTAAGTCGTAGGATGGGCATTCCTGCCCGTCCCCCGCTGGTTCGGGTGCTGCCGCGGCGCAGGGTGGCTAAGTCGTAGGATGGGCATTCCTGCCCGTCCCGTGCTGGTTTGAGTCCTGCCGCGGCGCAGGGGTGTGCTCGGGCAGGAATGCCCAAGCTACATTTGGTGATCGGAGCCGCTTCAGTCTGTCAGCCATTCGATAATCATGAAACGACGATCGACTCTTGAGAGAAGAAGAAACAATCCGACATTCTGAGCAATGTAGTATAGAAGAACAAGAACACGCGTTCTCAGTCGTCCAACGGGAACAAACAAGCCACTGAGCAGACCCATGAACGTTGCCATGACGACAAAGGGGGTAAGGAGGAAAAAAATCAGCGAAACAACGTGTTTGGCTTCAGCGAACTCGGCACCCGGACTGTTGGGGCCTGAGTAACGGATCGGAAAATGTCCAAGGTACATGCACGCGAACAACCAGAACCCCACGACAAGTGCTACGCTGAACAGGGGAAAGCCAACGACCGCAGCGGTGGCAAGAACGATCAGGCGATTTGTGGCGGGGGAATATGGAGCCGAGGCGGTGGTGATTCTGGGGGTATTCGGTGAAGGGATTGTGGACTGGTATGGATTCATGAGGACTTCTGTTCCATCGTCGAGCAAAAATACTGCCGAGAGCAGTCTGAGGCTGCAGATCGTTGCCTGGTGAGAAGGATTTTACTCCGGATCGAGCGAGTAGTTCAAACCCGAATGCGGCGCCCAAATGTAGGATGGGCATTCCTGCCCGTCCCGTGCTGGTTTGCGTCCTGCAGCGGCGCAGGGTGGCTAAGTCGTAGGATGGGCATTCCTGCCCGTCCCGTGCTGGTTCGAGTCCTGCAGCGGCGCAGGGTGGCTAAGTCGTAGGATGGGCATTCCTGCCCGTCCCCCGCTGGTTCGAGTCCTGCAGCGGCGCAGGGTGGCTAAGTCGTAGGATGGGCATTCCTGCCCGTCCCGCGCTGGTTCG
>JAEUIH010000082.1 GCA_016795105.1 Planctomyces sp.
TGATTACCTACCAACGCAAAGATTGGGCCAATCAATTTTCCCAGCATTTCCCGAAGAAATCTCTACCTGCTCGTTGCCAGATTTACAAAGAATGTGGGTAACACTCAGGCATTCCTGCCCGTCCCGTCCCTTTGTGGCGTTAGTCGCGTTGGGCCGGTACTCGTCATCACGACGAAGCGTGATGAGTACTTTTTGTCATGACAGAATTTCCGGAACGATGTTTCCATGAATATCTGTCAGGCGGTAATCTCGGCCCTGGAATCGGTACGTGAGCTGTTTGTGGTTGAAACCGAGCAGATGCAGGATCGTGGCATGCAGGTCATGCACATGAAGTCGTCCGTCTATCGGTCCGAAGCCAAGTTCGTCGGTAGTTCCATGAAGGTATCCCGGCTTCAGGCCACCTCCGGCCATCCACATCGTGAAGGCGTCGATATGATGATCGCGTCCCATGAGATCTCGAACTTCGCCCATGGGAGTGCGTCCAAATTCGCCGCCCCAGACCACCAGAGTTTCTTCAAGGAGTCCTCGGTTCCTGAGATCCATGACAAGTGCGGCGGCGGCCTGGTCCACTTCTTTGCAGGCCTTCTGCAGAGCTTCATTCAGATCGAAGCCCTTAGTGCCATGATGATCCCAGTCTGTGTGATACAGTTGCACAAAACGGACGCCGCGTTCCACCATGCGACGAGCGAGAAGGCAATTGTTGGCAAATGATGCTTCGCCGGGAACTGCACCATAGCTTTGGAGCGTCTCCAGCGTTTCTCCCTGCAGTTCCGTCAATTCCGGGGCAGACATCTGCATTGCGAAGGCGGTTTCGTAGGCATTGATACGAGTCGCAATTTCAGGATCAGAAACCGTGTCGAGTCGATTCTGGTTCAGTTTCCGAAGCGTATCGACAAAGTCCTGCTGAGCTGGCCGACTGACCCCGGGCGGATTGGACAGGTTAAGAATTGGACTTCCCTTGCCCCGGAACGGGACGCCCTGAAACGACGTTGGAAGAAATCCGCTGGACCAGAGGGTATTTCCTGATCGAGGTCCTCGCGGGCCGGATTGTAATACGACGAAACCAGGGAGGTTTTCAGATTCACTTCCCAGACCATAAGTGACCCATGAACCCAGGCTTGGTCGACCGGGGGACTGAAACCCGCAATTCATAAACAGTTTTGCGGGCCCGTGATTAAATACATCGGTAGCGACAGCACGAAGCCAGCAGACATCGTCGACGATACTCCGATGATGAGGCAGCAGGTCGCTGAGGTCCATGCCGCATTCACCCCACTTCTGGAAACGACGATTCGTACCCAGCAGCATTGCGTCGTCTTTCAGAAACGCAAATCGTCTGCCTTCGATCAGATGTTGAGGTGGTCGCTGCCCGTGATACTTGTTGAGTTCAGGTTTGGGATCAAATAATTCGAGCTGGCTTGGACCTCCTGCCATAAACATAAAGATCACGTTCCGGATCCGCCCTGGCTTTGGCGCAGGCCGTTCCTGCATTGGACGACTGTTGGTTCGAGCTGATGCTGATTCGTCTGCGGAAGCAGTTCCGGCAGTATTGCCAGCCCCCATTTGTGCGAGTGCCATCGCTCCGATGCCGAGAGGCGCAGACTCCAGAAAATAGCGACGCGTCACCGCAGATTCATTCACCATGGATCAGCCCCTTAATTGCGCATCACAAATTCATCGGTATTGACAAGAACTCGAGCAACACTGCCCCAGGCAGCCAGTTGAGGAATCCTGTCGGAGGTTTGCTGATGACTGAAGCACGAAACAAACGCAGTCGCCTGATCCGGCGAATCCGTGAATCGGGACAGTTCCCGCGAGTAAAACTCAAGAAGTGTCTGAACTTCATCTGACGCAGGAGTCCTCGTCAGGCAGCAGCGGAACATCGTGCGGCAGAACTCCTCGTCCGTCATCGGTAATCGACCGCTCTTAATGGCCTCTGGTCCGAGATTTTGTGTCATTAGATGATCCGCAAGACCAACCGCAATTTCCAGCATCACGCTGTCGTTTGCGAGTGTCAGAGCCTGCAGTGGCGTATTTGATCGGACTCGCTGCGTGCACGCAGTGCTGAAGTCAGGACTGTCAAATGTTGTCAGAAGGGGATACGGAGCGCTTCGGAAGAACGTTGTATACATGGTTCGTCGGTATCGATCTGAACCAGTGCTGACCGGCCATTCTTTTTTGTGTTGAGTAAAATCGTAAACGCCTTCCGGCTGGGGAGGAAAGAAGCCCGGTCCGCCGATCGTCGGCTGCAGGAGGCCACTGGCAGCCAGTAACTGGTCCCTGACGATCTCCGCTTCAACTCGAAACCGCTGCTGATGTCCCAGCAGCCGATTGTCCGGATCGACGGCAGCATAGTCAGCGGTGACATTGCTGTTCTGCTGCCAGGTTGCGGACTTCAGGATGATTCGATGGAGTTCCTTCATGGACCAGCCACGGTCCATCCACTCAGCGGCAAGCCAGTCAAGTAGTTCCGGATGTGATGGAGGTGTGCCCTGGTAGCCAAAGTCGTTGTCGGTCTCCACGAGTCCTCGACCAAAATGCCTCTGCCAGACTCGATTGACATAGACTCGGGCTGTTAAAGGGTTGTCTCTGGAAGTCAACCACGCTGCAAGCTGCAGCCTGCCATTTGGAGCAACATCCGGCGAGAGTTGTCCGAGAGCAGCCGGAATACCCGGACTCAGCGGACCGCGTTCGCGATCAGGTGCCAGGAAATCACCACGTTTCAGAAGGTAGGTCAAAGGAGGCTGCGGCAATTCACGAACAATCATCTGCAGAGTCGGAATTCCTTTGCCGGGCAGAGACTCTCGCAGAGATTCCACTTGAGCTTTAAGGTCACTAAGTGTCTTTCCGGCGTTCTGCACCGTTGTACGGCTGGAGAGTGATACCGGCAGCGGTATGGATGAGACTTCAACCGAAAAACAGCCGACGAGGTACATCTTGTTGAGAGCATGTTTCATAACCAGCGTGACTGGCTGATCAGTGAACGAAACTCCCGCAGGAACGACGAAGATTGCTTCATGGGCGACATTCATCTGAATACCGCGAGACGCCTGATCTGCATCGACGTTGATCGCCCAGCCAGTATCCTTGCTCCCATCAATCGCGTCCGCTACTGGATAACCGGGTTGACTATGATCGGCCCATGCGATTTGAAATGGGACGACGGCCCCATCGACCTTTAATTCGATTTCGGACAGCAGAAAATTGCCATTGTCAGCCAGTCCAGGGCCGTTCATGGGGAGTGACGGATCCGGCAGAACACGAATGCGAAGTGCGGTCAGTCGCCGTCCGTTTTCCGGCGGGCTGACAACCGGGGGAACGATATCAATCAGATACGCATCATTTTCGGCAAAGCTCATACTGGCAAGGAATGCCGCATCCTGACGTCGAATGAACCGGAAATTGCTTTCACTGATTGCGGATCGAACCTCTGCTGGTTGCCAATTCCAGTCGATCGTCGCAAGTGATGCGTCGGTTTTCGAAGCATCTTCCATGGCCTTCAGTTGTTCTTCCAGCAGCCGAAGATTGTCGCGAATCTGCTGCTGCTTCGGTGAAAATCCAAACATCTCATCGCGATAAACCGGGACTGTATCTCCGGCGTTGTTTGAATCCGATGCGCCATTAAAGAACGCATACAAACGATAATACTCTTCGTGCGTGACCGGATCGAATTTATGAGAATGACATTGAGCACATCCGATGGTCAAACCAAGCCAGACCGATCCAGTTGTATTGACTCGATCGACAATTGCTTCATTTCGATACTGATCCGGTTTTACACCCCCTTCTTCGTTAATCATCGTATTTCGATGAAACCCGGTGGCGACGAGTTGAGAAGTGGAGGGATTTGCGAGCAGATCACCGGCAAGTTGTTCGACTGTAAACTGATCGAACGGCATATCGGAATTGAACGCATGGATGACCCAGTCCCGCCATGGCCATGCTTCACGTTTTCCATCGATCGTATAGCCATTCGAATCTGCATAGCGTGCATGATCGAGCCAATGTCGGCCCCAGCGTTCTCCATAATGCGGGCTGGAGAGAATTCGGTTAATGAGATGATCCCATGCGTCGGGCGATTCGTCACGAACAAAAGCGTCTGTCTCTTCGGGAGTTGGCAGCAGCCCGAGCATATCCTGGTATGCCCTTCGGATCAGGGTTTCGCGGTTTGCAATTCGTGAAGGCTGAAGTCCGGCGGCCTCGAGTCTCTCCAGGATAAAGGCATCAACTTCGTTGTGGGACCAGGTGTCGTTTTCCCGACGAGGTACGACAGGTTTTTCAATTCGCCGAAACGCCCAGTGCTGATCGTAGCGTCCACCGGCTGAAATCCACTGCCTGAGAGTTTCAATCTGAGCGTCCGACAGCGGTTTGTTCGCGTGCTCGGGCGGCATTTTTTCATCGGCGTTTACATTCGTAATTCTACGAATGATTTCACTGTCTTCCGGATGCCCCGGTTTGATGGCACCGGACGCAAACGCGGACTCCTGCAAGTCAAGCCGAATGCGGTCGGTTTCTGCATCCTGCCCATGACACTGGAAGCAATGGTTCGACAGGATGGGGCGGACATCTCTGTTAAAATCTGGCCCGGGATCAGGGTTTGAACCTGAGACCGGGCTTAAACCAAACACCACCGGGATGAAGAAGGGGATGAGTAAAATATAAATCAGTTGGAGAACGAATCGAAAGCAGAGACTAACGAACGGAATCCGTTGAAATTCTGCCACAGATCAGTCTCCCTGAAAGATTAGAGCCTGTCAGACCACCGTGGGTTTTCACACGACCGCCTTCCGCTTTCACGTGGAGGGCAGTCGTGTACGGAGAAACTCCGGATTGTTACAGGAGAATCAGTCTTCGTCGGTGACGCAACCTTCAGAGGCTGATTTTACGGAACGAATGTACTTGAACAAAGTGCCGCGTTGAGCTTTGAATGGAGGAGCCACCCAGGCTTTTCTGCGAGTTTCGAGTTCGGCGGCGGTGATGTCGATATTGATTTCGTTCTTTTCCGCGTCGATGATGATTCTGTCACCATTTTTCACGAGAGCGATTGGGCCGCCGACCTGAGCTTCCGGAGTGACATGTCCGACGATGAAGCCGTGTGAACCGCCGCTGAAGCGACCGTCGGTCAGGAGAGCAACATCGCTGCCAAGTCCTGCACCCATGATTGCCGAAGTTGGTGTGAGCATTTCCGGCATGCCTGGACCGCCCTTTGGACCTTCGTAGCGGATGATCACAATATCACCCTTTGCAATCCTGCCTTCTTCAAGGCCCTTGAGCATCAACTCTTCAGAATCGAAGCAACGGGCTGTCCCTGAGAAGACAAGACCTTCTTTGCCCGTGATTTTTGCAACGGCACCGTCAGGACACATGTTGCCCCGCATAATGCGAATATGGCCTGACGACTTAATCGGTTTCTCGATTGGCTGAATGATGGACTGTCCGGGAGTTAACCCTGGCAATGGAGCCAGATTTTCGGCAATCGTCTTGCCAGTCACGGTCATGCAGCTGCCATCCAGAAGTCCTTTTTCGAGCAGATACTTCATGACGGCCGGAGTTCCTCCGACAGTCTGAACATCCTCCATCACATATTTCCCACTTGGCTTCAGGTCCGCAATATAAGGGATGCGGTCACTGACTTTCTGGAAGTCGTCAATGGTCAGGGGGACATTCACGGCACGTGCCATGGCAATCAGGTGAAGAACTGCGTTGGTGGATCCACCGAGAGCCATCACGATCACCATGGCGTTTTCGAATGCCGTGCGTGTCATGATGTCGCTGGGCTTGATGTCCTTTTCGAGCAGCACACGAATGGCAGCCCCGGCCCGAAAACACTCGTCCAGCTTCGCCGGGTCTTCGGCCGGAATTGAAGAACTGTAGGGTAAAGACATACCGAGTGCTTCAATCGCGGATGCCATCGTATTGGCTGTGTACATACCTCCGCACGCACCGGCACCGGGGCAGCTCTTGCGGACAATATTCTGCCGCTGTTCATCGTCAATCTTGTGACCGAGATATTCTCCGTAGGATTGGAATGCGGAAACGATATCCAGTTTTTCGCCCTTCAGTCCACAACCTGCCCGGATTGTTCCACCGTAAATCATCAGCGATGGTCGGTTCAGGCGTCCCATGGCAATCAGGCAACCGGGCATGTTTTTGTCACAGCCTGGCAAGGAGATGTTGGCATCATACCACTGTGCAGACATCACGGTTTCGATCGAGTCGGCGATCAAATCGCGAGACTGAAGGGAATAGGACATGCCGTCCGTGCCCATGGAAATCCCGTCACTGACGCCAATTGTGTTAAACCGCATTCCGACCATGCCGGCTGCTTCGACACCTTCGCGTACTTTTGCAGCGAGATCCATCAGGTGCATATTGCATGGGTTGCCGTCGTACCAGACGCTGGAGATCCCAATCTGCGGTTTGTTCATGTCGGCCGGCTGCATGCCGGTCGCATAAAGCATTGCCTGAGAAGCTCCCTGCGATGCAGGCTGGGTGATGCGGCTACTGTATTTGTTGAGCTGAGTCATGATTGCGTGCAGAATTCCTGACTTCGGAATAAGGGTTGTTTCAGGGTGGGGAGGAACGAGTATTCGGCGGGCGAATGCAGATTGTAATCAATCACCAGAAAAAGAAACGCTCACGGTGGGCATCAGTTGTCCATGAATACCAATTGCAACTCCACACTCCCGGGTTATCATTTTTGGCAGAATGCTCCGATTAAACGAGATTCGCGGCCCTTTTTTTCCGCCTCTTCGCAGAAACCCACCATTGAGCAGAGGAATTTCACTGACAGACCAGCGACTCCGACACGCTCACACGTTACAATTTCGTCAGTCACATCCCGCCTCACAACAGCTTCGGAGTATTTCCGATGTTCCAGTCAACCGCAAATATCGTATCCGGCATCGGACAGGGCACGTCCGTATTGGCCGTTTTTGGCATGCCCGGTCATCTTGAACTGGTGATCCTGCTGGTGATCATCGTCCTTCTGTTTGGAAAGCGACTTCCCGGAGCAATGATGTCTCTGGGGCAGAGCTTTGGCGCATTCAAGAAGGGGATCAAAGAGGGCAATGAGGAAAATGGTGGTTCGGACGTCGAGTCCGCACGACCAAACTGATCTCTGCGAGCGATTCCAGGAGTTTTCCTATGTCATCATTTCTCACACAAATCCTGGCACAAAAGCCATTGTTGTCGTTCATCGGAAGCCCCGGGCCTCAGGAGATGCTCATCGTTGGCATTATTGCTCTCCTGTTATTCGGCAAACGGCTTCCAGAGGTTGCTCGCAATCTGGGTAAGGGGTTCTCTGAGTTCAAGAAGGGTATGTCAGGTTTCCAGGACGAATTTCGAAATGCGTCTCGTGAGACCGATCGAACTTTGAACTACACACCTCCTGCCTCTTCCACAACTCGCCCAACCACCGAGAACCGCCCTGCACCATCCACCACCACGGTACCGGTAGATGACGAGTTTGCAGCTCCCCGTTTCGACCTCGATTAGATCTTTAACCTTCGGTGAGTGTTAGGCCTTCGGTGAATTTCGGGTGTGAGTGAACTTCCGGAACCCGCCAGACCTTCGTCTGGTCCTGCCCTTTCTCAATCGAAGATGGGCCGACATGGCATTGACTCAACGACCGCTTACTCAACGACGTCTGACTCGACGACGTCTGCTTCATGCAGGCGGCATTGGCGCACTTGCCGCAAGTGGTCTTCCGATGGTTGGCCTCGCAGACCTTTTGGCCAACAAGGCTACTGAAGGTCGAGGAAACTCTGCAAAGTCCTGCATCTTCATCTATCAGTATGGAGGACTGAGCCAGCTGGATTCCTGGGATCCCAAGCCGGCGGCACCCGCAGAGATTCGCGGTCCATATCGCCCCATCTCCACTCGGACACCTGGTCTTCAGGTTGGCGAACTGATGCCGCGACTGGCGGAACTGTCAGATCGATACTGTGTGATTCGATCGATGAGCCACGGAGTTCCCGTGCACAATATTGCCAACGAGATGCTGTTGGCCGGTCGTTCCGATCCACGTCGCGATTCACCATCGCTTGGTTCGATTGTTACTCGACTCAGGCCCGTTCATGATGGACTTCCGGCTCATGTCTGGCTGCAGAAGTTTGGCGGCGGTGCAGCGCCGGCAGATTCAGCGTATTTGACGGGTGGTTTTCTTGGAATGTCACACGCGCCCCTGGTTCTGGGAGAACGACACGACGACAATCCGGCAACATCCGGATTTCGTGTGCGTGCTTTTGAATCGGCAGAGGATGTCGGAGCAGATCGACTTCGCATACGCTGGGAGCTCCTTCAGAGTCTTCGTATGCTGGAGGCTGATTCAGGTGATCCGGCAAACCGAGTCCTGTCGGACTTTCAGAAACGTGCGATGACACTGCTGAGTACCGAAGAGTCTCAGCAGGCTTTTGATTTGGAACAGGAGCCACCTTCAGTTCGGGATCGCTATGGAAGAAATCCCTTTGGACAAAACCTGTTGATGGCGCGGCGGTTGATTGAATCCGGTGTGCGGCTGGTCAACGTTGTGGCGTGGACCGGCCTTGCGGCGAACGAGAAATTTGTCAGCGTCGAAACATGGGATATGCATGGTAACGCAGGGATCGGTATCTTTGACAACGGCTGGAATGGACTCGGCTGGGCACTGCCTCGCTGTGATATGGCGGTCGCGGCTCTGCTGGAAGACCTGACGGATCGAGGGCTTCTGGACGAGACATTGGTTGTGCTCGTTGGAGAATTCGGAAGAACTCCGAAAATCAGCCGAGGGGCTTCCGCAATTGGCAGAGACCACTGGCCCAACTGTTATTCGGCAATGCTGGCCGGGGCCGGGATTCAGGGAGGATTAGTGTATGGTCAATCGGACGATACCGCCGCATATGTTCGAGAAAAGCCAGTACGGCCTGAAGACTTCAGCGCCACAATCCTTCATGCACTCGACATCGACCCCGCCACTCGCCTAAGCCCCGACGGATTTACTCTTCCCGCAAGCTCAGGTCAGCCAATCCTGGAACTTTTCGGATAACGTAGCCAGGGTGCAGCGGACGGCACATGGAATGTGCCTGCTACTGTAGCAGGCAGACTCCGTCTGCCGTCCGCCGGCGCACCAGGGAGTGCAGCGGACGGCACATGGAATGTGCCTGCTACAGTAGCAGGCAGACTCCGTCTGCCGTCCGCCGGCGCAGCAGGGAGTGCAGCGGACGGCACATGGAATGTGCCTGCTACTTTAATCGACGTCAGACATTGAGCCGTCGGGGTTGACGGGGAAATCGAACGGGTTGCCATCGAAGCTAAGATTTGGGTTTTGTCGAACCTCTTCAAAATACGCTTCGGAGACTCGAACTTTGGTCAGGTGCAGGGTGTTGCTGATCTGGATGACTCGAGCATTTTCAGGTTCGACAAGTCCGATTGTCTGAAGAGCTGCCTCAACGGCGGCGGCATCCGTGGGCAGGGTGATGGGGATCATCGCAGCTTCCGGGTGCAGTCCAGTGATGCAGTTGATTCTGGTAATGACAGGATCAATCTGACGAACACAGCGTTCTGTTGTGAATTCTGCGATCCCAATACCGGTACCATTTCCTTCCGTTTCCGGCGTCAGTGAGCGAACAAGAATGCGGCGGCAGCGGGCGAGGTCGCGAGGGGTTGCGAGGTGATCAATGAACTTTCGCCCGATGACATTTGCGTCCATTCCGAGACCGCTGATGTTCTTTCCAATATGGTCGACAATCAGCAAATCCACATCGGGAAACGGCAGTCGTGGAAGCCACTGATTTGCCAGATTCAAGAGCTCGGGCTCTCGAGTAGCAAACTTTTCGGGTGGCACAGCATCGAGCATCGCCGTTTCATCTTCAGCGTTCTCAATAATCGCAAGTCCACCACAGACGCGACAGACGTTCAAAACACGCTCCGCCACAGATTCGAGGATTTCCGGAAAACTGTTATCCAGAATGGCTCTATGATAAACCTTCGCTCCCTCGTGCTTACCCAATCCGATCAGCATCATCTTGTGGAGACCGGATTCAATCGGACCTACGAAACGAGTATGTGGTTTGACTCGGTTACAGACAAACACATGATCGGCTTCTGAAGCAAAACGATCAAAATGTACGGGCAGGCCTTTGTTTGTCTTTGCGACAATGACAGTCTCCATCGTTCCGCGAATCGGAGCGCCGATGTAATCCTCTGTGACGCCGAATCCCTTCAAAACCTTTAGCTGGCCTTCAACTGTTCCGCCTCCATGACTTCCCATGGCAGGGACGATGAATGGTTTCGCTCCCAGACTCTGAAAATGTCGGACGACTTCCCTCAGAATCAGGGCGATATTCGCGATTCCGCGACTGCCACCGCTGATTGCCACTGACTGTCCAGGCTTGACCTTCTGTTCAAGGTGAAGGCTTTGCATCTGAGCTTTGACAGTAGCTGGAATATCGTCCACCCGCGGACAGTCAAAACGCTGACGGAGATTGCACATTCGTGGGAAACGAGTCACGGGAGTTCCTTCGGAGAAAATCAGCGAGCTGCTGAGCGGAGTTCAATGGGAAGCTGATCAATGCGAGCAGCCAGAATGAAGTCATTGATCGATAAGCCCTGGATCGCATGTGTCCAGATTTCGATAGTGACGTTTCGAAATCCGACGAGATGAAGATCCGGGTGATGGCCTTCACTCTCAGCAACACGTTCGACTTCACGAAAGAAGTTCATTCCTGCTGCGAAATTTCGAACAACCCACGACTTTCGAATTCGATCGGGCTGAGCAGCATACTCCCAGCCCGGCGTTGCACTCAACTGTGCCTGAATCTCATCCATCGTCATTTTGGGCACCCCACCTTCGCAGGGCACACATCGGGTTGAACAGAGTTGTTGAGTTGTCTGAAATTCCTGCACGGGTCGACTCCTTCTTTCAGTGACGTTATTCAATCGTAACCGCGTATGGAAGGATTGTCAGGCCGGGTTCTTTCGCTAACTGCTCAATTGCCGACCAGTGGCGAATTGCGGGGACAAGTGCTTCCGGCAGTTGTTTTGACAGCGAAGCGAGCGGGTCTGTTGCAGGGCGTTCTCCCCCGAGCAGCATTTCCAGTGGACTGGAAGGTTTTGGAAGTGTTTCGATTTCCAGCTTTGAATCCGGGTCGTCTGAAAGTTTGCGAGCATAAGCAACTGCATCTGCCAGCGTGCCGATTTCATCAATCAACCCAAGTTCTTTCGCACGGTGACCTGTGTAGACGCGACCGCGAGCCAGCGCTTCTAGCTTGTCATACTCCATCTTTCGTCCCGTGGCGGCTTTCTGAGTAAACTGCGTGTAAATGGTATTCAGCATATTCTGCATCGCTTCGCGTTCAGAATCTGAGAAACCCTCGGTGATACTCAGCACACCACTGTTGCGACCTCGGCGAATTACAGATGTCGTCACGCCCACTTTTTTCATCAGGCCTTCGAACGAGACTTTTCCGCCGACAACTCCAATGGATCCTGTCAGAGTTCCTGGTTCTGCATAGATTCGATCAGCCCCCATGGAGATGTAGTAACCACCGCTGGCCGCTGTATCTCCCATACTCGCAACAACAGGCTTACCGGTTGCCTCAAGTGCTCGCCAGATCAAATCGCTGGCGAGTGCACTTCCACCAGGACTGTCGACTCGCAGTACAATTGCTTTCACATTTGGGTCTTTTCCGATCTTCTCGATCAGCGGAACGAAGCGATCAGAGCTGATGCTGGCTTCTCCCAGTAATCCAGTAGGAGCATTCCCCGTGACGATCATACCTTCTGCGTTCAGCACAACGATTCGTGGTGCTGTATTGGCGGCCTGCTGCTCGCCACCACTCAGAACTTCCATCAGAGAAAACAGTGTCAGTTCAGTGTCCGGTTTCTTCTTTCGATAATCTTTACGCATCCGAAGGTCCAGGGAAGCATCACCACCCTGGATAAGTGATTCCAGCTGATCTGTGTATGCCAGCTCATCAATCAGTCCAAGTTCTTTGGCACGAGCTGCTGAGATCAGGCCTTCGTCAATAATCTCGGACGCCTTCTCTTCCGTGAGGCTGCGTCGTTTTGCGATGTGTTGAATTGTCAACGTATGGTAGTCATTCAGGATCTCTTCCATTTCCGCACGAAACTCAGGACTCATCTCCGTTCGCGTGTACGGTTCGGCGGCCGACTTGTATGCACCAACCCGCAGCATTTCGGCTTTGATGTCGAGCATATCAAACAGGTTGCGGTAAAACGTGACTTCCGCCCGCAATCCGGTCAGCATCAAAGTCGCAGACTCCGGGATCAGAATTCGGTCACATGAGCACGCAAGCAGATAGTCTTTGGTACTGGCATCCGTCGTAAATGCCCAAACCGGTTTCCCGGCACTGCGGATTGATTCGATCGCAATCTGAAGTTCGTGCAGCTTCGCCCATCCCACCTGCACTCCATCAAGTCGCAGTAAAACACCCTTGATGGCCTTGTCTTTTGCTGCCTGTCGAAGTCTGTCGAGACAGACCGGAAGAGACTCACTGAGTTCTCCGAAAAGGCCGGGCATTTGCTGACTCTCAGGATAGGAGCCGCTCAGTTGGATCTCAGCCCAGTCGGTTCGAACTTTTTTGGGTTCAGAAGGTCGATTTTCGTCCGCAACACCGACAGGAATCGACAGAAGTGCGGCGAGAGCAAGAGCGAAGTACAAACGCATAGTCACCAATCCTTCGAAGACAGGAAATCATTTGAAACGGGATGTTCCCGATTTCTGGTGATCCTGGCAAGCTGAACGCCTCTTTTTGAAAAAGCTGCATTTCGATGCGTGCAGCGATGCGTTGTTGACTGTTATCCTTCCCCGTTCAATTCTTGTGTACACATGACAACTCAGAATCCTGTTTCAGCGGGATTCTTATTCAAAAAACGGGCAGAATCATGGACCCATTGACACTGGGATCGTTCGTTTTCTTCACCGCGATGGTCGGTTTGCTGACCTGGCTATTGACGCGCAATGATCGTCATGACACTTCCGTTGGTTATTTCCTTGCGGGCAGAACGCTTACGGGTGGCTACATCGCGGGTTCGCTGTTGCTGACAAATCTATCCACTGAACAGTTGGTTGGGCTCAATGGTTCAGCGTTTTCGGATGGGATCAGCGTGATGGCCTGGGAAGTGATTGCCGGTGTTTCTCTGGTGATCATGGGATTGATATTTCTTCCGATCTATCTTCGCTGCGGGATCACAACCATTCCTGAGTTTCTTGAGATGAGATACGACTCGGCAACTCGCTCGATCACTTCTTTCATCTTCATCATTGCCTACGCAGTTTTGACACTGCCGATCATCCTGTATACGGGGGCGACCGGATTGAATGGCATCCTGGATATGAAAACAATTCTTGGGACCAGCAATCCACAGGTAGAATTGTGGGTTATGGTCTGGATGGTCGGAATTCTGGGGTCAATCTATGCGATTTTTGGAGGTCTTCGGACCGTTGCGGTGAGTGATACTCTGAATGGTTTTGGGCTACTGGTGGGAGGCATTGCGATCAGCTGGTTTGGGTTGAAAGCGATTAACGCCGACTCGCCACTCGCTGCAATCGCGACATTAAGGGAAGCCCATCCGGAGAAGTTCAATTCACTGGGGAGCGCTGATCAGCAAGTCCCGTTTTCCACATTATTTACAGGGGTGTTGCTGCTGAACTTGTTTTACTGGTGCACGAACCAGCAGATTATTCAGCGTGCGTTTGCTGCGTCGACTTTGAAGGAAGGGCAGAAGGGGGTGCTGATTGCAGGTGTACTTAAGATTCTTGCACCGCTGATTCTGGTTCTTCCCGGGATTATTGCCTTTCACCTTTATTCTGCAGAGGACCTGAAGGCAGATCAGGCGTATGGGCACCTCGTGAGAAATGTCCTGCCGCCACATTTTCGAGGTTTCTTTGCAGCCGTTGTTGTCGGAGCAATTCTCAGCAGCTTTAACTCTGTTCTGAACAGTACGGCAACGATGTTTAGTCTTGGGGTCTACAAGAAGCTATTGAAGCCCGATGCCACCGAAGCGCAGGTAATTGATTCCGGAAAGCGGTTTGGCTGGATCATTGCGATCGCTTCTATGCTGGCCGCTCCTTTGCTTCAGGATCAAAAGAGCATCTTTGCTTATCTGCAGACGATGAATGGTCTGTACTTCATACCGATCTTTGCAGTTGTTGTTGCGGGTTTGGTCAATCGTCGAGTACCTGCGTGGTCAGCAAACCTGTCGCTGATTGCGGGATGCGTCATCATGGGAGTCGTCGAGTTCGTCACGCCGATCAAGGAGGCCATGGCCTGGCTCCATTCATTCCACTTCTTTGGAATTGTGTTTGCCGGATTGGTGATCTTCATGTTTATCGCCTCAACTGTCTCGCCGAGACCGACTCGATGGGTGCCTTCAGAGGATGCTCAAATTGATCTGACACCATGGAAACCCGCGATTCCAATTGGACTGGCGCTCATCACATTTGTGCTGTGCGTCTATGTTTATTTCGCAGACTTCAGCGTAGTGGCCTCAAAGTGAATGCAGCTCGGGCATTTCTGCCCGAGCTGGCCGTACTTCATGTGAGGTGAAGAGTTCAGTGACGTTGATCAGAACTCGCCGACCACTTCCCCACCCTGACGAGTGATGAGTCCCACGAGAGTTCCTGCGTTGATGTTTTCGCTGACAAATCGAACTGACCCGTCAGCAAGAACTGTTTGAACGCCACCGATATGGAACGAATACAACTCACTGTCGTTCGTGCAGTTCATGCTGCAGGTACCGACGATCGTGGTGCCACCGCTTCCGCTTGTATTGTTCTGCAGACCGGCAGAGTTTGCTCCATCAACACTGAACCCGTTGTTGATATCGGCCCAGCCCCAGCCGTCAGCAGTGAACGGGAGGCCAAATGCCGGATTTCCCACACGTGGATTATTCGCTACAACGCGACCTACATACTGGCGGGGACGACCGGCATCTTCAGCCAGCATCATCGTGTTGGATGTTCCGTCGGTGATCTCGCTAATTCTGGTTCCGCCTGGACCTCGTCCCAGACATCCCATTGCATCCTTCGTTCCAATGGATGGCATGCCAGCCATCACGATGAATGCATTGCGAACTGCATTGATGGAACCATAGTCCGTGTAACCCCACCGTGGCTGATCTGTTCGAACTCCGCCAGTCATTGCAGAATAGAGTGATGATGGCGGGGTTGGACGTTCGCCGGGTGTTGAAGGGCAGACAAAGGCCGACAACTGCACGGTTGTCATTGGATCATTTGACGCATCGAACCAGTTGCGGTTGAAGTTGTACTGCTGATACATGTTTGCCTGTTCGAGGAACGGCAGAACCATCACATTCCAGGTCTGCTGAAAGACGAATGGCGTCGAAAGATTAATGCGGCTGGGTGGGAACATACCATAGGTGCTCTCGTAGTTGTGGAGAGCAAGACCGAGCTGCTTCAGGTTGTTCTTGCACTGCGTTCTGCGTGCAGATTCTCTTGCCTGCTGAACGGCTGGGAGGAGTAGTGCGATCAGGATCGCGATGATTGCAATAACAACGAGCAGTTCAATGAGCGTGAATCCGCGATTCCGCTTCGATGGACGAGTCAACATACTTCCTCCTCAGGAATTGACAACAAAAAAATTGGTTTATGGAGAACTCACTTACTTGTGAGTTCAAGTGTTCTTGGATCGTTGGTTCCGGCGACAATCGCGATCTCAAGGCCGGAAGAGTCGGGCTGGGAATACCTCAGGGGCAGTTTTGACTTGCCATAATCCGGCTCACTGGCTCCCGGATTCAGCACTTCTGCCCACGAAACTGTAACGCGATAAGTGCCAGCTGGAGCTCCATCGCCCGGCTGATAGGTTGTGACGGCGAACAACCCGAGGTCGTCTGCAAGACCGGAAGGCGTAACAACACCGAGTCCATTGTCTTCGACCGGGTGAAGAGTCACAACCGCGCCGTGCGCCGGTTCGTTATCCACAAGCACTATGCCCGTGAACGGATGGAGTTCAGCCGTGGGTGCATCTGCTGGATGCGAACCACAGCCACTCAAAAACACAACTGTCAACAGACCCGCGACTTTGAATCGTTGTGTGAGTTTTTTATTCAGATTCAACAAACATTTTCTCCTTCTGCGAACGCGAATGAACAAATCCTTCGAGTTGGCGGAAGTCTTGAAATATTTGTGAACGAATGGTTATTGAAGTGTTAAGAAAATGTGTGTTTGCGAATTCTCCAGATTGCTTCGCATCCGAAATCGCATCACTTCATGTTAACACATTGCCAAGTGTGAATTTAATCCGGTGGCAGCAGATCAGAATCTGTCAGTCGCCGAACGTCACTTCGACTTTTGCCGGAGACCGTCGCTTTTCCGTCAGGTGTACCAAAACCCTGATCAAGCTCTCCGGCATCGGGGATGACTGGCAGCATTTCTGTGACACCATCCGGAGTGACGGCAGTTTGTGGTCGATCAGGGCCAAGATGGACTTTGTAGGTGACCCCGGAAAATGAGAGCTTGTCGCCCGGCAGAAGGGCTCCACGAATCACGCGCTGGCCATTAACCCGAGTTCCGTTGGTACTGCCGAGATCTCTCATGTAAAGCAGACCATCGGTCTTCACAAGGATGCAGTGCATCTTTGAGACGCTTGTGTGATTCACAACGAGGTCACAGAGTTTTGAGCTGCGTCCGACGACTGTGATCGCTTTGTGAAGTGTGATCGGTGGTTCGCCGTTTGGCGGAATCAACTGTGCAAGCATCCCCGCACCGCGTCCTCGAACATCTGTTTCTTAAGGCTCAGCAGCATGAAATCGCCATGCAGCATGAAAAACACTCTGCTGGAAAAAAAGCCCAGGAACCATTATTTCCGAGCCATCTCTCCAATTACAAGGTCTTGTTTCGCAGAGATCGAGTCCTCAGGTTCAATTGTATTCAATTTGCGGGATAGTCCGGGCGATTGAGTGTGGATGTTCCAAACTTCCGGGCAGAGGCTCCGACGCCTGCGGCTCGCCGTTAAACTGAATGGTCACGTTGATCTATTGAGGGCGGAGGAACCACGGAATGAGGTTACTGCCGGCGGCGAAGCGGAGAGGGGATTCAGATGCGGTGATTTCGTTGTACGACTGGGAGTTGTCAACAGGTAGTCCTGTGCCGCAGGCCGCAAAGGGACAGTCTCCGTGGCTATGGGTCTTTGTCCGCAGGAATGTCGGGTGATCCGGACAGATCAGCAGTCGGTATTCACCCTGCTGTTTCAGCCAGTTATGCAGCGGTCGGACGATGTGTTCATCAATCTGTTCAACCGCATTGACTTTTGCGTCGACATTGCCCTCATGGGATGCTTCGTCGGTTGCTTCAACGTGAACAACAACGAAATCGATGTCAGGACGTTTCAGTGTTTCGATTGCTGCTTTGCCTTTCGCAGCGTAGTTAGTATCGAGATATCCGGTGGCTCCTTCGACCTCGACAACATCCCATCCAATCAGGCGACCGATTCCTCGCAGGAGATCGACCGCCGTGATCACAGCGCCGCGAACGCCAAATCGTTCTTTAAATGGAATCAAAGCTGGTCGTTGTCCCTGTCCCCACAGCCAAATCTGTGTTGCCGGAGATTCGCCATGTGCAATTCTTCGGAGGTTTGCCGGGGCACTGGCAAACAGTTTTCTGCTGGCCATCATCAATTCCAGCAGTTGGTCTGATCCTGGGCCTGAGGGAAGATACGGGCCAATTGGCTGTTCGGTAATATCGTGTGGTGGGATGCTGTTCGTTGCGGAAGTAAATGGCGCCGCGGCTCCTCGAGAACGATACACAAGGAGATTGCGATAACTGACGCCCGGAAAAAACTTCCAGTGACTGCTGCCGCACTGCTCCTTCTGAAGCAATGCAATCAATTCCCGGGCCGCTTCATTTGGAATCTGTTCGGCCGTGAAACTCCTCATCACCTCATCAATCACGGTGACCAGATTGCAGCGAATCGCCCAGTCACCATCATGGAGTTCAATGCCCTGAGCTGCGGCTTCGAGCGGAGCCCGCCCGGTATGAAATACGAGCGGGTCATAGCCAAACAGGCTCATCGTTCCGACGTCACTTCCGGATGGCATACTGGCCGGCACGTTATCGGTGCGGCCTGTGGACCCGAGTCGTGCAACTTCGTCCATCCCAGGGATCCTGGCTGCCTGAAGAGGCGTCCGTCCGCCAAGGGCAGGCTGAGATTCGTCGGCAACTCCGTCCGGAATGACTAATGCAAGTTTCATGGCTGTTCAGAGTTTCTTTCGACGACTTCTCTGCTCGGTTTCTTTCTCATCGATCACTTTCCCGTCTCATCGATTACTTCAATGTCCGGGTCCATCTGCAGAATCTCGACGTCCTGAACATCCAACTGTTCAACGACAGCGTACCGACCTTCGGCCCAGCGAAACAGATCGACCTGTCGGCACCTCGTGCTGCAGAACGGCATCGTGCGCCGAGCCTCGGAGATTTCTTCAGGCAGCGGCTTGTTGCACACTGGGCATGTCATTCTCTTGATCATCGTTGAACGTCCAACCTCAGAGCAAAGGCAGCGTGCTTCGGGATCTGTGTCCCGAAGCACACCTGCCATCTGTTTTCCGGCAGAACCGCGATTTCATCGCACTCCCTGACCTGATCAGGTACTAAGGCAGTGTCTTGATTGATACGTTCCGGAATTCAACCGGATCGCTGTGCCCTGCAAATCCGAAGTAGCCGGATGTGCGAGTCTTTCCGGGATGGGGTGAGTCAGCCATATACTTTGTCACCTTTGCCACATCACCGTCCAGAATGATATTGCCGTTCAGTTCTACTTTAATCCGGCTGCCATCCACAGTCACTTCCTGATAGTTCCACTCTCCAGGAGCCCTCAGGAATCCTCGGTGTGCCGGAATCATACCATAGGCAGAACCGTGATACTGGCGAGCATCCAGGTTTGCGTATTTTGGATCTTCTGAATCCAGTACCTGCAGTTCCGTCATTGCAACATAAGCTGGGTCTCCCGATCCTGGAGAGCGAATCGCAAGACCATTGTTGCCACCTGGAGGCAGTCGGAATTCAAGACGAACTGCGAAATTCGAGTACTCTTTTTCTGTGTGCAGCAATCCGCCGTGTCCGTCTTTACAACGGATCGCACCATCAACAACTTCATAGTTGTCTTTCGCCCCTGCCCATCCTGTCAGGTCAGTTCCATTAAACAGAGATTCAAAGCCGTCTGCTGTATGTCGTGACAGAAGTTCATTCGCTTCTTCTGGCGGGATTTCCCGAACATAGATGTTCTTCCAGCGGATCTCTCCACCATGAGTCTGCAGTTCAACAGAACCTTTCGCAAACAATGGGGACTCTCGATCCCAGAAGTTCTCCATTGTTGCGTTGTCGACAACCAGTTTATCGTTCAGCCAGACTGTCGTCCGAGCGCCGATCTGACGAATGCGGAAACTATTCCATTCTCCAAATGCCTTGTCGGCCAGAACAAATGGGTCTTTGCCAGGAGCCCCGGGACTATTGTTCCATAGTCCCCCACTCCCCTTATCGGAGCCAATGCTGAATTTCTCCGGATCTGTGAAGTCCCAGATTTGAACCTGAGGATTCCCCTTCAGATAAATTCCACTGTCTGCACGAGCAACTGTCTTGTAGTCGATGAGCAGTTCATAGTCAGTAAACTGTTCTTCGGAAACCAGGTAAGCGCCATGTCCATCATTGACAAGCTCACCATTTTCAACGGACCAGTGCATTTTCGCATCCGCTGTCCATTCCGCGATCTTCGCGTCGCGTTCTTCTTTGGAGAGTTTGGCGAGGTCGATTGGGCTGAAATGGGGTTTCCCGTACCAGCCTGAGAGGTCCTTCTCGTTAAACAGCGGACGGAAACCTTCGGGAGGTGCTGCCGCTGCTGATGAATCAGAAATCCATGGGGCGACGATCGTCACCAGGATGGCCAGCAGTGCGAGTTTTAGGCGAGGCATTCAGGAACTCCGAGGTGGGATAGAAACGGTTCCGGCGAAAACCGGGGATTGAGGTTGAACACAATCTCTGAGAGTACCGAATTTCTTTCGGTGTGTCAGCCGTCGGAGGGGTTCAGGACGCACCGAACAGAATTTTCCAGCTGACCAAGGATGCGATCAGCTTCCTGACGCCCGCTGGTGATGCTGTCGGGGATTCCAACCCCATAGAATGAGCTTCCACAAACGGCGAGCCCGGGAAATTTCAGGACCTCACGTTCGATCGCAAGGATTCGATCAAGGTGCCCCACATGGTATTGAGGCATTGCTTTTGGATAACGGACAAGCTCCGCTGACCCTGGAGGACGACGCATACCAAGAATTTCTTTCAGTTCCCGATTGACGATCGCAAGAATCTCCTCGTCCGTTCGTTCAAGAAGATGTGGCTGCATTGCGCCGCCAACAAACGTCCGAAGCACAATCGTGCCGTCCGGTGCTCGACCTTCAAATTTACGGCTGGAGAATGACACCGCAAGGATATCACGTTTTTCAATGTCCGGGATCACCAGTCCAAACGCGTCCATCGGATGATCGAAGTCTGAAATCTTATGAATACTCACCACAATCGCACTTGATGCATATTCAATTTGTTCAAGCGCTGTTCGCAGGCTGCGAAATTCGTCGCGGGGCAGCATGCGTGAAATCATCCATGCAGGAAGAGTGACAAGTACAGCATCATACGATCGAGGCTGATGTTCTCCGGCGACACTGACCTGCCAGGAGGCTGTCGCTTCGTTTTTGTGATCGCGCAGACTTTGAGAGATTTCCAGCACCTTCCGTCCGTTTTCAATCTGAACCCGACCGGAATTTCGACATGCATCAGCGACTGCATGAATCAGCTGACCCAGTCCATGTCGAGCCGACACGAACAGACCGTACCGAGCTCCGCTGCCGGATTCCGAAGCGTTGCGGTCCGCATTCCGTGTCGATGAACCCTGCCTGAGAGTTGCCCGAATGACGCTGCCGTGCGTTCGCTCCATCTCCGGGAACCGCGGCAGCGTGGCCTCGATACTTAACTTTTCCGGGTCGGACGTATAGATCCCGCCGACAAGGGGCTGCACAAGTCGTTCGAGAGCTTCCTGTCCAAACCGTCGTCGAACGAAATTGGATAAAGACTCATCACCCTCCGTTTTTCGCCGCGGGACGAACGCTTCCCACAACAATCGAAGTTTTCCTTGCCACGACAAAATCGGAGTCGTCAGAATCGCTCCAACATTCGATGGAGCCATCAGCATAAATCCTTCGGGGACCGGCAGCGGCTTTCCGTTTCGAAGGACAAGAGATTTTCGAAAACGCTTATCCGTTGGAATCAGCTCTGAAGTGAAATTCAGGTCTCGGCAGAGATCAAGCCCCCCAGGTTTGTTTGTGATAAATGAGTCCGGGCCGAGTTCAATCGTAAAGCCGTCGCGCTCAACTGTCTGAATAATGCCGCCGATTCGATCCGACGCTTCAAGAACCGTGACTTGTACAGACGGATGTCTGGTGATCAGACGATGGGCGGCTGCCAGTCCGGTGATTCCCGCACCAACCACAGCAATTTTCAACGGCGTTCCTGTCATGATCGGATGTTCCCGAGATGTCCTTTCCTGAACTGACTGGTTAGCTGGCTGCCGACGTCTTGTGTTCAGCGCCGAGCTCATGAACGATCTCAACGAGCGTTTTGACATGATCCGGATTCATATCGGGCATCACGCCGTGACCGAGGTTGAAGATATGTCCCGGGCGACCGGCTGCGGCTGCAAGGACATCAGCTGCTCTGCGACGAAGGACTGGAATGTCTGCATAGAGAGACACCGGATCCATGTTCCCCTGCACGGCGAATTCCGGACCAAAAATCTTCCATGCATCGTCCAGCTGGATTCTCCAGTCGATCCCCATGACGGTACCGCCAGCTTCTTTTTGCAACGGCAACAACGCAGGGTTACCTGTCAGAAAATTAATCACTGGTGCAAAGGGGACCACGGACTGGATGAGTCTGCGAGTATGAGGAAGCACATATCGCCGATAGTCTGCCGGGGAAAGACATCCGGCCCAGCTGTCAAAAACCTGCACCGCCTGGCATCCGGAATCAATCTGAGCCTTCAGGTAGATGATGACAGAATCAACGAGCCGCGACATGAGCATGTTCCACGCGCCTTCGTCGTTGTACATCATCGATTTCGTATGAATATAGTTCTTTGAACCGCCGCCTTCGATGCAGTAAGAAGCCAGAGTAAACGGAGCACCTGCAAAGCCCAGCAGTGGGATATCAGCCGCGAGCGCACTGCGGATCATCCGAACGGCCTGAAACACGTATTCAAGCGGTTCCACAGTTGCAAGTGCTGTCAGTCGATCCACATCTCGACCCGTACGCAGCGGGTTGTGGATCACCGGACCCTCACCTTTCTGATACTCCAGATCGATCCCCATCGGCTCCAATATTGGCAGCAGATCGGCAAACAGAATCGCGGCATCTACTCCCAGCACCTGCTGAGCAGTCACAGTGACTTCACAGGCCAGTTCCGGCGTTTTGCAAAGCTCCATGAACGTGACTTTGCTCCGTACCGCCATGTATTCCGGCAGGTAACGGCCGGCCTGCCGCATAATCCACAATGGAGTGGTGTCGGTGGCTTCTCGCCGAACGGCTTTCATGAAGCGACTTTGGGCGAGTGCGGGAGTGAGCGAGGCTGGAGCAGGATTCACAGGTGGTCTCAACTTGGCTGGCGGGTCTGAGTCCGGACGGCTTCCCGCAGTGTTGCTGAAAGCGACATCGGATTCGATCTGTCAGCCGAGAAGCGTACCAGAATCCCGTTCGAAAATCCCATCCTGAGAATTCGCAGTTGGAGGAATTCTCTATTCGTCAAACATGGTGACAACGACCGCCTTTTCCCGCAAATCGCTGACCACTTTTTTGCGTGCCGCGTCGGCTCGCTGCTGAAGAATCTGCTTTTCTATCTCTTTTTGAACTTCCTGGAACGGCACAACATGCGACTTTTGAATGTCGGACACCTGGTAGACTTCAAATCGGTCTTCTCGCACAAACACTCGTGTCATATCACCTTTGGGCAGAGCCAGCAGAGCGGCTTCCACCTCTTTGTCCGCCAGATAGCCTTCCTCGATCCAGCCAAGATCTCCCTGTTTCGAAGATGTGCTTGCATCAGAGAACGATTCTGCCACTTTGCCGAAATCTGTGTTCTGCTGAAGCTGAGTCACCGCATTCGCCATGACCTGCTCCGCGCCCTTACGACCTCCGTGGGCCGAGAACCTGACGATAATCTCACGGCATCGAATCCGCTGCCGATGGGAATAGTCATCGATATGGTCCTGGTAAAACTGAACCATCTCTTCGCGGTCAACCAAATCCGAAGTGGATGCTTCGGCTGCCACATAGCCATTCACCATCTGAATGCGGATGAATGTTTCCTTCAGCTGCGAAACCGTTAGTCCCTCTTTGCCAAGTTCTTCATCCAACTGCTGATCCGTCTGGATGTTCTTATCCTTGCGAATATTCTGAAGCACCTTCTGGAATGACGGTTCAAGTTGTTCCCGAATCGCATCGCGCCGGTCCTCCGGAACCTTCGCATACAGCGCCTGCAGGACGACTTCCTGATTGATATGTTCGGGGAGCCGTTTCTGGACGTACTGTCGAATGAGCGTCTGTTTCTGCTGATCTCGAATTCGCCCGTCTGCTTCAATCTTGTCTCGAATGCCGGGAATGACATCATCTACAAACACAGGTTTGCCGTTGATTTCAGCAACAATCGAATTGCCCGTGAGCACAGCGGGATCTGTCGATGAGAAACCAACGTTCTTGACGCCCCCATCCTGGCCTCGGCTGACATACTTTTGTTCGTTCACGTCGGCCGACTGATTGACCAGCGATCTCCGTGGAGGTGCCGGAGCAAAGACGGGATTATCCTCGTCAACGCTCTTTCCAAGACACCCTGCCAGCAACATCATCATACCGAAAGCTACCATCCATAATCGGCCAGCAGCGATCCACATCCGGACGGATCGATCGTTCACGGGTTGCGTGAAGCTTCGATATTCAGCGGTATGAATGAGCTGCGTTAACACGAAATGTTCCATTGAGCTTTGGGCACGATCCGGACCACATTGTCGCAGAACATCGGGATTCTATTTGGTTTTTGCAAATCAAGGCAAGCCCGTTTTTTAGACGCAAGTTCATGTCATGACTTGACTTCGGACGGCAAAATCTGCCGCTTTCGGGTATTGCGGATTTCTCTTGATTCGTCTGTCACCTTGTTTCTTCGCGTGACGCAGCGAATTCAGAGGTTTATCGTACGCCCGCCGTGGAGTTCAGATGTCCGGTCAGAACTCAGTTTTTGCACCTGAATTTACTGGGATGAAATGAAGAGAACAGTCATGCTTGGCTGGAGACTGCTGATTTCTGCTTTTCTGATTCCATCGCTGATCGGGCTTTTCTGGCTCGATGCACGGCTCGGACGGGAAGCATGGATTCTGTTTGCGTTCTGTTTATTTGTGGCTGTCCGCAATGCTTTTGAGCTTACTGTCCTGCTGAAGACTCGAAACATGAAGCCCTCGTTTCCAGTCAGCGCCGGCCTGAGTTTGCTTGTTGTCTGCAGTGGCTGGGTTCACCTCGTCGGCAATGCAGATCAGCAGCCGGCCGCCGCATTGGTCTCGCTGGGTTTGATCTGCGGTACGCTGGTGATCGGATTTTGTGGACTGATGGCCCGTGAATGCAGTGTTTATGAAAAGCCAGGGAATTCCATGGAGTCCCTTGGAGCGCATGCAATCATCGTGATGTATGCCGGAGGACTTCTGGCAGTCACCGCTCAGTTTCGCTGGTTTCCAAAGCCTGAATTTGCCTATTTTGCCATCGGGTCGATGATTATTGCAGTGAAATGCGGTGACACGGGGGCGTACACATTTGGTCGCCTTTGGGGTAAGCGGAAAATGGCACCGGTGCTCAGTCCTGGCAAGACCTGGATGGGATTTGTTGGGGCCCTTGCAGGAAGCATTGTGGGAGGGTGCCTGTGGTTAATGTTTGCGGGGGCAATGTTCGAAGCAAAGCCGCAGGTTCAAAGTCTGTTGATTGCTGTACTTTATTCAGCCTCGATGGGAGTCATTGGACTGATTGGTGATCTTTGTGAGTCTCTCATTAAGCGTGACGTTGAAAAGAAGGACTCCGCCGCCCTGATGCCAGGATTTGGCGGACTGCTGGATTTGCTTGACAGTCCGTTGTATGCCGGACCATTTGCCCTGTTGTGGTGGCATTTGATTCCTCCGGCATGGTCCTGAATCTTTGATAGTGCAGCATGCTGAGCTTGAATTCGGTGGGAGTCGGTGAACAATCCGCTTCTCAGCACATGCTCCGCCTGGTGCCAGAGTGTTATGACCAGCGGAAGCGATGGGACGAAAGAAAGGTAAGAGTTGAATGAGTGAGACCATACCTGTTGACAGCGGATTGACAGACGCTGCTCGCAGCAGAATTGCTCCACTGCTTGGCCGCATCCCAAGCGGCGTGTTTATTTTGATCGCTGGAATTCCGGACGACGAATTGACAGGTATGCTTGCCAGTTGGGTACAGCAGGCTTCATTTGAGCCGCCGCAGGTAACATTTGCCGTCAATAAGACTCGCTACCTGAACGACTGGCTTCGAATTGGTGCAAATGTCACGCTGAATCAGGTGATCAAGGGTGATGCAACACTGTTTCGACACTTTGGGAAGGGTTTTGATCGAGGCGCGGACGCGTTTGTCGGGGTCGAGACAACAACCGGGGCAACCGGACTCCCACTGTTGAAGGCGGCTTTAGGGGCACTCGAATGTCGCGTGTGTGGTCAGCTGGAGGCCGGTGATCATGTGATTTATCTGGCGGACGTGCTTGATGCTCACGGATTCCGAGATCCCGCCGAACATGAAGTCTTTGTCCATCTGCGAAAGAACGGGTTCTCGTACTAAGAACCTGATGGAGAGTGTATGTCTGAGCCACTTCACTTTATGATGGGGAACTTCAAAGCGTTCATCCCGGAAGACAGGCTCTATTCTCGCAGGCACTTGTGGCTGCAGGAGGTTTCTGGGGGGCTCTACCGAGTGGGTTTAACGGCGTATTCGGTGCGGCTGCTTCAGGATGTCTACTTTTTGGAGTGGTCTGTGGATCCTGGAACACAGGTGCGGGATCGTCAGGAAATCGGAGAAGTCGAGAGTTCGAAAGCGATTTCGTCGATGTATCCGCCGTGTGCGGGCGAAGTTGTTCGGTTTAATCCGCAGTTACTTCAGGATCCATCGGGAATCAACGCTGACAACTATGGTTCAGGATGGTTGTACGAATTTCGTCCTGCAGAAACCTTGTTACAGCCCGCTGAGTACATTGAAGTTCTCGAAGCCGGCTGGGAAAATACTCAGCGGACAATCAAAGGGCAAATGAACGAATAGTCGTCTCTGGTGCAGATATCATCCAAACCGGAAAGCAGAATCCGATGGCAGGTGCTCGTGTAACAGTCGTAATCTCGCAGGCGCAGGGGCGAAATCCCGTCAAACGCCAGCTGGAAGAAGACATTGCTACGGCGTTGATTGCCGAGCCAGGTGTGGACGTTTCGCTGGTACCACATCTTTACGACATGTCACAGGACCATACTGGATATTTGTTCCTGAGGTCCGTTCCTGGAAATCTGATTGTGTTGAGCTGGCTCTACGAACGCGCGACTCGATGGACGCTGGACCGAGCCGGTGTGCGTGGTCAGGTCGGAACCACGGTCCTGAAATCTGCAGATGACGAACTGGACGAGGATGCCGATGATGACAATGAAAAAGAGTCATCGGGTTCCGACGGCATTGGCAGTCTCAATGTTCCGGATCGTCGACTCTATTGCATCGACCTGCGAGTTTCAGAATCTGCCAGCGTGTACCTCAACGAAATTCGACGGATTGTAAATGAGAATTCGGTGCAGGTTGTGGACCTGATGTCATGGATCGGAGGCAGTCCGAAGCAGGAACAGCTTGAACGATATCTGCAGCCGGAACGCATGTTGGAAGCAAGGCGTGCTCTCGACAGTGGTACGGCCAACCATCAGGACAAAGTGTCTCTGCCGGAAGATACGGGACGGCGCTGGTATCCGGTCATCGACTACAGTCGATGTACGAACTGCATGGAGTGCATCGATTTTTGCCTGTTTGGAGTCTACGGCGTTGATCAGCTGGATCGTATTCTTGTGGAGCAGCAGGACAACTGCAAAAAGGGGTGTCCTGCCTGCAGTCGAGTCTGCCCTGCCAATGCGATTATCTTTCCTCAGCACAAGACTCCTGCGATCGCGGGTGCGGAAGGCGAAGTCGGGGGTGTCAAGATCGACCTGTCGCAACTCTTTGGCGGGGATACCGGAGAATCGGCTGTTGAGCTTGCGGTAAAGGAACGAGATGCAGAATTGATTTTGGCCGGACGACATGCAGTGGGCATGTCAGTTGGAGTTCGGCAGGCTCACCGGGAAGAGATTGATCAGCTGATTGAAGATCTGGATGCACTGGATTTTTAATTCGGAATGTGTTTATTGGCCATCACCGCGAGATGAGGCTGAATCGCTCAGGGGATGGCGTGTCCCTCGATCTACGCAACTCAGCTCATGAAAAAACCGCTGTAATTTCGTCGACTTCCCGGACAAGTCGTTCGCGGATTTCATCGTAGTCTTTGCGGTCAAGACGAACTTCTTCCAGCAGGGTATCCGGACAATCCAGTGCGAGATAGTCGAGTCGGAATCCAGCTGGCAATCCTGCCGCCATGATATCTGCGATTGCGATCAGGCACGTTGATCCTCTGTTTGAACTGCAGACGTCCAGAGGGCGGTGATGGTTGCCAACAATCTCACACAGGGAGTTCGGGAACCGCCATTCTTCGCACAGCATTCCGCCAAAAGAGCTGTGTTCGTCGCCAAAGAGTTCGACTTCGGCGTCCATCAGGTTTCTCTGTGGATTTCCATCAGCATCAGGACCGCACATTTTTACAGCATCGAGAAATCGGGTGCGGTCGGAATGCAGTTCTCCGATAATCCCAACATCATGGATCAGACCCGCGAGAAACAACTCATCCGCACGGCCAAATCGCAGAGTGTCAGCAACGAGCTTTGCGGCTGCGGCAGTAGCAGTCGCATGCCGCCAGAGATTCTCAACCAGAGTTCGATGAAGTTCACTATGGCCTCCAACCTCAAAGATCTTCACCATCGAAGCCACGATGGCTAGATTTCGAGTCGCCTGAAGTCCGAGGATTGAGATCGCTCGTGATACCGATGCAACCTGGCGAGAAAGCCCGTAGAAGCTTGAGTTCACAACTTTCAGGAGTCGGCAACTCAATGATGGGTCGCGTGAGATTACACGATTCAGGTCATCTATGGTTGAAGCGGGGTCCTCAACCAGTCTGAGAATTTCAACCGTCATTGCCGGCAGCATGGGAAGCGAAGAGAGCTTCGGACGTCGGGCCGTCGGCAAAGAGTCCAGTGGGGCATTCATGCTGTCCGGTTCCATTCAGTTCAGAAATGTTCTGCTTGAAGTATGGCCTGTCAGTCATCGAAGGACTGGCAAAATACTGACGTTGCTGGTTTACCCGACACGCGACTTATTTCAATCCTCGGTTGAAGCTAACGACTCTTCCGATTGAATGAAGAAACCTCACCCTGGGAGTTTCCCGACCATCCTCGACGAATTGGTAGTGAGAACCCGCGGGTCCGGTTGTGACTATGACATCTTTGACGCTGGTTCAATGATGCAAAAAAAGAACTTCGGGTGAGGAAAGAAATGCTGCCTGTGCGGGTGTTTCGCAGGAGCTAGGTTTTTCCAGTGATGTCATTGGAAAAAAAATCCCCAGGGCTTTTTTATGCTCTTCTTTGTTTTGCACTATTATCTCGACCTACTGGCATTCCTCGCCACCGCGATGGGGATTGCTGCCTACATCGATGCGCAGACTCAGAAAGCAGGAGCATTACGGCGAGGTCGATTGATAACATGGGGCCTGACACTGTCACTCGCTTTAATCGGTACCGCAGCCGCTCACTGGACCTGTGAATATCAACGAAGCCGGTTGAAAGCCAGCATCGAAGGACTCGCTCCTACATACGCGATTGAACTGGAGAATGCTGGTCATGAAAATGTGGGACTTGACACCGATCCATCGGATCCTCTTTATCTGCGGTTGATCGAACGTCAACGAGACTGGCTGACTGCGAATCAGGCGGTTGCTGATATCTACACTCTGAAGAAGACGCCAGATGGTCGAATGGCATTCGTGGTGGACTCCGAAACCGACTACAACCATGATGGCTTGTTTCTTGGTGAGATTGAGTCACGGACGAAGATCGGAGAAATCTACGAAGACACTCCCGACAAGATGTACGAGGCTTTGGCCGGCAAGGTGATTTTCGATGATGTTCCAATCACCGATAAATGGGGGACATGGGTCGGAACGTATGTCCCGATGAGGAATTCGAAGGGGCAGGTTGATGCGATTTTGGGTGTTGACTTTCCGGCCTCTCACTGGTTGTTCGTACTTGTTCTCAATCGCGGCGGTGTCCTCGGTGTCTTCCTTGCTCTGATTGCCGGCTACCAGGTGGCAATCCTGCAGTGGTACCAGAACCGGGCCGAAATTCGCTTTCACCGCGAAGTTGCAATCCAAAAACAGGCACAGGCGCAGGCTCTGGAAGACGCCATTCGTCGACTGAGGGCTTATGAACTGGTGATTGATGCACATACCAGCCTGTCCATTACTGATCATCGAGGCATTTTGACTCACGTAAATGAGAAGTTCTGTGAACTAAGCGGATTCGAATGGGAGGAACTCATCGGCCGATCTCCGTCGATCGTGAAGTCCGGCTATCACTCGCGTTCATTCTGGGAAACGGTCTGGTCCACAATGCTTCGGGGGCAGGCATGGCGGGGGGAGATCTGCAACCGCAATCGGACGGGCGAACTGTATTGGGTTGATACGACAATTGTGCCCTATAAGGACGCTACAGACACCATCACGCAGTTTATCTCTGTCGGTACAGACATAACCGCAAGAAAGAAATTTGAAGCAGAACTGCTGAGTGCGGCACGAGTTGATAAGCTGACCGGACTGCCAAATCGCGCGCTCATTCAGGATCGACTCAGACAGGCAATTGATCGAAGTCGTCGAGTTCCCAGCTATCTGTTTGCTGTTATGTTCATGGACTTCGACCGTTTCAAGCTTGTCAATGACTGCCTTGGTCATGACGTGGGTGACATGCTGCTTCAGCAGATCGCCGGACGTTTGAGTAATCTTCTGCGAAGCGGAGATTCTCTTGCAGTGGATGCTTCCGGTACGACGGTGGCACGTCTTGGAGGCGACGAGTTTGTAATTCTACTGGATGGAATCTCCAGACCAACTGATGTCTCTCTGGTGGCAGAACGGATCCTTACCGCCTGCGACACTCCATATCAGATCGGTGAACATCTTGTTCGTTCATCGGCCAGTATTGGAATTGTCTGCTCGGATCCTCGCTACAAAACAGCCGAAGAAATGCTGCGCGATGCTGACATCGCAATGTACGAAGCAAAGGCTCAGGGCAAAGCGCGATTCGTCATCTTTGATTCAAGCATGCAGCAGGCTGTACATGAACGGGTACAGATCGAAACGGACATGCGAGCTGGTGTTGGAACTGATCAGTTCTTCCTCAGATATCAGCCCATCATCGGACTCGAAGATCGCATCCTCCGAGGCGCTGAAGCACTGGTTCGCTGGAAACATCCAGTGCGTGGGGAAATCAGTCCGGTGAATTTTATTCCAATTGCCGAAGAAACAAGACTAATCCTGCCCCTCACCGTGTGGATCATGGAACAAGCCTGCTGGCAGTTCATGCAGTGGAAAACACTGGCTCCTGATCGTTGTCCGGACTATATGAGCGTTAACCTGTCCCGAGTTCAGTTCTCTGAGCCAGGGATCGTTCGGGAAATCCTGCGGATTATCGAAGCCTCAGGTATGAAGGCTTCGGAACTCCAGCTCGAAGTGACCGAATCAGAAATTATGTCGAACCGTGAGTCTGCCATTGAGATTCTGCGAAGTCTCAAGGCGTTTGGCTTCCGACTCGCCATGGATGACTTCGGGACCGGACACTCATCGCTCGCCTGCCTGCATCAGTTCCCGTTCGATGTGATCAAGATCGATCGAGCCTTTATCGCCAATCTTGCTCATGGTCGCACATTTATCGCCCTGGCAAATGCGGTCGTGACACTCGCAGAGAATCTCGGTCTGACATGTGTCGCGGAAGGGATCGAGACGTTTGATCAGATCGTGCTGTTACAGTCGATGGGATGCCGGTGCGGCCAGGGATACTACTTTGGACGACCAGTCTCGCCGGAGGACTTCATCTCAGGAAACTGGGCTGGAAGTCTGGCCAGACCAAAACATCTCGAGATGCTGGCCCCCGAAGCTTCCCAGGCCGTCGGTATCTGAGTCGTCTGAGCTGACAGCGCTCGAGCAGGTTGTCAGCGCCAGGCAATTCGATGATCAAAATGATCGTGACTTTGGAGCCGCCGGACCTTCCGGGGAAAGTATCAGTCGAGTTGGTTTACCGCAGTGAGGGCATGGAACCATAAAGGTTGTTGTCACTCTCGTAACCGCCCGCAATCCCGGATTCACCATCGAGACATTCCCAAGGCGGTCAAACGCAACGGCTGCGGTACCCTGGGGAACTGTTGCATAAACGTGCGGCTTCATTTCGGATTCGACTTCTGAGTCCGCGATTGGTGTGGATTCATTGAATCGGACGGCCGTTTGAATCTCTGCTCGAACCCCCGCACGAACTTCGCCGCTTCGTTGTCTCTCCGGGCTGAGTGCCGCCAATTGGCCTTCGGGGAGTGAGAACAGCCGAGCACATCCGGCGGTAACACGACCGATTTCTGAAACTCCTCCGTCGAGGCCAACATACGAAATACGACCAGTAGAGTGCAGAACATGCACCTGACCGGAAGAACTCAGTGCGATGTCGGTGATTGCTTCAGGTAAAGTCGCCAGCAACGTGGTTCCCGAGTCCGGAGATGACATTGTCAGTGTTCGTGTTGATTTCGAATTGACGAGAAACTCACCTGTCGTCAACCGGACCATTGCAGTCGCTTCGAACGGAAAGGTGGCAACTTCGACACTCAATCCGGTCGGAGTAAAGTGCAGGATTCGGCTGACGTTTGATTCCACAATCAGAGTGTAAATGTTGTCAGACGAATCGACAGCGATACGAATTATCCCGCGGGTGTTCTTGACCGGGGCGTCGACATGACCATCTGCCGACAGCCGAAACACCGTCTCAGCCCCGCGGTCCGCAACATAGATCATTCCTGATTCTGTTGATACTATGTCAACCGGTTCGATCACGCTCACCGGCAGTCGTTCAATCACTGGTTTCGATCGCACAATCACCGGTTCATGCCGATGACCTCGCAGCTGACCAAGCCCTGCATCGCTGTTGTCAGAATGGTCTTTTTCACCGACTGCATTGACCTGCGGCTGTGTGTTGCTTTGGGCGTCCGCGTTCTTTTGAGTCAGCAATGTGGCAAAACAGATCAGGAGCGCGCAAGACAGCATCTGAAAGAAATCAACTTGCACACGGCTTGTGATTTCAGGATTCATCCGCTGTGATCCTCCCCCTCTGGAACGCTTCTGGCAGGTACCCGACATCGCTCGTTCACGATTGCAGCCCGCGGATTATCTGAATCCCGAACCCCGTCGTCAATGAAAATGCCGATTTCAGGTCACACCAAAGCAAAAAGTGTGCCGTAAAGTACTCATCACGCTCCGTCGTGATGACGAGTACCTGGCTGCGGTTCTTGAGATTTCACAGGGAGTCGGTGGGAGCCGGCAACGCTCGACATCACGACGTGGCGTCCGATGTTGTAAACAGTTGGTTTGTGGTACACGTCGTATGCCCCCGCGAAGGCCGGA
>JAEUIH010000083.1 GCA_016795105.1 Planctomyces sp.
CGCATCCGACAGCGGAAATCAACACAATTCCACCCCAAATCGATTAACTGCAATCGAAGTGCCGAACACTATTGGGTCAGGACTCGTTTTTGCCGCAACCTGCACAAGATAGGCAAACTCCATTCTTGAATACCCATAACTTGATCGTATCCGGTACATCTTGCTCCATTCAAGAGCTCTCCTCCGTTGCCCGGTGTTTCTATGCGCCAAACATGAACTCCGAGATGTTGTGCACTGACAGTCACTTGGCCGCATATCCGGCTGCCACTCTCTCGTACTACTAACAGTTGAGTTTTCTTCGAGCCGCATAGATCTTCTACGGTGAGTTGCGTAATTTGTTTCTTGCTGGCGTTTTGCACAGCGAAGTTTGCAGTGCGTTGATTCCGACTTCATCCAGAATTGAGCCATGCGTGACTTGTAACCACGAAATACACGAAAAAACACAATCATGTAATTCTGCGATTCTTCCGCGTGTTCCGTGGTCAAAACGCCAACCCTGCCTGCAATTCGAATTCAACCAGTTGTTCGATTCCTTCGAATGAATCTGGTTGCGGCTAAGTGAAGTTGCGCTGGGTAGATCGCGTCTTTCGAGGTTTCAAAGTCATTTTTGAATCTCTCAACGCTCGTGACTGATGAACTTCGTTCTGAGGCGGATTGAGTTGGCAGAAGAATGCGGAACATCTTCAGAGATCAGCACTGACTCCTTCAGCGATGTCCGCTCAGCTCGAATTGTGGACTATACAGTTTAACGGCCAGCCGCAGGCGTCTGTGCAGCCCACTCAGTTAGGAACGTTCAATCCCATAACAACCGGCATTCAGCACGCAGAGGATGCAACGACAAAGTCCATCAAACCTCCAGCACCTTGATTGCCGCTGGAACAACCACATTGCCTTCGTTGCCTGAGTAACCTCAAACTCGTCTTCTTCACTTCAAACAGTCTCAAGCCCGGCAAGCTGGCAACTGGTGACAGGCAAGGAAACACCCCATTTTAACAAAACGGTCCGTGACACCTTTAATGAGTATTGAAATGAAAACGGCGGCCTGGTGGAAATGCCACGAGGCCGCCGTTTGGGTCATGTCGTCTGATGAAAGCTTGTGTCGCTTTCATGCAGGCCGAGCGCTATGGTTGAGGAGCCGGTGGGATTTGACCTGGCACACCAGCACCGGGCTGAGCGCCAGGAAAACCGCCTGCTGGAGGCGCTCCCGGGAAACCGGGTCCAGGAGGTGCTCCAGGAACGCCGGGACCGAAACCGCCTGGGCCGGCTGGCCCACCGGGGCCACCCGGAATAGGAGGCATCATCTGCTGGAAGATCTGCGGATTCTCCTGAATGATCTTTACAATGGAACCCGGCAAAGTGACTTCCGCTCTGACAACGGAACCAGTCGCACTTGCTTTCAGGCTTCCCACAGCGGATTCAAAAACCGGAATCAAAGGCTGCGGAATCTGTCCGGTCTGAGGCAGAAACTGGGCCATTGCTCTGAGCTGCCCAATGCCTTCTTCAAGCGCTGATGAAGCAGTCTGGCCAGCAGCGGGTTCCGTCAGATTCAGGACCACAGAAATCTGAAGATTGTCGTCCGAATTCAGCACAAGAGCTGTCCCGGCTACCTTCCCTCGGATTGCATTTGAGAGATTCCTCTGGAATGGCATTCCCTGTGGATTATCGGGAATCTGACCACTCATGAACGGCAGTCCCGGATTGGCGAAGATCAGTGCAAAGTCTGTATCCTGGCCAACAAATCCGAAGAGACCATTTGCAGCGTCTCCAGGTCCGCGATCAATGGCTGAAGTAATTGCTGTTTCAGTTCCAAAGAGGTACGTTTTGGGATCGACCATGTAGACGGCCGCGACTGGACTGTCGGTGCCTTCCTGAGGAAGCCGGTAATACGTTCCGTCTCCGTATGTGATGGACTCCGCCTTTGAATTCGATACGAGGTTCTCTGTGTTGATATCAACTCGTGATCGAATCACAGCGACGCCACTATCCCCTGCCAACAGCTGCTGCGAAATCGCATTTGGATCCGGCTGACCACCGGCTGCCTGAACCTGCATCCCGATGCTCATCATCCGAGTTGTAACATTGTTCATCCCGAACGTCACAGATTCGATATCCGCTGGTGTGAATCCTGTTTCAGCCGCCATCTTCGAAAAGCCTTCCTGAGCTTCGGGCGTACTGAACAAAGGCTTCATAAACCCACTCGCAAGCAGTTCTCCGGGACGTGCATAAATGACCAACTCTGCGGTGGGATCAATCCACGACATATCAATCGGATCAGAGACAACAGACCCAGCGGACTTTGAACCGCCACTCAGAAACGGATTGACGGCAGGAGCAACAGGTGTTGAAGGAACCTGGGCGACTTCGTTCGTTTCCGTATCTGATGTCGCCGGCTCCATCTCCGGATCTTTGTTGGTCACAGATTCTGCCGACTCCGACGAAGGTGCATTCAGAATCGCCTGAATCTCGGCCTGAGCCTTTTCTTCTGCCTGAATCGCGGCAGCTGCACTTTCTTCCCGACTTCTCTGTTCCTGTTCGGCTTTTGCAATCAGGGCTGCACTTTCATCATCAGCAGCAGCCAGCATTTGCAGCTGAAAGTCGGTTGCCTTTTTGAGAAGGTCTCTTTGGAAAGTCTGTCGAGTCACCTGCTGACCGTTGACTGCAACGGAAACTTCTCGCTCGAGAATTCGCCTGACTTCGCCCTGAACACTTTCCAGAGCTCGGCTGACATCCTGTGAGTGATGCAACACAACGACAGGTGTGGCCGACGTAACAGTTCCGAGGCTCTCGGATTTTGCAGGAAGCAGAAGAGCAGAGGCTTTTGGATCAGCTCCAGCGATCTCGTTTTGAAGTCCTTTCGAGAACAACGCCTTCGCCGCTTCGATGTCTCCCCGTTTTGCGAGAGTCGCACCATGCATGTAATAGACTCGAGGGTCTGTGGAACCACCTGCGGAGAGTTCGCCGAACTTCTCAGCAGCGAGTTCCAGATTGCCGGCCTTCATTGCGGAAATCCCGTCGGCATATGTTCGCTCGTGCTTTGCTGCGGCGGGATCGGCCTTCCAGGAGTTCTTCGTGTCCCTTCGAATTCTTTCGATCTTAACTCGAACAGGCCCCTGAGTTCTCTCGAGTGCGTCGTTGACCATTCGCACTGAGCCGCGTTCGATTTCGAGGTTTGCTGCTGTCCTGAAATCTTCACTACCATCCTGACCTAGCTGTTCGCAAATGATGCCGCGGTAATAGAAAACTCGCGGATCCGAGGTTCCTGAATCCACCATTTCGGTGAACATTCCAAATGCCCCCTCAGGGTCTCCCATCCTCCACGTCGTCACAGCCCTGGCCAGTTGAGAATCTGCGAGGGGGTCAGTGGCCATCACCCCGACAGAGAAACCAAGACTGACGAGGATCAACAGCATGTGCCGAGAACCTCGAAGAAAAAAGCCTGCCATTGTGTACTCCAAAGTCAGCACCACCGGAACTCGCAAGCCACCACCACCGAACAACATCAACGGACACTGGCAGAGTTGGCGCGAAACTTCTGCAATATTCCACACCATACACGACCGAACAACAACAGCCTTTCGCAGTTTTTCCGGAATTCAACCGACCTGTGCAAATCATTTGGTACTGCCTGATGAACGCGGATAAGGCTCGAATTTTCACTGATCTGGAGATATTACGCGTTCATTGATCCTGCTATAACCCTCACGCTGCACAGGACTTCGCATGAGAATTTCACAACACTGGCCGTCAATCGCTGAAAAACTGTTCGTCAAACCCTGAATAGACAGATTCCGGAGAATCTATGCACGATCTGGTCAAAGGTGTTCATCAGTTTCATAATGTTGGACGGCGTCAACACCTCGAACTCTTCGAGAATCTGAAGCACGGACAGAATCCCGAAGCCTGCTTTATTACATGTGCTGATTCCAGAATTCTGCCAAACCTGATCACCGACTCTGAGCCCGGCCAGCTCTTCACAATCCGAAATGTCGGCAACCTGATTCCCTGTTATGGCACGAGTAATAACGGTGAAATGGCAGCTGTGGAATATGCAGTTGTTGAACTGGGAATTCGCGATCTGATTATCTGTGGCCATACCGGATGCGGCGCGATGAAGGCACTCATGACGCCGGTCGACCCTCTCCAGCGACCCCACGTCCCGTCCGTCGTCAACTGGCTGAAACATGCGGACGCAACGGCCGAGATTGTCCGGACTCACTACCCCAATCTCTCAGGCGATGAACTGATCCAGGTCACGGCTGAAGAGAATGTACTTGTGCAGCTGGAACACTTGAAGACGTTACCGGTCATTGCGGCACGGTTTCCAACCGGAGATGTTCGACTGCACGGATGGATGTACAAAATCGATACGGGAGAAGTCTTTTACTTTGACAGTGAAGTGGGACAGTTTGTGAAATTCGGCGACGAACCTCGTGATGACTCTTCGCAGAAACGCAAGGCGGGAACACGGGGAAAGAGCTGAGCTCAGGAGCACATCGTGGTCAGGCCGAACCGTTTCAGAATTTTGATTGCCACGGTCCTTCTGATCGTCGTCGAAATCTTCGTCTGGGTGATGTATCGCGGCCCGAGCCCCGTCGGCAACACTCCGACATCTGAAAATGGTGGCACACTCTTCTCCGCAGAAAACGCTATTGAACTTCATAAGACCCTGTTGCCTCCTGCACCTCACCCTTCAGGCTCACCGGAAAACATTCAGACACGGGAACGAATCGCTGAATGGCTCGTCGCTCGCGGATGGACTGTCGAAATTCAGACAACGACACGACCATCACAGCATCCGGAATTCAACAGGATCGCGAACATTGTCGCTCACCGCCCTGAACATGACGGACTCAATGCCACACCGGTTGTACTCAGCACTCACTACGATTCATGTCAGTTCGGCCCAGGTGCCGGTGACGCGGGCGGATGCGTGGTTGCCGTCCTTGAAGCGTCTCAGTGCCTCATCAATCAGAACCTAAGCTTCCAGAGACCGCTTTGGCTGCTGATCACCGACGGCGAAGAAGACGGGCTGTTCGGAGCACAGATGTTTGTTCAGGAACACCCTCTGTCCCAGCGCAAACCCTATGTCCTTAACTTTGATGCTCGAGGCAACTCCGGCCCGGTGGTGATGTACGAGACGCATGCTCGAAACCTGACCGCTATCAACTCGTGGATCTCTCACATCGCCGCCCCGCGTGTCACCGGATCTCCATTTACGGCAATCTATCGCTCGATGCCTAACGGAACGGACTTCAGCGTCTTCTCGGATTTCGGCTGGTCAGGAATGAACTTTGCGGTCATCGACGGGGCTCATCATTACCATCGACCTACAGACACGGTCGAGAACTTAAGCCATCGATCTGTACAGCAGTTCGGCAACCAAATTACCTCTTTGGTTCCTGTGATCGCGACTACAACATCCGAACTACCGGCTGCCGGCGATGACGCTGTCTTCTTTGATCTGATCGGCACGATTGTGATCCGCTATCCCATGAGAGCATCAGCACCTCTGGCCCTGGCAATTCTCGCTGTGACATTCGTGGTTCACTGGAGACGACTTCGCACGCAGCCCAGAGTTGGAACTGCATTTGCGGCATTGGTCGCAACTGCACTCTTAAATGTGACTGTCTCTGCGGCGCTTGGCTGGGCGTTGACACGATTCCTGCAGGAAACTCGCCTGCTACCCGTTCCTTACGTGTTCTGGGGACATTACCTAAGCCTCTTAATCTTCGCGGTCATCTTTGGAACAAACCTGGTGACTGGTCGATGGATTCTTCGTCGATTCAGCATGGAGCAGCTGTGGACATCGCAAGCCCTGGGAGGATCGCTGCTTGCGGTGATCGCAGCGTTTCTGATTCCGGACTTCAGCCACCTGTTTGCAATTCCAATGCTGGTGCATGTCGTTCTGACGATCCTGAGGACCAATGAATTTGCTCGTGGTCTTGGATTTCTATTGGGCTTCAGTGTGATGGTAGTGCCCGTTCAGCACCTCATCTCCGTTGCACTCGGCCCGGCGGCCGGTCTGGTGATGGGCGTTGTTTACTCCACCACTTCACTGGCGATGCTGTCAATGATGGGCAGCCCCGAATTGGGGCGCAGAGTGGCACATAATGAAATTTTGGTCATGCGAGGTTGAGTGAATTGAAATTGCGTCCGTGATTGCTGAAGATGCCGGGAACTCGAGGAAAGGAGTCTGTTCTATGGAGCGATCGAGGATGCCGGCGCCACATCTTGTGAACGGCCTCAGGAGACTGGTCAACGACCTGAGCCAAACTGTCCCGCTTCCCGGACATGGATTGTCCGGAATACCGTGTTCAACGACCGAACTGATATCGTTTCAGGACGATTCGGTTCAATACTGCGGAGAGCCCATTGAAGAACTCATGGGACGCTGCTCATTTGAGGAAGTCATCTGGCTGTTGCTGAATCAGAAACTTCCGTCCGAAGAGCAACTGGCTGACATGGAAGCAGTCCTTGTTGATGCCGCTGTGGTGGATTCAAGTGTTGTGGAGATGATTGAGAGAATTCCTCTGGGAGCACGTCCTCTGGATTTGTTTCCGCTGATTATTTCGTTGCTCTCATTCTTTGATCCCGCCCCTCACGACCAGCATCAGGAAGCTACTCGCTCCCGAGTATGGAGACTCTTCGCGCAGATTCCTGTGATGATTGCTGCCGGTCTGGGTCGTCCTTTGGTGGATGGCACCGTTTTTCGAAATCCGGAGCACACAACACTTTCGTGGGCGGGTCGACTGTTGCAGTGTTTGCGGGACGTAGATCGCTGCCCGACCCCTGTTGAAGACGAGGCGATGAACTCCCTGATGATCGCGGTTTGCCTTACGGAACTTCGACCATCGTGTTTTGCAGCGAGGTTCAGTGGCAGCACTGTCAACCACATTGCATCATCACTCCAGTCCGCCGCGACACTGTTTGTAGCACAGCTCCGCAACGACCCGTTCGAATGGTCGAGCCGTCTGCTTTCCGGGTTCACGGGTCCTGAATCTGTCAATCAATGGTGGAAGGGACGACAGGGCCAGGCGATGCCATTTGGGTTTTCCGGCCCATCATCCGATCCACGGCCGGGACTGTTGAGAGAAATCTGTCATCGGATGCTGGGCAGTTATGATCGAATCGTTCTCGAATCTTCCACCTGTCGACTGGAGAAGATTCTCGAGCCGATGTCACTTTACCCGACAACCGACTGGAACGCAGCGCGGCTGATGACCCTCCTCGATATCCCTTCGGATCGCCAGTCACTTGTGATCGCGATGGCCCGGATGGCCGGATGGGCTGCTCAATCGATGGAGCAACAGCGTTCGGGCGTTCCACTTCTCCCGGTGCTTCACTATTCGTATCCGGCTAGTGCAGAACTTGCCTCTGATGATTTCCTTTCGGAAGATTGAAGGTCGCTGAGGAATCACGCGTCCCTGACTGCGTTGAGGCAGCAGGGACAGCCCTGAAGCATCAGGGACAGCATTCTGAGATCTGATTGCAGCAAATTCAGGAACACTCGCGGAAAACCTTCGATCCGATCAAAATGCACTGCACACGACGTCCGTGTCTACCTACACTGCGCGTTCAACCGCTCTTCAGCCTTCTGAAGATGTGGTTCGAGTCGACCGAAACATGATGTACCAATGAATCTCGTAACTGTTCACAGAATTCCATGACTGCTGCCTTTCAACAGTGTATTCATCCCGACTGTGGTGCTCGGTTTGATACCTCTCAGATTTTGACCAGTTGCCCAGCCTGCGGAAGCCTCCTGGACGTCTGTTACAACTGGGATCAAGTGCCTGTCCCTCGAAGCTTGCGCGAATTCGAAAAACGCTGGCTGAGCCGACTGAATCCAGTTGACTTCAGCGGTGTCTGGAGATTTCGGGAACTCCTGCCATTCGCCACTGACAAACAAATTGTCACGATCGGTGAAGGGCAGACAATCCTGCAGAAGAATGACTTGCTGGCTGGCCGTTGTGGCATGAGACCCGGCACTTTGTTCCTTCAGTACGAAGGACAGAATCCATCGGGCAGTTTCAAAGATAATGGAATGACGGCAGCGTCCACGCATGCGCATCAGGTGGGGGCTCGCATGACAGCCTGCGCGTCAACCGGCAACACCAGCGCATCACTGGCGATCTATGCAGGGGTCACCGGCCTGTTCCGCTGCGTCGTTTTCGTTGGCAGCGGACGAATCGCCTATGGAAAGCTCTCTCAGGCACTGGATTATGGGGCTCGCACGATTCAGATCCGTGGAGACTTCGATGACGCGCTTGCGCGTGTCCGTCAAATTTGTTCAAAGCATCCCATCTATCTGTGTAACAGCGTAAACCCTTTTCGTCTTGAGGGACAAAAGACGATTATGTATCGCGTCCTCGAAGGACTTGGCTGGCAGGTGCCGGACTGGATTGTTGTTCCTGGTGGAAATCTTGGGAACAGCAGCGCGTTTGGCAAAGCGTTCCTTGAACTGAAACAACTCGGACTGATTGATCGGATTCCCCGGCTGGCAATCATCAACGCTCGCGGTGCATGTACTCTGGATCGACTGGTCAACGAAGGCGGACTGAAATGGAATCAGGGACGGCCATCGTCTGAACAAATCGGTCAGTTTTACACACAGATGGATCGTGATCAGAACAAAGCCAGCACACTGGCGAGCGCCATCGAAATCAATCGCCCCGTCAACCTCGAGAAAGCTCTGCGAGCCATTGACGTGTGTGATGGAATTGTCAGAAGCGTTTCCGATCAGGAGATCATTGATGCGAGGGCCATGATTGCTTCCTGCGGGTTTGGATGCGAGCCTGCCAGTGGAGCAACGATTGCCGGGGTGCAGTTACTTCGCAAGCAGGGTCTGATTGCGGCAAGTGATCGAGTCGTCTGCATCCTGACCGGACACCAGCTCAAGGATCCGGATCTTACTGTGGCCTATCATTCGAACGATTCCGCACTCCGTGAAAAGAAGCTTGGCCCATCGGGCGTTCGAGAAACCATCTGGTCCAACGCTCCCGTCGTCGTGGACAATGACGAAGCTGCAATTCTGCGAGCAATCGGGATCAATTAGTCATTCCATCGAATTTACTTTCGGCAGAGTCAGAAGACCTGAAAGGCGGATTGAAGGATGAGATTCAGTCGAGTCAAAGCGAAACTCAGACGGGGCGAAGCAGCTCTGATCACATGCTGCCACTTTACCGATCCCAGCGTCTACGAACTGACGAGTCTCATGGGCTTCGATGGAATCTGGCTCGATCTTGAACACCACTCAACCAACGATGAAACCGCAGCAAACCTGATGCGAGCCGCCCGAGTCGGGTCGTCGGATATTATTGCTCGTCCAGCCAAAGGCGAGTTCATGCGGATGGGAAGAATTCTCGAAGCCGGTGCTCAGGGAATCATGTACCCTCGCTGCGAAACGGCCGATGAAGCCCGCGAACTTGTCCGCTGGGCCAAGTTCGCGCCGCAGGGAGAACGAGGTGTCGACGGGGCAAACGGAGATGCTCCATACTGCTGTATGCCAATGGCGCCCTATTTGAGGGCCGCCAACGAAGAAACTCTCATCATTGCGCAGCTGGAATCCGTGCAGGCTGTCGAACGTGCGGAAGAAATCGCCAGCGTTCCAGGCATTGATGTTCTGATGCTCGGGCCTGCTGACCTGAGTGTACTTGCGGGGATTCCATGTCAGTTCGATCATCCACTGATTGCAGAGATGACTCAGAAGGTGGCTGCGGCGGCAAAAACAACGAATAAATGGTGGGGAACAGTTTCCGGCACTGCGGAACATTCACGTCGACTGCTGGATCTTGGTGCGAAATTCATCTGCCGTGGTGCAGACATTGTGTTTGTCAAAATGGCACTCGAACAACTTCAGGAACAGTATGCATCGCTCGGCTTCACGTTTGAGAACAAAATCCAACAGGCCGTTGAAGATCTCAAACGCGCATACCCATCGTAGCTGAAACATGTACCTTCGGTCTTCTGCGGTGAAAGGACCCTCAGCATGGAATTCTTTCGAAATACAGAACGTGAAACCAGCCCTCAACAGCGGAAGCTGGCATACGACCGAGATGGTGTGGTTGTGATCCGGGATTTCCTCTCCCCCGATGATTTTCAGGCGTTGAACAGAAATCTTGATCGCTACATCTCTGAAATCGTCCCTGACCTGCCGGATGGAGATGCGTTCTACGAAGATCGAACACGGCCGGAAACTCTGAAGCAGATGCAGAGAATGCAGCAGGACACATTCTTTGCGGACTATCTCTCTCATCCGGTGTGGAAGCAGACTGCAGAGTTGCTGCTGGGCGAAGAGGCAAATGCGGAAGGCGCCGAGTGGTTTAATAAGCCGCCGGGTTCAAATCACCCGACTCCTCCACATCAGGACAACTTTTACTTTTGTCTTGCACCCCCGAACGTCCTGACAATGTGGCTGGCACTCGATCCGGTCGATGAAGAAAACGGCTGCCTGCGTTATGTAAATGGTTCTCACCGCCCTGGAATTCGACCTCATTCCCGTACGAAGACGCTCGGGTTCTCTCAGGGCATCACAGACTTTCCCGGCGAACAGGACCTGAGCCACGAAGTCAAAGCCATCCTGAACGCAGGAGACGTAGTCATTCATCATGGCAACACAATTCACTGGGCAGAAGTCAATCGCTCACTCACTCGTCATCGCCGCAGTTTTGCATTGGTTTTCAAGGGTGTCAGTTGTTGCCGCGATGAAGAAGCGTATCAACGCTATCTGAAATCAGCTCGCAGTCAGCATACAGAACTTGGACTGAAGACGAACGTGTGAACAGAGTCTTCTCCAAAGTGCGTGCTGACGACATTCGGCAGATGAGTTCGAGACCTGGAGTTGGCTGAGGGGCAGGGGATGATCGGCGAAACTGCGAAACTGTTTGATCTCCGGGGACGAACCGCACTTGTGACAGGAGCCTGTGGCCATCTCGGATCTGCCATCGCTGAAGGACTCGCGGAAGCGGGCGCGACGGTGGTTGTGAGCAGCCGGAGTCAGGAAAAAGCCGATACCTTTGCTGCATCATTGCCGGAAACAACCGGCCAACATCACTTCGGTGTCGCCATCGATCACATGCGTGAAGACTCAATTCGATCCGGATTCGCGATGGCTGTCGGTCGAGCAAAAGAAATCAGCATTCTTGTCAACAATGCACATGAAGCAGTTGGCGCAGACTGGAGTTCGGTCACCGGAGACGAATTTAGTCAGCAACTGAAGAACGCAACCGGTTACTTTCTGCTGGCCCGTTCGTTTCGGGAACATGTTGTTGCGAACTCGGGGCATGGCACAATCATCATGCTTGGCTCAATGTACGGCGAAGTTGGTTCTTATCCTGAAACTTACGAGGGCATCTGCAACGCGAGCCCCGCCGCTTATCATGCACTGAAAGGCGGAATCCTGCATTTAACACGACATCTCGCCGTCTATTGGGCAGCGGATGGAATTCGAGTCAACAGCCTGAGCCCTGGCCCATTTCCATCACCCAAAGCTCCAGCGGCACTCATCGAACGACTTACTCAGAAGTCCCCCATGAAACGTATGGGGCAGCCCTCAGAACTCAAAGGCGCCGCCGTCTTCCTTGCATCTGACGCCTCCAGCTACGTCACCGGCCACAACCTCGTCATCGACGGCGGCTGGACCGCCTGGTAAATTAAAGGTGCCACGGACCGTTTTGGCAATATAGGTAATTTATTCATCTACATCCAGAAGTCGGTTCCCCAAACCTTGCGTTGTCAGGATTCGCTTCATCATGCTGAACGTGACGGGTACGATTGGGATAGCAGCACAGATCGCCGACTTGAGTGGGACCGATTACGAGCGCCGCTTCGCTGAGCACGAGCACGCAGAGAGGGGATGGACCTCCCGGCTCTGCATTCAAGGCCATTTCATGCTCAGTGATAACGGCGATCGTGCTCGTCATCGATTGCCGGTGGCCGGGTCAGGATGGTGATCAGGCCAGGCGGACACAGTGGCAAATTCAAAGTGCGATCACCACAGTTCATCAACACCGGAAACAATATCACCCATCCTGCGTATCCTTCCCGAAAAACGAGTCCTGACCCCTTTTCAGGGACGGGCTAGCGGTGGGAATGTTCGGGGCCGGGGTAGGTTCCGTGTTGAACTTCTGAGACGTAGTCCCGCACTGCTTTGGTCGCGGAAGATCGCAAGTCGGCGAACTGTTTCAAGAATTTTGGGCGGAAGTTAGGAGTCAGTCCAAGCATGTCCGGGCCCACCAGGACCTGTCCCGTGCAATGAGGTCCGGCGCCGATGCCAATCGTTGGGATGGTCAAAATCTCTGTGATTTTCTGGGCAAGGTCCTGCGGAATCAGTTCGAGTACAATTCCAAAGGCTCCTGCGTCTTCGGCGGCGCGAGCATCATCAAGGAGTTGTTGTTCGTCGCGTTGAACTCGTCCCATACTTCCAAGCTGACGCACGGCCTGTGGACGCATTCCAACATGCGCCATCACGGGAATCTCTGCCCGTCCAATCGCTCTGATCGTCTCTGCCTGAATTGCTCCACCTTCAAGCTTCACGGCGTCAGCACCAGTTTCTTTCAGAATTCGTCCCGCGTTGCGGACGGCCTGCTTTGGGCTGACCTGGTAGGTCATGAACGGCAGGTCAACAATGACCAGAGCTCGACGTACCGCACGAGCTACCATTTCACCGTGGTAGATCATTTGCTCCAAAGTGACTGGCAGGGTTGTAGACCGGCCCTGTACAACCATGGCGAGGCTATCACCTACGAGAATGCTGTCCACTCCGGCTTCGTCCAGAATTCCCGCCCACATGTAGTCATACGCCGTCAGCATCGTCAGCTTCTGACCTGACGATGCTGCTTCTCGAAATGCGGGAACTGTGATCTTCTTCACCTGCGAACTCACTGCGGTTTCCTGTCCTTGACGATTGGGTTTTCCAGTTTGCCGATCCCGGAAATGGAGATCGCAACAAAGTCACCATTTTCCAGACTGAAATTATCCTGAGGAACAACCCCTGTGCCCGTCATCAGGAACGCGCCCTTCGGGAACTCATTTTCCCGATAAAGCCAGCCAACAAGATCTTCAAGCTGGCGCGCCATCTGACTGAGCTTTGTCGCGCCATTGAAGACCTGGTTTCCGTTGCGGACAATCTGCAGACTGATGTCAACAGCATCCGGAACCAGGGGTTCTTCTGCGAGCAACACGCAGGGTCCAAGTCCGGCACATTGAGAATAGACTTTGGCCTGTGGCAGGTACAGAGGATTCTCACCCTCAATGTCTCGAGCCGACATGTCATTTCCGATGGTGTATCCCACAATTTTTCCGGTGGGATTGATGACCAGTGTAAATTCAGGCTCAGGAACACTCCACTGGCTGTCCCAGCGAACACGCAGCTGCTGCCCCGGACCTGATACTCGTGAACCAGTTGCTTTGAAAAACAGCTCCGGCCGATCGGCGGTATAGACTTTATCATAGTGTGACGCAGCTGACTCGGACTCCTCCATTCGAGCCACCTGGCTGCGTTTATAGGTGACGCCGGCGGCCCAAATCTCCTGCTGGTCAACCGGTGAAAGCACAGTGACTTCTTTCAGCGAGACCAACGGCGCATTTGGTCGAAGCAGGAAGCGGGCCAGTCCGGCCGGATCATGTGAATTCAGAATGTCGGAAAGCGAGTTACAGTTTTCAACCTGAGTCAAATCCAGGGGCTGTACTGCGTCGTCGTGATATGCTGCAACGGCTGGAGTGCCATCCGCGAGTCGAATATTTGCGAGTCTCACTGTCGGGCTTCGCTTTCTGTTTCAGAATCTTCATACGGTCCGGGGAATCCCCTGCGGATTCCAGCGGAATTCTCAATGATAGCCTCTTGTTCACGAGATCCATCCGTCAGGCCTTAAGACTTCTTAGGAACGTCAAAGTTCGCTCAAAGTCGTCCGGAAATGGTGCCTCAAACTGCATCTCTTTTCCACTAAGTGGATGTCGAATTGTCAGGCGAAATGCATGAAGTGCCTGGCGTGAAATCAGGACTTCATCCGCATCACCCATCGGCTTTCGCCCCGTCACATCATAGATTCTCAGTTCGTTTTGACCGGCGTAAAGTCTGTCGGCGACGATCGGAGTTCCAATATACTGCATGTGGACACGCAATTGGTGCGTCCTTCCGGTCGCCGGGAAGAGTTCGATAAAGGCAAATCGGCCGACGTAGGTCTCGGCCGTCTGATAGAAGGTTCGGGCCTCTCGAGCATTTCCGCCTTCAGGACAAACCATCATCTTTTCGCGAGCCCTCGGATGAACACTCATAAAGGTCCGAATATGGTCCGAAGTGAGTTCCGGGATCCCTCGAACAATGGCCCGATACTCTTTCCGAACCTCTCGCTGCTCAAACTGAGAACTCAGCCTCTGATGAACCTGATTGTCTTTCGCAACAAGAATCACGCCACTCGTATCGCGATCCAGCCGATGCACAATTCCTGGCCGATGCAGCCCTGCAACGTCGCTCAACTGATTGAAGTGAAACTGCAGCGCACCCGCCAGAGTCCCTCGGTAGTTTCCGCGTCCAGGGTGAACAATCATATTCGCCGCTTTATTGAGCACGATGATTGCTTCATCTTCATAGAGAACCGAAATCGGCAGATCCTCTGGCGGAATTGTACTCTGCTCTGCACTCGGCAACTCAACCCAGATTCGATCATTGACGCGCAATCGTCTGGACGATCGGGCTGCAAGGCCATTCAATCGGATCGTCCCGCACTCAATTGCCTTCTGCAGCTGGGCACGGGAATGGTTCGAGAACAATCGGCTCAGATAGTGATCCAGCCGCCAGCCATGGGCTCGTGATTCAACGGTGAGTTCAATCGGTGAACTCAGCTGAGTCAGTTCGTCGAGAGACGAAATCACCGAGGGAGACTCGGTCTCGTCGCCCTCGGTGATCAGGTCTTCATCTGCTGGCATCGGCGACTCACTGTCGTCGAGGCCAAAATCGTCAACAGGCATCCTTAGGGAGTCCCGGTTGCTGGACTGCCCTCGGCAGCTGGAACACCTTCTGCTGGTGCTGGTGTCTCAGTGGCTGGCGTCTCTGTCGCTGGTGCTGGAGTTTCAGCAGCTGGTACCGGTGAACCTTCTGCCGCCGGCGTTGATGACTCCGGAGTTAACAAATCACCCAACCCGCCGGGAGCTGCACCTTCACCGGGAGTTACACCTTCGGCTGGCGTGCCTGAACTGCCTGGCATACCCAATCCCTGCAGATCAAACGGGTTCGGAATTGCGGGTACGTTGGATCTTGGTCCGTCCTGTGGCATGAGGAGGTCATCACCGGGTTTTGGATCCTGCTTTGCAAACCATGCATAAAACTGCTTCGTAGAATCCATCTTTAGTCGCTTCACGCGATCTTCTGCGAGTGTCTTGAATACCTTTGAATCCGGGAATTCATCCAGAATTCTTTGCCATGCTGCAATGGCTGCCTTGTTTTTCTCTTCGGTACCGTCGTTTTCGCATTCTGCCACACGCGCCAACCCGGCAAGAACTCGCACTTTCAGGTCCCCGGTCACATCGGCCTGATCTGCCAGACGTTCGTAAGCGGCTTTTGCGGATTCCAGCTCAGTGACTGCCACTTTGCGATTCCGGAACATGTTACCGATCGCATTGCTCAGCAGCATGTCGCCCTGCTGAAGCCGTGCAACCGTGCCGATTTCCGTATTTTCGAACTGATCCGCAACGTCTCTGTATTGCTGATCATTTTCTGCCACCAAAAGCGCTGCCGACGCCGGAGCGGTTGCTGGCGGAGTTCGCTGAAGATAGACAACGATCGCTGTCACTCCGAGAATTGCGGCAATTCCATAGATAATGCTGGTACCGTACTGGTCCAGCCAGGGACGGGACTGCTTAAGAACATTTGCCAGCTGATTTTCGTCGTGCGGGTGAACGTAGTGCTTGTCCGACATGAGAGAAACGACTTTCCTGCCAACCAATTGGTAATTTTCGTCTGCCCGCAGTGCGAGCCGAAGCGGTGAGTATAGGTCCAGCAGGGAAATGAGGTCAAGCTGTGCAATTTGCAGCAGTACTGGAATGCCAAATTCAGGCATCCAAAACTCGCCAGAATACAGAAATGCAGGGGAAATTCCGCACAAAGGGGCTCGATCTCATCAAATATCGTCGACCACGCTCCACCCAGACGCAAATTGAACTCATCACGCTCCGTCGTGATGTTGAGCACAGCAGCGAGGACTCCTCACGCCACGTTGTGATGTTCAGAGGCCGGCCGGGATTCAACCGCAGGGCGTACCAGAGTTCGTCATCATGGCGTAGTGTGGGGAGTACTTTGGGAGGCGTCGTTGAGGTCGGGGTCGATGACGGTGTCGAGGTCAAAGCCTCGAGCACTTTCCTGGTATCGAAATACGACGAGGTTTCCGATGCCATCCTGATAGACAACACCATGGAAAGGAGTGTCGCCCGATTTAATACCAGAAACGGTGGGCTTAAACAACTTTGAGAAGTTCTGGTCCTCACGCAGCAATCTGCGATAAGACATCAGCGTCACGAACGCCGGTTTTGCATCACGAAAGGTGGCCTTGCTGAGAGCTATACAGATCGGGCGTCGCCATTCCATTTCTGAAACGTCTGGTGAACGCGGAGTTTCAAGCAGTTGTTGCACGGAACTGAGATCAATCCGTGACATCAGATCTTTCCATTCCTCCTGTGGCGTACGTGGCGGGTACGACGTCTGTTCTCTACCCTGCTGAAGCAGGTCGAGTTTTGTAACAGTCGCGGCAAGGCTCGAATCGGTGACAAGTTGAATCCTCGGAGTAAGTTGGTCAAGGCCTGCTTTCTGCTCAGTTGCACTGCAAATCGCCAGTAACATCTCGCCGATCCACTCATGCATTGCGTCATCGGAGTACAACTGCGAACCGCGATCCCAGTTCTGATCCATCACCGAAGCGATCCACGCTTCTCCAAGTCCATTCGGGCTCGAATGAGTCAATGTCGTCTCGAGTCCCTGAACGAGAGTTGCCTGCGAGCCGATCCGCGAAATCTTCCAGATGTCATCTTCGAATATGAACTCGAGCGGTATTGGGTACCGTAACTTCAATTCTTCACGAATGGGTTGTTCGGCATTTGGCTTGAAGACGAGACGCCCCTGAACGTGACCGCTCACATGATTTCCAGACTCAAGCTGACAATTCACAAGCAACGACTCATTTGCTCCCTCCGTCAGTTCCATTGTGTCCAGAAAAAACATGAACTCGACGACCCCCTTCAACTGGGCCGCTGCCAGCATTTCAGTGAACTCAAGTTGGTTCAGCCCACTTGAATCCGGATGCGGAAAGGACTGAGTACTGCCTGACACAGTCAGATCTGTGGCACGCAGGGCTTTGATCCTGTCCGGCTTCACAACCGAGCGGATGGTCCTTGCCAATTTGAAGGAATCGAATTGTTCACGATCTTCCGAAGCTTCGCCTTTCTGATGTCGAGTTTCAGAAAGTGACTCGAGAAGCTCTTTACTAAGAGATGCGAATACAGCATGGCGCCCGAGCCGGTTCAGTTCATTCCATGGACCTTCGTCATCGGCATCAAGAACAGCCTGCAGAGTTCGCCTCATCTGCGAACTTTTCGGGTCGGATTCCTGAAGCAGAATCCACTGCATCTTCGCATTCTCGGTGAAGAACACTCTCAGGGTATCGAAGTCATGTTCGCGGACCGCTTTCTGTATGACTCCCATCGTCAACTCCGGACTGCTTCGATCAGACAGGAATCGTCTGAGTGAAGGAGGCAGATCCGGTTTCTGGCCGGAATCGAGCTGCTCACCACTAAGATGCCCCCCGGCCGCCTGTCCCTGGCGAAGTCGCCATCGGAACCATGAACCCTGTCTCTCAATGATCAGGTGACAGGGAAGAACTTCCTGAGGCCATCCGAGGACGCCCGGAGCTGCCACAGGAGTCCGGCCAAACACCCCGGCTCCAGCGCCTCCGGCTGCCATCCCCATCATGCCGCCATCCATACCAGCACCACCGCCTCCCATCATCATTTCTCCGGACGGTGGACCGTATGACGGTGGACTGAAATCCGGCAGCGCAGAGTAATAGAGTTGCAGAGTGTTCCTCAGCATCGCCTGCTGGTCGACGTCACAGAGTGCATCCACCTGAGTCCAAAAGTTGTTTTCGATCTCTGCAACTTCACTCACAGGCACATAAATATTCCACTCCAGTGTTGCTTCGTTTTCGACAGGACTGATTCGCTGAAGATAGAGACTTTCCTTTCGCACATACGCGGCGTGGGTTTCATTCAGAAGTGTTTCAATCCGTCCAAGTAACTCTGAGTTCATTCCAGCAAATCGTTCCGGATCAAGGTGCCAGGTCAGTGGCTGCTCGGCGTTGCTGTCCCATTTCTGAAAGGGCTGAATGCGATTCGCGACGACCTGTTGCTGAGCCTCCGCAGCCTCCTGTGCAAGTCTCACCTGATGCATATACACCTCATCTGCACGTCGCCGCTCTACTTCTGCAATGTAACGAAGTTCTCGAGTCCGATAGAACGCAGCGGCCGCAAAAACGATGACGGTCAGCATCACGCCGCCGATCAACAGGCAGCCTGCGGCGGTCAGAAAATATCGACGTCCAGTTCTGGTTTCGGCCGGAGTTCCCTTCGCACCTCGTGGTGACTTGCCAATCAGATCAACATCTGTCTTGATCTGACCGGCCTGCTGATACCGGCGATCAGGCTCTTTCTCCAGTGTTCTCAGCACGACTTCATCCAGTCGGGAATCCAGCTGTGACTTCTGAGAGGGTGGAGAAAATCGACCGAGAGGAAGTTCGCCCGTGAGCAATTCGTAGAACACAACACCCAGCGAATAAATGTCCACTCGGTGATCAAGCACTGCCCCACCTTCAATCTGCTCCGGAGCCATATACATGGGGGTCCCGAGAATCTGATGACTTCCGGTGATTGTCAACAGATTAGACGGCTTATCCAGCAGCCTTGCCAGTCCAAAGTCTGCGATCTTCACTCGGCCACGACGGTCGATCAGAATGTTCTCAGGTTTAATATCCCGATGAACAACGCCTTCGTCGTGAGCAAACTGCAGGGCGTCACACAATTGACCAACAATCGTCAGTGCGTCTTTCGAATTCAGCTTCCGAATCGGCTCCGCGAGAATCGCCTGCCGCAACGTGACTCCATCAACGAACTCCATCAGCAGATAGTAGAAATGTTCACGCTTCCCGAACTCATAGACGGTCACAATCTGCGGATGAGACAATGATGCCAGAAGTCTGGCCTCGCGAGTGAATCGTTCTGCAAATCCGGGCAGATCGGCGGTTTCCGGAGGAAGGATTTTGAGGGCCGCCACGCGATCAAGTTCGCGCTGGCGTACCTTATAAACTGCCCCCATGCCCCCCTGGCCCATCAGCTGAATCACATCCAGCATCGGAAACGCAGCGGCAATCACTTCAATTGTCGGAGCGGTCCATGGCGTCCGAACTCCACCAGATAACGTTGACTGAGCGGCGCCCTGCTTCATCAGGCATGTGGCACAGACGAGCCTGCCAGCAGCGGGTACCAGCATTGAGCCACAGACGCTGCAGACGACAGAAGATCCGGAAGGTCCCGATTCCATTGTTCACGAATCCTGTAATATCATCGCCGTTCTCCTTTTCGACGCCACCGCCGAACATGAAAGGATACTGGTACTTCTGCAGGAAAAGAAATTCCCGGAACTTGTGACAAACAATTTCTGCAATTCTGTGACGATGGTCCGTACTTTGATGTACATTGGTCGTCAAACGCGTTTGACATACGGAAACTCCGGCACCATTCACGCGCAATTCCTCTCAAAGGCAACCCTCAGCGAGCCAGTATCAATGAGTCCGATCCAGGAGGAAGAATCTCGGGAACTCCCTGGCCGATTTGCAACGACTCGCTGGACGATGGTTCTCAAAGCCCGCTCGCAGCGCGGGGAGGTGTCAAATCTGGACCTCTCAGATCTGTGCCGGATTTACTACTTCCCGATCTATGCATACATCCGCAAGCAATGCGGCTCCCCGGAATTGGCACTCGACCTGACACAGGGATTCTTCACGTTGCTGCTCGAAGGACCGATGCTGGATTCAGTCGATCCATGTCGAGGACAATTTCGAGCCTTCCTGCTGGCGTCTGCGAGAAACTTCATCTCCAACATGCGCGATCGCGACCTCGCATCGAAACGTGGTGGCAATGTTCGACACGTCTCACTTGATGCCGCTGCACTGGAACAAAAGTTCGTTACACAAGTCTCTGTGCACTGGACCCCCGAACGTGAATTTGATCGTCAATGGGCCGTCACTGTGCTCGATGAAGTCCTCCGTCGACTCGAACTCGAACAGACAGCCGCCGGTCGACAGCATCAGTTTGAAGTTCTCCGAACCGCCTTGTCATCCGATCGGAATGCCATCGACTACGACTCTGCAGCACAGGCATTGGACGTGACGGCAGACAACGCTCGGACACTCGTGCATCGCCTCAGAAAACGATACCGCTGTCTGCTTCGAGACGTCATCTGCGAGACAACAACATCGCCCGATGATGTTGAATCAGAAATCCACGACCTATTCGAAGCACTCCGAAGCGACCCAAAGTAGCAGGCACTTTCCAAGTGCCGTCCGCACCGTCGTGATGTTTGAAGCCGGGCCGGGAATCAACCGTAGTCCGGACCAGCGCGCACCAGGACTCAACATCACGGCAGAGCGTGATGAGTACTTTGCGGGTTTGAAACGGTCTTGATGTGTTGTTGTGGTTTGGATATCAACAAAGTTCAGTGTTTTCACGATCATCGGTCACGAACTCGTGCCGCCCGGTCGCCCCGATCTTCCTAAACCTCCAGGTCTTCCACAAGGTCGCGATTGCCAACACCGGCAGAATCGGCCGGAAGCATTTCAGGAGTTGCAGGAAATGCCGGTTTTCGACTGTTCTGATTGATGGCCGTTCAAAAAAATTGAGCTCTGACTGATCTGTGTTCAAGTCTGTTTTGAGAAGTATTTCGTGGAGGCGCGGTTTATGCGTTTCAGCGGTCTGTTGACATTATTCATGACTTCGGTGTGCATGTTTTCACTCTGCTCAAGTTCAGCTTTTGCGCAGAGTGGTAACTTTCCCTATGAAGCTCGCGTTGTTGTCGATGAGCTGTTCGCCCGAAGCGGCGCAGGAGATTCATGGCATGCAACTCAGAAGGTTGCTCGCGATACCATCGTCAAGGTACATCGCCACGATCCGGGCGGGTGGTACATGATCGAACCTCCGGCTGGAAGCTTCAGCTGGATTCCATCGAGTATGGTGGATCGCATCTCGGACACCGAAGGTTCAGTGAGCAAGAACAGTACAGTGGTTTATGTGGGCAGTGAATTCGGCGATGATACGACGGTGTGGCAGCGAAGTTTGAATTCCGGAGACAAGGTCACGATCCGCGGTGAACGGAAAATCCTTACACTGTCCGGCGAACAGAATATGCTGCAGATTGATCCGCCTCGTCGAGAATTCCGCTGGATTCCAGGTTCAGGAGTGGTACCCGTCGATGAGAATCGTCGCCGGCAGATGGACACCGATCCATACGCAACACCATCGAATGCAACACCCGAATCTGTCGATGCAATGACCCGTCGAGAGGGAAATGGCGGCGGCGTTTCGGATGTTCCGCCGATTGCAGCAGATAGCCCGGTGGCAAAACTCCAGCTGATCAGAAGCCAGAAAAAACAACTTGCTGATCTTGATCAGCGTTTCCGGGAAATGCTGTCTCAGGATCCTTCGGCATGGAATCTGGATGTCCTGGAATCGGAGTATCGATCTCTGCAGCAGAGCACTTCCTACAAGCCGATTGCAGGCCAAATTGATCTGCGGTACCCCGCTATTGAACGTTATCGTCGAAAGCAGGCTGAGTTCCAGGACTTTCGTCAACGAACCAGCCAGACCGAAATGCGTGATGCAGAATTGGTCGCACAGCTGAGAAATCCGGGCAGCTCTCCTCCGGTTGCTGGCCTTCGAAGTGGTAATTTGGCTTCAGGCCCGGGTTCAGGACCAGGTTCGATGCAGACATTTTCAATGGCTGGAACTCCGTCAACACTCTCAGACGGGATTAGCTTTGCACCGACGTCTGCTGTCGGCCCCGAATCAGCACAGCCAGCCGGAAGTCCGATTCTGCTGGCCGATGCCTTCCAGTCGTTCGGAAGTGGAGGTGAAGGCCTCTCTGCAGGAATCAGTCCTGACGGATCCTCAGAGATCCCGGTCCCGAAGCCGATCGTGGGTGCTGGAATCGTACAGCGAACTGCAACAGGTGAAGGAGCTTCACACGTTTTGATGAATCCTTCAGGGAAAGTTCTGGCTTATCTGAAGCCCTCGACTGACCTCAATCTTGATCTGTACCTTGGCCAGCAGGTAGGCGTCCAGGGAAACCGGATGTATCAGGATTCACTAAAGTCCGACGTTATTGAAGTCTCTGGTCTCGAAGCTGTTCGTCTGCGACAGTAACAGTCGATAGCTCGCGCGGTCCGGGGATGGCTCAGCGTGTCGAATAACGGCAGGCGCTCGACATCACGGCGGAGCGTGATGAGTACTTTTCCAGGGGCTATGACTGATTGCGAAACCGGAGCAGGCCGGCGATGAAGAAGGTGCTGGAAAACAGCAGCAGCACTCCACAACATCGCATGATCAAAGTTCCATCCGGCTGGTCTTTTGTCAGGAGCTCACTGTATGCATCAAGAGCCCAGGCATGAGGCGTACAGAGACTGATCTTCTGGCTGAGTTCCGGCATCCAAGCACGAGGAACAAGACAACCGCTGATGCCGGCCGACGACAGAACGATCAAGTTGCCGAACGACGACACCTGTGATTCTGTGCGGCAGAGCGTTGAAAACAGCAGCCCGAGCGTTGTCGCGGCACCGGATGTACACATCATAATGGGAATCAAAAATAATGGCTGTGGTCCCCATGACATCCCAAACAGTAATCGCCCGCTGACCATCAGAATTGATGTCTGAACAAGAGACATCACGTAGAATGGCAGTGTCTTTCCAATCAATATGGATGACGGCGAGATAGGAGAAATCCTCAGGCGTCTCAGGGTCCCCATGTCTCGTTCTGCAATGAAAGATCGTCCCATAATATTGACCAGAAAGAACACAAACAGCACCGTGTAGGACGGGACAAGGAACTGGTAAACGCGAACATCGGACGCTGCTTCTTTTCTTGCTGACTCTGATTCCGACCACGGAACCGGGATGACAGAATCCTTTGCAGCACCTCGAAACACGGGAATCTTTTCAGCCAGAATCGGAAGAATTGCCTCCTGCAGCGAAAGTCGCAGCAATGCCTTCACCAGACCTTCTGTAAGCGGGTCAGCCATCGCATTGCGGGTGACATGGAGGTTGATGGCAGTCAGACCATTCTTCAATGGCCCCGTTTCCGGCGCGGTGAGTTCAGTTCGGGAAAGCTGCATCAGGGTTTGTTCGAAACCTGTCCCAATGACAATTCGGGCATCGACCTGACCGGACGGACGTTCTGACTTCAACTTATCAAAATCATCTGTATCGGGGCTTGCATTCAGCTGCTTAACAACCACGTTCTCGTAGCCTGCCAGGAAGCCGGACAATCGTTTTGCGGTCTCTGTCTGGTCAAAATTGATGATTTCAACCGTCAGTCCCAGACGCTTTTGTTCACGATCACTGCGCAGTCTTCCCGTCGATGACCCCACGATTGCAATGATGACCATCGGCAGAGCGATCAGAATCACAAGAGCTCGTCGATCTCGTACAAGCAGTCTCAGGTCTTTGAACGTTATCGTCAGTGCGTCGATTAGCATGTTTTATTATCTGTCGGTCTTTTGAACATGAACAGCCAGGAACTCTGAAGCGTTAATCTCGAAGTCGGCTTCCCGTAAGTTTCAAAAACAGGCGTTCGAGATTCGGCTCAAGCGTCCGGATGGATCGAACTGCGATTGAATGATCGGCAAGCAGTTTCAACACGCGACTGACTTCCGTATGCAGCGCCGATTCTGACATCTGAGCTGACGTTGCAACATGCAGTACGGTTTCCCCGTTCTCGGTGGTCTCCACACGTGTTGGAGAACCGTTCAACAATTTTTCGGGGACGGACTTGCTGCCCAGCTGAAGTTCAACTTCAAACGGTATATTCTTCAGCAGTTCCGGAATCGTATCACAGGCAAGCAGTTTCCCATGATCAACGATTGCGGCTCGAGAGCAAAGGGATTCAACCTCTTCCATATAATGACTGGCATAGATAACCGCAGTGCCGGACTGCTGCAGAGATCGAACACATTCCAGCAGATGAGCACGCGACTGCGGGTCGACCCCAACCGTTGGCTCATCGAGGATCAACAGAAGTGGACGATGCAGAATGGCGGCTGCAAAATTCAGACGTCGCTTCATGCCACCCGAAAATGTCTCTGCAAGATCGTTTGCACGTGCAGTCAGCCCCACCTGCTCAAGAGCGGTTGCCACACGATCACGAAGATCCTGCCCTGAGAGGCGATAGAGCTTCCCGAAGAACATCAGATTTTCCCGAGCGGTCAGGTCTCCGTAGATCGCCAGTTCCTGAGGAACAACCCCCAGTTCTCTGCGTGACGACGGATCGGTCAGCCGCATTTCTCGGCCATTCAGCTCAACCCGTCCTGAATCTGATGCCAGTACTCCGGCAACCATCATCATCGTTGTGGACTTGCCGGCACCATTCGGTCCCAGCAGTCCAAACGCTTCTCCGGCGGCGACCTGAAAACTCAGATTGGAAACAACCTGTCGAGCCCCGAACGACTTGTTCAGCTGACTCACTTCCAGCAGACACGTCATACGACGCTCAATCTTTCTTCTTCAATGACTGCATGAATTCCACGACATCGGCCAGTTCCTGAGTTGTCATTGTTTTCTGCAGATCTGCAGGCATCATCGACACTTTTTGCTTGACCAGTTCTTCGACATCGGATCGTTTAAACTCGCGAACAATTGCGTCATCGCCTTTCAGACTGATTGATTCATCTGTCTGGCTGGTCAGCAATCCCGTGACCGTGGTTCCGGATGCAAGCACAACCGTCCACGCTTCATAGTTATGACTGATCCCTGCACTTGGATACAGGATGGATTCGAACATCGCATCCCGGCTGAGTTTACTTCCAATTTCGGTCAGGTTTGGTCCAATTTCGCGTCCCATTCCATCCACGACATGACATTTATGGCAGGTGCCGGTTGAAAAGAAAATCGCTCGACCATTTGCCAGCTTTCCATCAAGTTTCAGAAGTTCACTGACCGGTGGAGTCGGTTTGTTGTCCTTTGATGGAGGCAGAGGAAACAGCCGCATTGCCTGTTCTCTTGCAGCTCTGGATGGGGACGCATGAAGAGCGGCTGCCACAGCCTGAGTCAGTTCACCGTCCAGCAAATCATGTTCGACCTGTCGGACAAGCTCAGCAGCGCCATTGTTAACTCGAGCTGCAGCACGAACACATGCACGACGAACATCAATTGCGACACTCTCATCGGCAATGACGCTGAGCAGTGGGTCAGCGATTGCACCCTGAGAAGAACTTCCCAGTGCTTCGGCAGTTCGAACGGCTGATGCTGGATCATCGCTGCGCAAAGCGGCGACGATCAAATCATTTTGCTTCAGATCGAGTAGGGCTGAGATCGCTTCAACTCCGAGTTGTTCTGTTGGCTTCTCCTGTGCGAGCAGCAAGATATCCGGATAGTGAGTGCTCAAAGAGAACCGACGAACCAGCTGGATGAACCGCGACGTCCCTCTGGCATCTTCCAGGACCTTCGCCAGAGCCGCGGCAGCATCCGGGTCACCCGAGATATCTCCGCCGATGCGCTGCAGCGACTCCGCAATCACTTCGGATGCTGCGTCTTCTTTCATTGCAGCAACAGCGTCTCCCGCAAGCAGCTTCCGGACAGCAGCAGCACGAAGATCCGCGTCCTGGAAATCCAGTGCTCGAAACATCCCCGGGATTCCCGCTGCGGGATTTGTGGACGCGCCAACTTCGAGCGTCCCGGTTGAATACGCAACGATCTTCTTCGCAATTTCTTCAGACGAGTTCTTTGCCCGACTGCGCCAGATGATGTCTTCCATCTGATTCGGCGGAGGAAGATCGCGTCGAGTAGACCTTAGTTTGAGATACGCTGCAAGGCACCGATCCCAGTCATTCCCCGCAGCAATTCCCAGAGCTTCAAGGTACCATCGATCCTGTCCGTCATGAAAGGCAGCAAGGCGAGCCCACATTGCAGGCTTTTTGTCGGAATCGAGATGACGCAGGGCCACACAACATTCACGGCGAACTGCCAGTGATTCATCGCTGCTTAGCTTTTCAATTACAGAACTGACAGACTTTCCCAGACGACGAGCCATCCGCAGACCGGTGATTCGAATATCAGCATTTGAGTCAGCGATGGCCATGTCTATGTATTGCTGCGCTTTTCCATCGATCTGCCCCAGCAGCCATAATGCACGTGCTCGGAATCTTGGATTGGTATTGGTTTCAAAAATCTCTTTCAGAACAGGCTCCGCTGCCGCCCCGCTGGCAAGTAGTTTCTGATAGGCCAGATATCGTGTCGCAACGTTGGGACTGAGCAATGCCTGGGCCGCACCTTCAATTGTCTCCAGATCCACAGTCGGCACCTGATAGGCCTTACCAGGCAGAGACACTCGGAACAATCGTCCTCGATCAACATCTCCCTGACGATGACCACCCACACCTGGATCATACCAGTCTGCGACAATCAGCGAACCATCTGGGGCGACGCACACGTCGGAGGGACGAAACCACTGATCTCGAGTTCCGTTCAGCAGGTTATTGATCTCGCCGGCATAACCCGCGCCCTGCGGGATCGTGGCATAACTTCTTACGACATTTGGTCCTGCGTCACAGTGGATTAGCTGATTAAGAAAACGCTCCGGCAGCTGATCGCCTTCGTAGATCAAAATTCCGGTTGGAGATCCCGCACCAGTCTGCAGAACGTTTGGAACGACCCCAGGATCGTTCAGGTGCCAGTGACGATGAGGAACTTCGAGTTCAAGATTTGTTCGAGGCGACGTCCAGCCAGCCCCCGTGATTTCATCCTTGTACCCATAGTTCCCGAACTCCATCACATAGTTGATGCGTACGCCTCGATTCCCGTCATCATCATTGTCCGACTGCCAGATACTTCCAAAGCTGTCGACACACAATTCCCAGTTGTTGCGGAAGTTCCACCCCAGCGTCTCAACCTTTGATCCGTCGAGTTCGCATCGAAACGCCATGCCCTCCTGATAAGGCTGACGGGCTGCTCGCACTTCGTTGCCGGCCAGGTCTTTGACGATGGCCCCATCCGGCGTATGCAGCTCTTCTCCACTGTTGCCGAAATTAAAATACAGTCGACCGTCCGGACCAAACGTAAAGCTGTGGATGCCGTGATCATGCTGAGTGCCCTTGATCCCGGTGAACAGGACTTCTTTCCGGTCGGATTTCAGGTCCATGTTGTCGTCGTAGAATGAAAACACACTGTCGCCAGCTGACACAATGACTCGATCGCCAAGCACACAAACACCATGCGCTGAATCAATATCGCGTCCCTGATAAAACACTGTCTGCTTATCAGCAACACCATCATGATCGGTGTCCTCGAGTACCAAAATCCGGTCACCTTCCGGTCGATCGGGATTATTCCCATTAGCAAATCGTCGATAGTTCACAACTTCACACACCCATACGCGTCCGAGGTGGTCAACATCAATGTTTGATGGACTCAGCAACATCGGTTCGGCCGCAAACAATCGAGTTTCCACACCATCTGCAACATCGAGCGCTGCCACCGCAGACTCCGGTGAACGATCTTCAGATGGCGAAGCCGGGGGAGCCGCAGTGAATACGAAAAACTGCACACTGCTGGCACCACCTTCGCCCTGATCTGTTCCGCCATTATCGAGCCCACAGCGAGCTTCAAATGTTTGATAACCTTCAGGAAGTTCGTAGTGAATCACAGAATTGGCGTGAGTCCCAATCCCGAATTTCACAGGTTCGCCGGCAATCTTCAGGGGCTCACCCGCAGCATTCCCGTTGACATGAACCTTTCCCCACTGCGAATCCGCGGACTTCCATTTGAGTTCCGTCAGTGGCAATCTGCCTTTGGGCCCCGTCAGGACCGGTTCGGCCCAGTCAGCCCAATCACATCCAAAACCATTTCCGCCGTCCGTGACGACGAGGTACAGGTTCTTCGCACCCGCAATATCAGCTTTGATGGGAACTGCGTGCTTTGGCGTGGCCGTTGTGACCACAGGCGTCACCGCAACGGGCTTTTCTGCCCGAACGGCTGGAACGAACGCGAATGCAACAGCGATCAGTAAAATCGCTCGCCTGACAGGATTCAGTTTCACGGGGTCAACACCTCAGGGAACAATGGCCTCAGGACTGAAAGTCATGGTACGATGAACAGAATATTCACAGATTCTGCCTCCAAACGCCACTGTCTATTCACATTGGAATGCGAAAAATCACGGCTATGTCAAAGCAGTCGGGACTACAACAGGTTCAACATTCCCAGGCAACTGAAGTGAAGTATGAATTTACGCCCGTGCTGGTTGAAATCCTGCAGCACCTGAACTCATCGTTGCTCGTCACAACCTACCAGGCCGGAAAGCTGATGAGCCTTGGCACTTTTGACGGAACTCTCCATATCGGCTTTCATACATTCGAGCGCCCAATGGGACTGGCCGTTGATTCCGCGCGTATCGCCCTGGGAACTCGACGCGATGTCCACTTCCTGAGAGCCAATCGAGAAGTTGCCACGAGGATTCAGCCTGCCGGTAAGTGGGATTCCTGCCTGATCCCCGTTTCGACGACTCACACCGGAAGCATCCATGGGCACGAACTTGCATGGGGCACGGACGGACTCTGGATCGTTAACACACTATTCTCCTGCCTCTGCCAGCTTCACGAAGACTATAGCTTTGTTCCAAGATGGAAGCCTCCGTTTATCACAGAACTGGCAGACCAGGATCGCTGTCACCTGAATGGACTTGCGATGGATGCAGGTCGACCCCGATTTGTGACCGCGATGGCAGAGTCAAACACACCTGCTGGCTGGCGGCCGACGAAGGCATCCAGTGGCGTTGTCATCGATGTTGAAACCGGGCAAACGGTCTGCCGTGGGTTTGCGATGCCACATTCTCCAAGGATTCACCACGGTCGACTCTGGGTACTCGACTCAGGTCGAGGAGCCCTGTGCGTTGCCGACCCGGTCTCGGGTCACACAGAGATCGTCGCACATTTTCCAGGCTACGTCCGCGGACTTTCATTCGCAGGACAGTTTGCGTTTGTCGGTTTATCGAAGATTCGAGAGACCTCTGTGTTTGGAGGAGTGCCGATCGCAGAAAATCGCAGTGAGCTGAAGTGCGGAATTGGGGTGGTCGATCTTGTTTCAGCAAAGACAGTTGCCGTCTTTCAGTTTCTGTCAGGCGTCTCAGAAATCTTTGCAGTCGAAGTTGCCGACAACATGCGATGCCCTTTTCTGTCGAGTGGCAGGGTGACATCCAGTGGCAGGGTGACAAATCAGGAGTATTCGAGTCAGGAACATGACGTATGGGTTGTTCCATCGCCCGGCATTCTGCCACCTTTCACTGCGTCGATTCCATGGTACTCGCGAGGCCCCGCGGCGCAACCGGCAACAGGTCCAGGCCTACAGGCAAGCCGGCCACAACCTGCAGTGAACAGTCCTGCCAATGCAGTCGATGCTTATTCACTGCAGACGGCGATTACGCTCGTGAATCGAGGAAACCAGCTGCAGGAGCAGCAGAAGCCCAGTGAAGCCATCGCATGCTATGAACGCGCAATCGAAACCGATCTTAACTGCATCGCGGCATGGCAGAATCTTGGATATCTCCTCTTCAATCAGGGATTTGCTGAAAGAGCTCGCGATGTGTATTCACGCCTGATTGAACTGGACCCATCTCCGCTGAATCAGCTGCTTGCTGCGTCTGTGCTGCCGATCACTTATGACTCCATCGAGGAACTCCACACGTGGAGACGCCTTCAGTCCGAGAACATACGCCGGATGGCAGCGATCAGGCTGGAAGTCGATGCTTCTCGGCATCTCGTTCCAACCGCCTTCTTCTGGCCGTATCAGGGGATGAATGACATCAACATCATGCGTGATCGTGGCTCGATCATTCGTGGGGGAGATTTTACAACGACGACCGTCCCTGTGATGGACCAATTGGCAGCCAGACGAATTCGTGTTGGATTTATCTCGGCCTACTTTCGCAACCACACGATCGGCCGACTGAATATAGGGCGTATCAGCCGGTTAGATCGAAACCGATTTCATGTTACCGTTTTCGCCGCGGGGAAGAGCCCGTCATCTGCGCAGTTTGCAGATGAGTATGCGTTCCGTTTCCGTGAAACCGCAGACACATATGTTGAACTTCCGAACGAGCTGCAGGGTGCCGCTCATTTCCTGCAACAACAGGAACTCGATCTATTAGTCTTCACCGATGTGGGAATGGACGCTCTGACGTCGACACTGAGCCATTCGCGGTTTGCTCCGGTTCAATGTGCAACGTGGGGTCATCCTGAAACCACAGGAAGTTCTGCGATCGACTTCTTCCTCTCGAGTGAACTTCTCGAAAGTCCGGCGGGACAGACCCACTACACCGAGCGACTACTGCGAATGAAGTCTCTTGGCACGTATTATGAAAACCCCAAACGACTCGCAGATCAAACCCTGACACGTCAGTCGTTCCAGCTCCCCGAAACCTCGCACTGGTATGCATGTCCCCAGTCTCTGTTTAAGTTCCATCCGGACTTTGACGAGTCCATTGCGGAAATCCTTCGGCAGGATCAAAACGGGATCCTTATTCTGCTTGAAGGTCGGACGCCTGAATGGACGAAACGACTGACAACTCGGCTCCGCAGAACCGTCGGGGACAGCTTTGACAGAATTCACTTTCTGCCTCAACAGACAAATTCTGCATATTTGCAGCTGCTCGGACTTTCTGACGTGGTACTCGACCCGTTTCACTTCGGAGGCGGAAACAGTAGTTACGAGAGTTTTGCGATGGGCACTCCGGTTGTCACACTGCCTGGAGAATTTCTTCGAAGCCGAATTACGACAGCCCTGTGTCTCCGAATGAACTTTACCGATCTGATCGCGAAAGACGCAAAACATTACGTGAAACTCGCCGTCCGGCTTGGGACAGAATCGAAGTATCAGAAGCGGATTCGCCAGCAAATCGAAGAAGCTGCTCCGATCCTGTTTGACAATCCTCAGGATTTGGTGTGTTTTGAATCAATCCTCGAAGAGGCCGTGCGCACGTCTCAAATATCCCCGTAAACTGTTTGCAGAAAAGACTTTAACAGCAACACACCGGATGTGAGAGCACGGAGAATTACAGACCGGGGGAATCATCAGAACTTGTTCCCGCGGGAGTTTGCCAGAAACTTCGGCAGGGGGTGTTGATGAAACCGGGAATTGACGATAACCTTTTGCGTTCTTCAACTTACGCGTTTTGGGCGGGTTATAAACAGCCGTCTCCCAACCACCCGGCAAGTGGCAGCGAAGATGAAGATGTTTTCTCTGCACGTAGTCGCCCTCGATATAAAGAGAGGCGGTCACTGCCTGTCGAGTTCCACTTTCGGGTTTGCCAACCCATTCGGAACAGTATGACGGTCGATTCGAGTGTTTCGAATTGATGGTGCAGAGCCAGTGAGTTTTTGGTTGGAGTTCTGCAGTACAATGGGGCGTTACATTGGTCCGAAAGGACGCGTCAATCGACGGATTGGCATGAATGTGTTTGAGTCTGCTGGTGCGATCAAAGCATCAGAGCGCAAAGAGTATCCACCGGGTATGCATCGTCGTCGCAAGAAAGCGACGAACTACGGTGCTGCTCTGAATGAAAAGCAGAAGATTAAGTTTTACTACGGCCTTCGTGACCGCCAGCTTCGTCGATACTTCGATAAGGCTCGTCGCATGAAAGGCAACACCGGACAGTTGCTGCTGATTCTGTGCGAACTGCGTCTCGACAATGTCGTCCGCCGCGCCGGTTTCACCATGACCCGCCCACAGGCTCGTCAGGGAATTGTGCATCGCCACTTCCAGCTCAACGGTGTCACAGTCAGCAAGCCATCAATCATCGTAAAGCCCGGTGATGTGATTACTCTGCGAAATCGACCAAACATCCGAAAGCTCTACACAGCAATCGGAGAATCTGCTCCAGCACCATCTGCTGAGTGGGTCTCTTTCGACAAGGCTGAGATGAAGGCAATCGTAACAGCTCGCCCAACCTTTGAAGATGTTCAACTTCAGGTTGAAGTCGGTCAGGTCGTGGCATTCATGTCGCGCTGATTCACTGCTCGGCGGTGTTCAAGAACTCGAAGAAACGTCGACAGCATCTGTCGACGTTTTTTCATGCGCCCCCATTAAGTAGGATGGGCATTCCTGCCCGTCCCTTCCTGGTTCGAGCACTACGCCGCCGCAGGGACGTCCTCAAATGTAGGATGGGCATTCCTGCCCGTCCCGTCCTGGTTCGAGCACTGCGCCGCCGCAGGGACGTGCTCAAATGTAGGATGGGCATTCCTGCCTGAGTGTTACCCACATTCTTTGTAAATCTTGCAACGAGCAGGTAGAGATTTC
>JAEUIH010000084.1:0-7931 GCA_016795105.1 Planctomyces sp.
TTCCCAGCATTTCCCGAAGAAATCTCTACCTGCTCGTTGCAAGATTTACAAAGAATGTGGGTAACACTCAGGCATTCATGCCCGTCCCACACTGGCTCGAGCACTGCAACGAGGTAAGATGTGCTCGGGCAGGAATGCCCAAGCTACGATTTGTCCCGCACTGGCTCGAGTACTGCAACGAGGTAAGATGTGCTCGGGCAAGAATGCCCAAGCTACGATTTGTCCCACACTAGCTCGAGTACTGCAACGAGGTAAGATGTGCTCGGGCAGGAATGCCCAAGCTACGATTTGTCCCACACTAGCTCGAGTACTGCAACGCGGTAAGATGTGCTCGGGCAGGAATGCCCAAGCTACGATTTGTCCCGCACTGGAGAAGATGTCATGCATCGGTGGTATACAGTTTTGCATTTCATCCTGATTGCGACAATCGCTGACGTGGCACACAGCAACGCAGCCAACGCTGATGACTTCTTTGAACAGAAGATACGTCCGCTCCTGCTGAAGCACTGTATAGAATGCCACGGCACATCCGATGCGCAGTCTGGTCTTCGACTGGACTCTCGCGATGGATGGATGCGAGGCGGTGAGCGAGGTCCGGCCATTCAGCCTGGGAACCCTGGTGCCAGTTTATTGATCAGGGCTGTAGAGTATCTCGATCCGGACCTTCAGATGCCTCCGGAAGAGCATGGAGGAAAACTGTCTGAGACAGAACGCAGCGATCTCCATGAATGGATTCAGAGAGGGGCTGAGGACCCTCGCCGGGAAGACCAGCCTTCTCACCGAAGCCAGTCTTCAGATGGATCGAATCATTGGGCGTTCCAGCCAGTCCAACGTCCCGAAGTCCCAACCGGGATTCATCCGATTGATGCACTTGTGGAACGTGTGCTGGCAAACAAGTCATTCAAGCCACTGCAAAGAGCAAACTCAGCAACTCTTGCCCGCCGTCTGACGATTGATCTCACTGGCCTGCTGCCGACCGAGCATCAAATTCAACTTGCCGAGTCGGACTTGAACGCCCTCATCGAAGAGCTTCTGGCATCTCCTCGATACGGTGAACGCTGGGCACGTCACTGGCTGGACGTTGCAAGATACTCGGACACCAAAGACGGAGTTCTGATGTACGGTGATGGTCGAATGCGGCCGTTCGCCTACACATACAGAGATTACGTCATTCGAGCATTCAACGAAGACAAACCCTACGACCAGTTTGTTCGAGAACAATTGGCAGCGGATCAGTTCGGTCTTTCCGGCGACGCACCGGAACTCGCAGCACTCGGATTTTTGACGCTTGGCAGAATGTTTGACAACAACCGCCATGACGTCATTGATGATCAGATCGATGTTGTGACCCGCGGCCTCATTGGACTGACGGTCTCATGTTCCCGGTGTCACGATCACAAGTTTGATCCGGTACCCACTGCTGACTACTACTCGTTGTATGGAGTCTTTGCCAGTTCCGCTGTCCCTTACGACCGCCCCCGCATTGAAGCAGTCAAGCCGGAAGGTGAAGCCTTTGAAACAGAGCTTGCCGCGAAGCTTCAGGCACTCAGGTCCATGGAGACCGAACAATATGAGCTGCAGCTGAACGAGGCGAGCCGTCGTATCGGAGACTACCTGAATCGGGTTGCCACGACTGAACCCGATGTCAGTGAGACCGCAGTTTTCTTTCTGTCGCTGCTGCCCGAAGACCTGCGCCCTCAGATCGTAAATCGCTGGCGAAGATTGATCACATCCCGTGCAAATTCTGAAGACCCAATCTTTGCTCCATGGTTCGATCTCGTAATTCAGGAACGATTCAGTGAACTAAAAGAACTGATTCCTGCATGGCGAAGTCGAGGTATCGATGAGCGTGTCGTGCGTGCCATTGAACAGACTCGTCCAGTTGATGCAGCATCAGCAGCGACTGCATACGGAACCGCCATGGCCGAAGCTGCAGCCGCATCTGACGTCAGCAGTGACGATCCACTTGTATCACTTGTTCGAGGCCCTCGAAGTCCGGCTTGGTTTCCGCCTGGCCAGATCTGGTACTATCTGTCTCGACATGAAAAAGATCGATACGGCGGTATGGTCAATGAGCTCGATACTCACGCGACGCAGAACCCGAGTGCCGCGGGAAGAGCCATGGTGATGATGGACTCTTCCGAACTTTACGAACCTGTTGTGTTTCGGCGAGGCGACCCTACTCAACCCGGAGAATCAGTTCCTCGACGGTTTCTGGCCATCATTGCCGGAAACAATCGTAAACCGTTCGAAACCGGCAGCGGGAGACTCGATCTGGCCAATCAGATTGTCAGTCCATCGAACCCTTTGACGGCCCGAGTCATGGTCAACCGAATCTGGATGCACCACTTTGGGGAACCCCTCGTGGATCAACCCAGCGATTTTGGAGTCCGCACGGCGCAACCACTGCATGCCGAACTGCTGGATTTTCTGGCCGATGAATTCATCCGCAATGGATGGAAGCTAAAACCACTGCATCGGCTCATTCTCTCGTCACAGACCTGGCAACGCACGTCCATGATTCCCGAAACACCTGAGTATGCTCGACAACAATCAGAAGATCCAGGCAATCAGTACTTATGGCGGGCTCAGCGACGTCGCCTGGATATGGAAAGCATGAGAGACAACATGCTTCAGGTCTCCGAACGCCTGGATTCAACAATGTTCGGAAGACCTCGTCCCCTCGATGACCCGACCAACTTCCGCCGAACAATCTACGCGATCGTCGAGCGACAAAGTGTTCCGTCACTCGTCCGCAATTTCGACGTGGCAACTGCCGACCTGTCGGTAGCTCGCCGAGTACAGACAACTGTTCCTCAACAGGCACTGTTCGCAATGAACTCACCGTTCATGATCGAAACTGCAAACAGTGTGTGTCAAAAGCTCACTGAGAATTCCCTAGCTGAAAAGATTCAAGCTTTGTACGAGAAGATTCTCCTGAGGTCTCCTTCAAGTGACGAAGTTACATTTGCTCAGGAATACATCGCCTCAGAAAGCCTTGAATCCTTCGCACAGGCACTCCTCATGACCAACGAATTCCTCTTTGTAGATTAGCTACCGTAGGATGGGCATTGCTGCCCGTCCCACCCTGGTTCGAGTACCGCAACGTGGCAGCAGCGGCTCGGGGAAGAATCCCCAAGCTACGACTTGTCCCACCCTGGTTCAAGTACTGCAACGCAGCAGCAGCGGCTCGGGGAAGAATCCCCAAGCTACGACTTGTCCCACCCTGATTCAAGTACCGCAACGTGGCAGCAGCGGCTCAGGGAAGAATCCCCAAGCTACGACTTACCGACCTGGAAAACCAAACGGGCGAGGAACAAACCCATCGCGTTTGCCGGCGAGCTGAGCGGTGACGGACTCTATGCGTTCATCAATGAATCGTCGCGGAGGCATCGACTGACCGAATTGTCCCCCAAAACCAGGTCCTGGACCAAATCCGCCAAAGCCGTTCTGACCACGGTTTGTATTGCGACTCGCAATGACCTTGGCTTCTTCTGCGAGCGGACCTTCCAGAGCCCGTTCAACAGGGACCAGCGTTTCGAAGAGTCGCTCTTTCGTGAACTTCTTTTCAGTCAGTTCCCGCAAAATCTGAACGTATCGCTCCTTGTGTTCAGCGATTGAAAATAAACGATCGATCAATGTGTTGTCGCCGGAATGCGGGTGATGAATGCTGAGATCAACCAGTTGTTCGGGAGTTCCAGCGGCTGGCCAGGTCGCCATTGACAGGTCGAGATCCCATGGAATAAACACGAACTTATTGGTCGAGGGAACAAGGTACAGATAGTAGTTGTGACCGTAGCCGAGATAGCTGTCGAGATTCGAAAGCAGGGCGTTGGCAGCAATGAATCTCAGGAACGCATCGATGTCGAGATACGAACCAATCTCACTCGAAAAGTCTTCGTCACTGCTTTCACTCACCAGCTTTGTGAAACTGATCAGCCGCATCTTCTGATCAGCTTTAGGCTTGTTATCCGGCCGATACTTTTCCTCATACGCCTTCCATCCGGCATCCATCCAGACTGGACCGCCCTGCAGGCCCTCCGGCTTCAGCAACATGCCTGAAGAATCTCCGAAGTGCTTCTTCAGAAACGGTTTATTGACCTGCTCTGTCATTGTATAGACGCCGACAAGTTCTTTGTCGTATTTTCCGGGCACAGTCAGAAACAGCTTTGTGAACACCGTTCGGGGTGCAGGGACACCGGCTTCTCGAAAAAAGGCATACGACAGCGTCTCACGACTCATCGTCGGATCACTGACTCCACAGTGCAGGTTTAACATCGACATTCCATCCAGCTTCTGGTCGTCGACATTGCGATTGATATCAATCTTGAAGGACTTCTTCAAAGACTGAGATGTCGCCATAAACGTGTAGTTGCCCTTATAACGAATCCCGACGTTCCGATAAGTCTGCCCCTGATACTCCAGATCACCACTGGACCATGGAAATTCCACCCCAAACGTATTGTGATGAACATCAGCATCCGGCGTTTCCTTTTCTTCGCCAGGCTGACCCGTTCCCCCCGGTGCTCCACCAAAGCCGCGTCCACCTCCGAAACCCGGCCCACCTCCAAAACCAGCCGCCGGCTGTAGTGAGTCCCATTGTTTGGCGGACATCGTCAGGTACATTTCGGTAACGTTCGAACTGGCAAAGACTTGATCCCCGGCATCTGCCTGACTGGACGGCAGAGCAATGCACGTCGGAACGAGTAAGGCTGCGAACCGAAGAAACATCCGTCTTTTCAACAGCATCGACATGGCAATTCCTCTGGCACACAACAGGAAGTCTGGATCCGTCAACGCATACACAACACCGAAAGTCAACAAGAGTTTCTCACCAGTTCTCCATCTGACACGACATTTTGCAGAACTGTTCCTGAGGCCGTATCGACAACCTAAAGATTCCGGAGAAAACTGTATGATTCAATGCTTTACCGAACAACGGGTCTGGAACATCACACTCAGGCCTCAGCCGGAACAGCAGACAACAGCCCCGAATTGATAAAAGCCACGATATCAGAACCGATCGACATCACAAACGATCAACATCCAGGACAACAAAAGGATGCAGGATGATTGAGACAACTCGCAGAGCAGCACTAACGTCAGCCGGCACGGGACTCGGAGTTCTGGCATTGCAGAGCATTCTGCAGGCCGATACATCGACGACTTCAAATCCGCTTGCTGTCCGGGCTCCTCATCATCAGGCGAAGGCAAAGCATGTCATTCACATTTATCTGAATGGAGGCCCTTCGCAGGTTGATACGTGGGACCCCAAGCCTGAACTTCTGCGGTGGGCTGGAAAGACATTGCCCACCGGGAATCTCACAACCGAACGCAAGACCGGGGTCGCATTGCCATCACCGTTTAAGTTTCGGCAGCATGGATCAAGCGGACTCTGGGCCAGCGAAGTTTTTGAACGGACTGCGTCTCAACATGCGGACTCCATTTGCGTGATCCGGTCGATGCGAGCCAATACACCGAATCATGAACAGAGCATGCGACTTATGAATTGCGGCGACGAACGACTCTCGCGGCCAAGTTACGGTGCATGGCTGACTTATGGCCTGGGCACGGAAAACCAAAACCTGCCAGGCTTTGTAGTACTCTGTCCGGGATTACCGGTTGCTGACTATTCCAACTGGCGATCTGCCTTTCTGCCGGGCGTCTATCAGGGCACGTACCTCGATACTCGCAAAACCACCTCGGCGGAGATGCTGGACCATATCCAGAACCCAAAGCTGACCCACCAGTCTCAGCGAAAGCAACTTGATCTCGTAATGAAACTCAACCGGCAACACCAGACTCCTCGCGCCGAAGACGCGCAGCTGGAGGCAAGAATTCAGTCTTTCGAACTGGCCTACCGCATGCAGATGCAGGCCACGGATGCGCTGGACATCTCTCACGAACCTGATCACATCCACCAGTTGTATCAATCAAACACTGTTCACGGACGGCAAATGCTGATCGCTCGACGCCTTGTCGAACGAGGTGTGAGAGTCGTTCAGTGTTACCATGGGGATGTTCAGCCATGGGATTCACACGACAACATTGCAACTGCCCACAGAGATCTCGGCCTGCAGTGTGACGGCCCAATTGCCGCTCTGCTGACAGACCTCAAACAACGCGGTCTGCTGGATGAAACTCTCATCCTCTGCGGCGGCGAGTTTGGCAGAACGCCGGCTGTTGAGATCCCTCTCAGCGGAAATGCAATGCCCACAGGCCGAGATCACAATCATCATGGGTTCAGTGTGTGGCTTGCAGGAGGCGGAGTCCGCGGAGGAATGGCATACGGCGGAACCGATGAATTTGGCTACCGAGCCGTCTCGAACCCTGTCCATGTTCATGATCTGCATGCAACGATGCTGCATCTGCTGGGCTTTGACCATGAACGCCTGACATGGCATCATGCAGGTCGAGACTTTCGGCTGACAGATGTTCGTGGCAAAGTCGTCACGGAAATTCTGGGGGCATGATTATCGGCCAGCGGCTTCAATCATCTGCAGGCTTTGCTCAATCAGGATTTCACCCGTCATTTCGCCCAGGCTTGTCCGAGACACATAGTTGTATCGATCGAAACTGGCGTAATCAACCCGTGTCAGAATGTAACCAAAAGCATCGTTCGTCAGCCCGAACAGGAGATTGTGTTCTCCCTTCATCTTCCGCTTTAAAAAGAAGCCGATGTTTGGCAGAGCTTCACCAGGGATCGTCAGGATCTGAGCATTGCCAAGTTCCACAAAGTTGACTCGGCTCGTAATCGAATGATCATCATTGTGCGGATACTTCAATGGCGATCCAACAACGACTGCCCACATCAGCGGTGATTCGACCGGAAAGCGAATATCGCGTGAGTGGCATACGAGACGAGGATCGGCCTGCTGAGGAGCTTTCTCGATAATACGCAGCGCCTCGTCCGCCATCAGATGCCCGATTCGCAGACACTCATCCCAGGTGCGAAGATCACTCCAGACCGCCCGGACAGGATCGGGCTTACTGCTGAGATCTCGATTGTCAGCTGTCACCATCCCGCCCTGAGCACCATTCATGAACATTGCCATTCCACCAGCCTTCTGTTCAATCCGATCATACATCGGACCAATGGCGTCAGGACTGAGGATACCAGCTTCGTTTCCAAGCACCTCGGGATGAATGGCATAATTCACGAGTGTCCCGATCACTGACCCATCAGACCTTACGGCCTGAATGACGCTCATTGATGGATCGTACAGGGCAGGGGCGTAGTAATTGTAGGCGATCCGGTCAGCAGCCCTGTCTGTATTCACTCGCAAACTGGCAGGTTCCAGTTTTGAAAATGCTTCGCGTACAGCCTCCGCCGCCTTTTCGCACACAAATTGCATATAGTTCAGATCGCCCGTAAAACCACCTGAAGGCAATGGAAACCCATAACAGTCCGGGGCACTGTGAGTATGCGATGCGCCCATCAAAATGTGGTCTCCCGGGATTTCCGGAACCTGTTTTCGAACTCGTTCAGCCAACACTGATGGAAACCCGAGAAGATCTAAGCCAACGAACGCAACAACGGTTTCTCCTTTTCGAAAGACCATTGCTCGAACGGTGATATCTCCGCGTTTCTCTGTCACAGGTTCCGGAGCGCCAAGTCCTCCGGATACCGGCAACAGCGGATCGGGTGTAATGATTCGCATTCCAACGCCAACTTCAAATGGCGTCTCTTCCCCGGCGGTGGCCGGAACACAGAGCGACAACGCTGTCGATACAAAGGCAAGTACCAGAAATGGAATCATCCGTTTCATAACATTAAGCCTCAAAAGGACTCCATCGGTTGATCGTCGTGGGGGGGGGGGCCGGCGGTGCCGCGTCCCCCCGCCCACCAAGCTGAGCGGGAGATTTGGGCAGAGGCGGCCGCAGAGAAATGGCAACGGGACACAAAAACAAAAGAAACTTTACGGTGTGTT
>JAEUIH010000084.1:7941-31691 GCA_016795105.1 Planctomyces sp.
GGGAGCGCCCCGCGCTCCTTGCCTCTCCCCCGTCCAACCGTCTCCCCGTGACTGTTTGCTGCTCTGGCGTACCTGTGGAGCGGGGAGCGATCCACGACGATCAATTCAGGTTTCATGGATTTGAAACATTGCGTACATAGATGTTTGCAAAACTCGTGGCGCCGTGAGGCTTCAACTGCATCTGCCAGGGGGACTTCACGGGGACAGAATCCTTCAGGGGCTTTCCATTTGCTGTCACGCTGAGCTTTCCGCTTCGCAGTTGACCTTCAAGGCGAATCCACTCGCCAGCCTTCACCTGCAGCCCGCCATCGCCGGAGTTGCTGCTCGATGCCGCCACCAGAATCTGATCCAACCCTGCCATACTGAAGGATTGAAAACCATCACTCGGCTGTACATCCAGCACAAAATCCACATCGCCGTTCAGAACTTCATCAAGCTCGAGAACACCGGCTTCGGAACCAGTCGACTTGCCTTCGTATCTCAACACCCAGTCCTGAGCTTTCCAGGAATCAGACTTCGGCGTTGCTTTCCAGCCTCGAAGATCAAGACCACTATAAACACTTCGGAATCCTCTGCGTTCCGTAGCCACGTCTGCCGGATCGACCGGAGTATCGGGCAATTCCATGATCCGCATGTTCCGATATTGTACGGTACCACCTTCTGACTCAATACAGATATATCCCTTTCGAGGACTGGCATCTTTGCCCTGGGTGACAACTTTCCCGTTGACGGCCAGTGAGATTTCGCCATCACGACATTCGATTCGATAATGATTCCACTCCGGAGCTGGCTTCGATCGTTCTTCTGTTGGGAATGCTCGACTCCCGCCACGCCCATTCAGTGGAGTCATCTTCGCACCGTGGATTGGAAAGATGTCACCATGAGTCGTATGCCCGGCCGACTGACCGTAAGAATTCTCCAGCACCTGAACCTCGACGCTGCGATGAAACGGAACACCTCGAGCAGTGATATCGTCTGCCCACACGAAGATTCCGGCGTTTCCAGCTTTCACAAGATGGCGCCATTCCACCTCGAGAACAAAATTTTGATACATACGATCGGTACGAATTTCACCCGTCGGTCTTCCGGAACAAATCAAAACGCCATCTTCGATGGTCCAGGTGTCAGGCGGCGTATTCACATAAACCCATCCGGTCATATCTTTGCCGTTGAACAACGGTCGAAACTCATCTTTGGCAGCGTCCTGAGCATTCACGCGATTGAAGTCGCCCGGAATCCCACCGCAAATCAGCGTACCGAGAACCAGAGCAATCGACACCATACGCTCGCGTCCAGCCTGTCCAGCCATGCAACCGCCCCCCGCCTTGAACTTCTGAATTCGACAGACACAAGCACGTATCTTAGAAATTGCCCCGAGCCCCAACAACCAGACGCACCTCAAGCCCGATTTCCAGATCGCAGGCAGGGTTGGCGTTTTTTGACCACGGAACACGTGGTAAACACGGAAGAATCGCACCGGTACTCGATTGTACTCTTTCGTACCACTGAAAGTTGAATTCCTTTAGAGCCGCAAGGGTTTCAAACGGCGAGTTACATAAGCTGTTTGGTGCCGGAGTTTTGTGCAGCAAGAATTGCAGTGAGTTGATTCCGACTGCATCCAGCGCGTAGCCTGCGTGATTGGTAACCACGAAATTGACGAACCACACGAAAAAACACAATCGGGGACTTCTGCGATTCTTCCGTGTTTTCCCCGTCTGCTGTGGTCAAATCTCGTCCTGCCTGCGACTTGAATCCAAAGCCACAAACTCTTTCCTGGAGTCTTCTCATTTGGCAGGCGAATGAGGGCAATAGAATGCCGAACTCTGCCATTCTCCTGCCCCCATTCTTCTGCCATATCCCGAACTCTTGACCTCCGGCAATTCTTCCGTCTCTTCCGCGTCTTCCGTGGTCAAAACGCCAACCCTGCTGCGCGACCTGAATCTTCTGGAAGTCAGGCCAACAGATTTGTGCATTGCCGGAAGAAAGGGGCACTCCGGAAAATTGTGTGAACCAAATAGACGGCACGGTCACTTCAATCGTTAGCCTGAGTTTTTCTCCCAGTTTACCACAGCCGTGCAAACTTCGGGCCAATGACATACAGTTGAACACGGGAAACCGGGCGAATTCCCCCCAGATTCCCCAAAACTCAAAATCGGTACAAGACACTTATCGTTCAATCCGTTGGAAGAAGAAGGCGAGTCGCATGATTCGTACAGTCTCTGCATTACTTGCGTCGCTGATGTTGTGGATTGGGGCCGTCCACGGACAGGAGCCTGGAACTCAGCCGCCGGATTCAAATCCGCCAGTGACCGAAACACCCGCGGATCCACCCGCGGAAACGCCAGTGGATCCGTCTGCCGACCCGGCCGCACCGCAGGATACCCCTCCAACTGCCGATGTTCCTGCAGATGCCACCACCCCGCCTGAAGGTCAGAATGGCGGGTTGGAAAAGTGGGATCGATTGATCTACATCCCGTTTCGAGAACTCCAGAAGGTCTTTGATAACCAGGATGCTTCGGTTGTCATCCCCTATTCTGAATACCTCGAGCTGATGAAGCGCTATCTCGAGAAACCCGCCAACGGAGTTTCTCCCGACGCGGTGATCACGTCATCATCGTATAAGGCCACCGTCGAGAAGGATGTCGTGCGAATCTCAGCAGACCTACGGCTGAACGTGCTTCGAAAGGACGGCTGGGCATCGCTTCCGCTGACATTTGGAACGCCGATTGGAAAAGTCACGCCGGATGACGGAACCGTGCTTCTGAAAGGAACAGGGCAGGGGCAGTATGAGCTTCTTATTCAGGGAGCGGGCCAGCGAACAATTTCACTGGAGCTGTTGGCGACAGTTCAGACATCTCCGGAAAACAAGTCATTTCAAATCCAGTGTCCGCCGACCGGTATCAGTGAATTGTTGTTTACAGTGCCGGAAGCCGATCAGTCGATTGCGATCAGCCCGGTTCAGGTTCTGCTTCCAGTGGAAGCTCCGGCCGCAGGTACAAGCACCGCGAAGGCAAGTCTGGGATCCGTAAATCATTTTCAGGTGCAGTGGAACCCGCGAGCGGGCAGCAAGCCTGTGATGGATCTGCTGGCAAGTGCGACAAACACGACCACCACACGGATTGACCCAGGACTGATCCAGACAAAGTCGAGCATTCAATTTGAAATACTCCGGGGAGAACTTCGGGAAGTCAGTGTTCTGGTTCCAAAAGACGCTCGAATCATCGATGTCGTATCACAAAATGGTCGTATCCGGGCATGGAATGCCAGCGAGATCGGGGAAACTCATCAACAGATTCTAATCGAACTGCTCAATCCGGTTTCAGATGCGTTTCAAGTGGAAATCCAGACGGAACGAAATCCGACGGGAGACGTTGTTGCTCTGATCGGAAAAGCGGAAGACGGAAAACTGCAGGGGGTTCATGCAGAAGGAGTCGTACGAGAAGCCGGACGACTCACTGTTTCGACCGATCCATCGCTGACCGCGATCGTCAAGCAACAGGCTGGAATGAAGCAGGTCGAGGTGGGTGGCGAAAATAAGCCAGCTCCTGAATCTGTGGGATACTTACAGGCCTGGGAATTCAGCGGTTCTTCAGGGACGCTTGTACTGCAGACAAAGCCCGTCGAACCTCGACTGCTCGTCAATAACGAAGCGTCCATCACATTTCGTGACGACGAACTGCGACTCCGGAGTGTTTTGAATTACACAATTGAGCGTGCCGGCGTATTTCAGCTGGTCCTGACGGTACCTGTCGGACTAACCATAGACAGCGTCAACGCGGATGGGATGAGCGAATTCAATGTGGACAAAGAAAGTGGACGCATCACGTTGTCGCTGACTCAAAAGCGGATGGGAGCAATTTCCGTCACCGTGCTTGGACATCAGGCGTTTGACTCGCGCGTTGAAACTGCCGAACTGGAACTGCCGTCAATCACGCCGGAAGGTGTCGAACGCGAAACCGGTAGTGTGACTGTGTTCTCGCCTCAGTTTCTGGATGTGATTTCGATTGATGAAAAACTGATTGGAGTCTTTCCGTCACGCGAAGCACAACCTGCCGAAATCCCGGCTCGGATGAGACACATCGGCACATGGAATTATACTCGACGCCCAATTTCCGTATTCGCCCGAACTGCACCTCGTCCAGCGCAACTGGCCGCCACCGTCGGAACAACAATTCATGTCGAACCGGAACTGGTACGACACAATAGTGTAGTCTCATTTGACATTCAGAACGCCGGACTCGATACGCTCAGGATTGCCGTTCCGGAAGCCGTAGCCAGTGATGTTCGATTTCAGGCAGTCAGCCCGGGCCACACAATTCAGCAAAGAAATAAAGCCGCCCAGGCGGAAGAAGGCTGGGTCACATGGACACTGGTTCTTCAGGATGAAGCAACCGGGACTGTCCAGATCTCAGTCGACTGGGAAGTTTCCCTCGAAGAAACTCCCGCACCTTCTCCCGTAGCGGCCGCGACAGCAGATGCAGCCGTCGAACCACCCGAACAAACCTACACAATCGAGCCTCCGCGAGTCCTTGCGCCCTTTACGGCGGAACAGGCGGAACGTCGCCGAGTCACACTGACTCAGGCACGGGGTGAGATTCGGTTATTGCGTCACGAAAGTCTTTCGATTGCCGCCGCAGCACAGGGTGACACTGTTGAAGCAATCGACGTTCGCGAACTGGAACTGATCGAACAGGATGGCTATCTCGCGTTTCGATACTTTTCTCAGCCGGCATCTGCTCAGATTACAATCCGAAAGCACGAACTGCATGAAGTTGTCGCCACTGTGGTTTCTCGAGCAGCGATCGAGGTTGTTACAGAGAAACAACCACTTGCAGCCTACCGATGTCGGTTCCTGATTACGACCAGTGAACGCCAGCGACTACGAATCGATGTGCCTGCCGGCAGCGACCTGCAGTCGCCACTGCTTCAGGATCAGCGAACAACAATTGAGAAGGCAACGGACGTCAAGGCCGCAGAAGGCTGGGATCCGTACTACGTAAACATCAGCCGTGAATCAGGCTCTGATACTCCGTTCCTGCTGACTCTTCAGTTCCGAACACCAATCTCGGAAGACGAACGATTGCCATATGACGGAAGAGGGTCAATTCAGATTCTCCGCCTACCGCTCGTTGGAACCGACGACGGTTCAACTGTGATTCAGCAGACACGTCTGGCGATTTGGGCTCCGGTAGACACATCGTTCATTGGGAATCCGGATCATTGGACCCAATATGGTCGAGCTCTCTTCAATGTGTTTCGGCCAAACGAATCTCCATCTTCAGTGCTCGAAGCGACGACGAACCTGAATCGCTGGATTGGTGGAGGAGAATCTGGTGACTTTGCAACACAGGGAAATGCATCAGTCTATCGATCAGTAGGCCGACATGACGTCATTGAAGTGTCATGGTGGAATCGACCATTTCTCTTTTGGATCATCAGTGGAACACTGGTGGTCGTTGGGTTCATTCTCAAGGCCACTCCCTGGGAAAATCGAATCACTCTGTTGCTTCTGGCGGCATTTGCAGTGGCAATGTGGAGCATTCGAGACGGATATGCGGCAATGCAGTTCATCAGTGCCGCACTCCCCGGGCTTGGCACTGTAGGCGTGATGTGGATCATTGGACTGATTCTGGGACGTCGCCCATCGGAAAGTCCATCCTCTGGCGGAAGTCCGGGTGGGCAGACCCCTTCGAACCCAAAGCCTTCACCGCCGCCAGAAGGAGCTCCTGATACGACTGTAACTTCATCCGAAGCGGACGTGTCATCAGGGGCGACCGTGCCACCTGAAGCTTCAACCGCGACAAACGATCAGACGGGAGGAAAGCAGTAATGAAGCGGTTTCCTCAAAAACCTGACTCAATCTGTAATCCATGGCGATTCCTGTTGACATGTGGAATGCTGGTGATCTGCCAGCTCTGCAATATCCATCATCCTTCGGTGATCGCTCAGGAAGCCGGGACGCCGGCTCAGAGTGGACTTCAACCTGCTCGTGAGCACTTTGTTCCGGCAGATCAGCTGGACGCCGTTTTTGACCGGGATCGTCGGGGGGTCCTGATGTCCCGCGAAGAATTCCGAGCCTTACTGAAGAAAGCCGACGACAACAAGTCGACTCAAGGTCAGCACCCCGCCGCAATCCTCGCCGAAAAAGCCTCTATTGCAGTTGTGTCTGGCGATCAGCATGCAGTAATTTCAATGAATGTCACGATTCGACAGTTCGCAGACGGGTGGCAGGTCGTGCGACTGCCCGTCGGCAACCTGCTGGTTGAGAAAGCAGAACTGGACGGCATGCCATCCGCGAATATTTCGCGGGACCCGAATGCTCCGGATGTGTTGCTGTTTGCTCACGAAGGTTCCGGCGTGATTCAGCTTCGGCTGAGTCTGTCAACACCGCTTGCCATTGTTGGGAGCGATCGTTCCGCTGCGTTTCAACTGCCGAAGGTACCGGTAACAGAACTCAAAGTCTCCTGCCCACCTGGCCAGCGAGTCCTTGTGAATGACCTTAAACTGGATCGTCCTGCTGCCGACGATCAGCCAGCGGAATATATCGTACCAGTCGGAACGGCGGATGAGGTTCGCCTCGTATGGAGCGTTCAGCGGGATCAGTCTGAAGTTCAGACACTTGTCTTCGTGCGAACGGACGCTCAGATTCAGCTTCAGAAAGAAACACTTCGCTGGCTGAGTGATTCCCGAGTCAGCGTGTTCGGCGGTTCGATCAACAGAGTCATTTGCCGAGTTCCATCACGGATGGAGATCACAGGAGTTGAATCCACCGGACTGGAGTCCTGGACGCTCGAAGACGACACGGATCATCCCGGAATGACTCGGGTAACCCTTTCGTATCGTCAGCCATTCAGTAATGACCGAATGATCCGAATTCTCGGTGTTGCCGCTGTTGCTGACAGCAGTTCAATGACAGTCCCGTCGATTACATTCGCGGATGTCACATCTCACGTTGGTCGAATTGCCATCGCGCATGCCGATGGTCTTCGTCTGATTGCAGAAGCCGGAGCAGGGATTCGGCCTGTTTCGGTCTCCGTTGGTGAGAACATCAGTTTCCAGCTGTCGGTGTTCGATTTCTGGCTTCAGCAGTACGAATTGACCGTGGCCGTAAAACCACGTGATCAGGAACTGTTTGCTGAATTGAACTCAGCGCTTTCCATTGCCGACACAAGTGTCACTTTGATCTCAACACTGACCGTTGAAACCCTCAACGCACCTTTGTTTCAGCTGCCGATCTCGATTCCCGCGGACTGGCAATTGACGGAGGTCTCGACAGGGGGATCGCCTTTGGAATGGCGAGCCGTCGATGAGCAGAAACAGATTACTGTCACGCCGCCGGCCCCGATTCCTGCGGGCGGATTGTTTGAGTTACGCCTGCAGATGACGCGAACAATTCCTGACCCGGAAACGGAACAAAGACTGATCCTGCCAGTTATCAATCCGGAAGAAACAACTCTGGTTGGTGGCAGTTATGTTGTTCAGTTTGCGAACGACCTCAATGTCTCACCTCTGTCTCTCATCGGTCTCCGCCCCACGACTGGAAGTGGCACAGAACTGGTCTTTGAAAATGTGGGGACAACGATCTCCGGGGAGTTGGCCATTTCACGAAAGCCAGCTCGACTTGCAAGTCGTTCGATCCTCAGAACCTGGACCGACGCTCGCCAGGAAACTCTGGACGCCGAAATCACGATCGATGTTCTGCATGGCACCACTCGGTCGGTAACAGTTCGACTGCCGGAAGCGCTGGGAACAGATGTCCGCTTTGATGTCATCTCGTTTGGGATTGTACCAGGCTTTGAATCTCAGCAGATTGCTCGTTCCGTGCAGATCATCGAACAGTCGCCATTGGAACCGATTGACGGAATGAGACCGTTTGTTCTGAAACTCGACAAACGATTCGCCGGCTCAATGACCGTAAGGGCGATCGTCAACCGAGCAAGAACGGCAGAGCAGCAGGAGTTGTCCGCTCCGTCAGTAGTGGTTCAGGACGCCGTTCGACAGCACGGGATTCTTGTGTTTGAAGCCTATCCGGAACAACGACTCACTCCCACAAAAGACGTCAGTGAGATTGATGGACTGTTTGCGGTTGATGCCGGTCTTGTTGATGCTCCGAGCAGTGCAACAAGTCGACGAGTTGCGCTGACCTACCGATTTGTTCAGCCAACGTACCAGCTGGCAGTTCGAGAAACCCGGTTTGGCACGGACGCCGTCCCATCCGCAGTCTGCGTAAGTGTTCGCAATGTTTGCACGCTCAGTGAAGCCGGTGGAATCCAGCGATCCTGTCGCGCGACATTCCGGGCAAGTGGTGTTCAGACTTTGCGGTTCACCTTGCCGGACGCAGAAAGCGCTTTCCTGTGGTCTACAATTCTGAACGGTGAACCTGTGGAAGTTCGTCGGACTGCTGAAGACTATCTGGTGGCTTTGCCTCCTCAGGCAGAAAATCAGGAACAGGTGATTGAAATTCTGTTTGAATCCGGCGGTCGAAACGGCGAAGCGTTCGGAACATTGGAACAGGCACCCGTGCGGTTTGCAATGGATGTGAGTGATTCCACGTCCGTTCCAATTGACGTTCTGGAGCAGACGTGGGATATCCGATATCCCTCAACAGCTTTGCTTGTGGATAGTGACGGAGATTTTGAAGCCATCAATGGAGTTGATCAGCCTGGATGGTTCCGAAATGCGTTTGCACTTTCAGAACTGACATGGAGCACTGTCGTTCCAAGGCTCATGTATCCAGCAGTTCTGGTTGTTATCCTGTTTCTGGTCACCGCAATGTCGGCTCGACGACAGTGGAAACGAATGGCGGGATCCGCCGTGATCATCCTGCTGGCAGGCGCTGTTCTGCTGGTCACAACTCTCTCAACATCGAAATCTGCGAGAGTTCGACAAGTTGGGAATTTCCTTGCCGACTCCGCCGAGTTCGCCACACCTGAATCAGCGCCTACAACGGCGGCTGACGTACGCTTTGTCTATCCTCCCGCCCCCGGTGCAGCCGGAGGCCTCGGCGGTGGTGGCTTTGGTGGCGGTGGTGGCTTTGGCGGAGGACGACCCGCAATGCCTGCTGGTGGAGGGGGATACGCTGAGGACGACGCAGGCTCCGGGGCAGCCGCCGAAATGCCACTTCCGGCACCTGTAATGATGGGAGGTGCTCCAGGCATGACTCCCCCCGCACCCAGCGAAGAAGCTCTGCCGAGTGCAGAACTCCCAGCTTCGGAACCAGCGGGGGCCGAGAGGCAGTCAGAAACGGCTCCGCAGGAAGGGGCACCACAAAGAGGTGGCCGTCAGCTGTTCGACGAATTGACCCTCACACCCAGGCAGCCCCAGGCGAACTTTGACGGTCAACGCGCTGGACTGGATTCATCAAACATGGGGCAGGGCGTGCCAGGGGCTGCTACCAGAAAATCCGGAAGCGCACGACTGTCTGTCCAGGTTGCTCTGGAGATTCCAGAGGACTATCGCTCACGTGAGTTTCACTCAATCGGAGATCAGATACGTCGCCCGGGAACTCTTGAACTTGTCGTACAGAGACATGATCAGATCCTTGTGATCCGTATCATCGTTGCCCTGCTGGTGCTGCTGATCTGCTGGTGGATGAGAAACCGCTCAGTGGTCGGACGTGCGGCATTTATCATTGTTCTGGCACTTTCAGCCGCGGCTGCGATTCCGCTGCTGGAGAACCAGTGGCAGAGTACAGTCGATGGCATCATACTCGGCGTTGTCCTCGGGCTCGGCATTTGGTGTGCCGATTTTGGAGTGAAGATTGTGAACCGGTGCATGGCAGCAGTTCGTAGTGTGTTCAACCTGAAACCAGCACAGAGTACGTCGGCAATCTGTCTGATGATCATCGTCAGCAGTTTTGGAACCTCTGAAGCCATTGCTCAGGAGCCTGTTCCGCCGGTTACCGAACCACGCATCGTGGCGCCATATTCACCGGATGAGCCAGCACTTCGAGCCAACCGGATTTTCGTCCCCCACGATGAGTTTATGAAACTCTATCAGCAGGCGAACCCAGGCGCACTTCAAACAGCTCCCGCAAGTCCACTGGGAACTTCAGTTCTGGCCGCGTTCTACAAGGCCGACCAGCTGAAGCAGGTTAAGGAGACTCAGTATATTCTCTCTGTATCCGGGCGATATGTCCTATGGAATGATTCGACCGAGCCAGCCAGTATCACACTTCCCATCGGACAGGCTGGATTTCGATCTGCCAAACTGAATGGCCAGGAAGCCACACTCCAGGCCACTGAAAATCTGGCTGACGTACAGATTCTCGTGCCCACTAAAGGAATGCATATCGTTGACATCGAATTCGACGTGAACGCAGAAGTCGATTCGGGCGTCGGGCGTGTCGATCTGGCCCTTCGCCCCGTCGCGTCGGGAACGCTGGAACTGACACTTCCCGCACCCGCTGAAGGACAACCGCAACTGGAAGTTCGAGTCGATGGACGCAGCAATGTTTATCGACGCGATGGAAATGTCATCATTCTGCCAATCGCACAGTCCGGTCAGACTCGAATTCAATGGCAGCCATCCGCAAAACGGAATGTGACAGATGTTGTCTATCATTCAGATGTTCGGAGTGCACTGGCTGTGGAAGATTCCGGAATGACATTCCGGGCAACGATTTCCACCAGTGTGCGTCAGGGTGAACTGAATGAGCTGGATGTCACAATACCGGAAGGATACTCCGTTCAGTCGGTCACCGGTGCCGACGTTGCGGGCTGGTCAACTCAAAACACAGACTCCAATCGCGCAATTCGATTTCTGTTTCGGCGTGCAGTGAACGACGGCACAGTGGTTACGATTCAGCTCTATGCCGATGCACAGTCAGAAGATTTGAAATCCGCTTTGGCAGTTCCAATCCTCGCTGTCCGCGGCGCGACTCGTGATCTCGGTACAGTGACGCTTCTGGCAGGCAGCCAGTTTCAGGTTCGGTCCGATGGATTATCGGGCGTTTCCCAGATCAATCCTCAGGATGCGCCAATGCCCGATGGAGATGAACTACCGGGCAGAAGAATGCTGGCATGGCGGTATACTCGCCACCCTGCAGACGTCAGCGTCAAGCTCAATCGAATCGCAGAAGAACTGAAGGTTGTTGCATTGCATGCAGCACGTCTTGAAGAGCAGCGAGTTCTGTGGACCAGCCAGTGGACCGCTACCATCACCGGGGCCCCTCGGTCGCGAATTGATATCGTTGTCCCGGATGCGTTCCTCACGTTGAAAGTCAATGCAACCGGAATCAGGGACTGGTACGTTGAAGAGATGGCTGCAGCGGAAAATCAGCCAGCTCGCAAAGTACTGAGTATTCAGTTTGATCGGGCTCGAGAAGGAACAATCGTCATCTCTGTTCAGGGACAGACTGATCGAGGTGCTGACAGAAGTCAGCTCATCCTGGACACCCCTGTTCTCCTGGATGTGAATGAAGCTCAGTCTCAACTGGCAATGTGGCTGGACCCTGCATCAGAAATCGCCTCTGTTGATGCTGGTGGCTGGCAAAATCGACCGCCGACTTCAATTGCATCCGCATATCGTCAAATTGCAGAAGCTTCCGCAAGCCTGGCTCTGACCAGTTCCGCGGTTCGTCCTCAGCCCGCGAATATCACACTTCGTCAGGCAGTCCCCACGTTCATCGCTGAATCCGTGACCGTTACCAACGTCACCGACACGGCACTTGAGATGACACTTGCACTCAATTGGCAGGTGACACGAGCAGCCTCGGATACATTTGCTGTCGAACTTCCTGCAGTGCTGGCAGATGGGCTCGTCTTTGACGTGCCATCACAGCGTCGGATTCAGAAAGATGATCTCGGCAATGGCAGAAAGCGGGTCATTTTCCAGCTTCAACAGCCGGTCTCAGGCGGAATGTTCGTTCTTGGATCCGGCAGTCTGCCACTGCCTCCAGATGGAAGCCTGCGAGCCGATGCTCCGCTGTTTGTTACATCCGAGACCAGTCCGGCAACTTTGTCCGGCCAGTCTCACTTTTGGGTTCTTGTCAACCAGTCAGCTGGCTTACTTCAGCCAACGGGTGATACGAAGAAGGATGAAGTCGCCGCGGATCAACTCAAAACCCGCATCACTGAAGAACTGCTCAGTCAGTCCGTGACAATTCAGCGATTAACGTCCGAAACTCCGGCATGGACTCTGAAGTTTCCCGAACAGCATCAGGTATCACCAGCAATCATCACAGTCGCATCCCACACAACGGTGATTGCTGACGACGGAAGCTGGCGAAGCCATCACGAACTCAATGTCCGCAACGAATCGCGACAGTTTCTGCCGGTCACCATTCCTGCCGATTCTCGAATTTTGTACTGTCGAGTCCGCGGCAACGCCAGCAGAATCGTGAACCGCGGTGACGATGCGAAACGACAGCATCTGATTCCAATCCCGCAATCCGGACAGATCGCGTCTACATTTGTGGTGGAATTTGGACTTGCCGGAGCACTTGGGGACGATGCAGCCGACTTCAGAAACAAGCTCAACAGTCATCGCCTGCAGATTCCTGTGCCCGAGTTTCCGGAATTCCGCGACGATCCGGAGTTCGGCATTACCGTATCCCGTAACCGATGGAGCGTATTCGTTCCTCGATCATGGCAGACCAAAATCGTTGACGAACCTCGGCTGACAAACGTGATCCCCAGCAACGAACAGGGGCTGCTGGAAATCTTTCAGCAGGCACAGATTGAAGAAGCCAGGTCACTCCTGATGTCTGCAAAGAATACGAAAGGGATGGCGCTGTTCGGACGACTGCAGAGCGAAATCAGTCAGCAGATGGATACGCTTTCGTCTCAAACCTACAGTGCAGAACAGGCGACAGAGCGTGCAGAACTGATGCAGTCCCTGATCAATGCCAACGAAGCAGTCATCCTCGGAAATTCTTCCCAGCTCGCCGGCCAGCAGGCCGCCGGGGTTCCTCAGCGAGGACAAAGCCTTCTGAACTTTGGTTCTGCCGGGAATGGCGCAAGCAATGACTATCTGTTGCAGCAGGAACTTGACATCAACAGTCTGAATTATCGAAACGGAGACCAGCTCATCGAGTTCAACCGCCCTGGAAATTCCAAAGGAACTCAGGAAGGCGAAGCCGGGGCGGCCGATCGTTTTCTGTTTGACGTTCCTCAGGTCGAAGGGTCGGATAAGGAGATTCGCGAGCTGAATGAAGTGGAAGACCTCAAACGTCTGGAAGACTTTGGTGTCAGAAAAGGTGCCGCAGAGAAAAGTGAGGCTTCGCAGAAAGACGGCAAGCCCGCAGGCGACATTGAATCGAAGCAGGCACTTCCGCGAAACAGTGGTTCTCAACTGCTGGATCGCGGAAGCCGAATGAACCTCGGTAAATCCATGTATGCTGCTCCGAATCAGAATCGAGCCGCAGAAATGTCTCAAATGGCTGACCCGTTTAGCGCTGCTCCGAACTCCGGAATGCCGGCACCACCGATTCAGGCAGGGAATGCTATGCAGAACGATGCGATGCAGTCTGGCGAGGGGATGCAGTTTGGCCAGGGGATGCAGGCACCACAGACGCGAGGAATCCAGTTGTTTAACGACGTAATGCAGGGCGGCGAGACGGCCGCTGCTCGATCAACAGGACTGCTGTCACTCCAGTTTATGATTCCTCAGGATGGAACTCGTCTCGATTTCACTCGAACGGACGGTAACCCGGTTCTGACAGTTGATATCCGCGGAACGGAAGCCGTTTCCAGTGTTTACGGGATCCTGTGGGCCGCCGTCTGTGCAGTTTCCGGATTCATCATCCTGAGAGCCTCAGGGGCGAAGAGCACAACGGCGTTCTTCAGAACCGTATTCGGCATTCTGGCAACAGCCAGCCTGTCCGGATCACTGCTGCTGGCACCTCCAGCCAGCAGTCTATGCATCGTTCTGTTTACCGCGTCTGCCATAATGTTCTGTGTGTTTGTTGTCGCAGAATCTTTTCGAAAGCACGCTGCATGAATCAAACCGGGTGAATCAAACCGGGTGAATCAAACCGGGTGAATCATCGCCCGGTAAATCAAACGCCGGCAGACGAGCTTCGGGAAAGAACATCATGGACGACATGACCTTCAATGTCGGTGAGTCGGAAGTCCCGTCCACCGTATCGAAACGTCAGTCGTTCATGATCAAGGCCCAGCATGTGGAGGATTGTTGCGTGCAGGTCATGGACATGGATTTTATTGTGGGCCGAATAAAACCCGAAGTCGTCTGATTCGCCATAACTCAGTCCTGGCCGAACACCGCCGCCGGCCATCCACCAGGTAAATGCGTGAGGATTGTGGTCACGTCCATTGTCGCCCTGTGCGGTTGGCGTTCTCCCAAACTCAGCGCCCCAGATCAGCAGTGTGTCTTCCAGAAGCCCTCGCTGTTTCAAGTCTGCCAGAAGTCCGGCAATCGGGAGATCGCAGGCCGCGGCGAGTTTCGTGTGTTCTTCTTTCAGTTCTGAGTGCTGATCCCAATATGGATGCGACACCTGGACGAACCGAACACCGGCCTCCGACAGTCGGCGAGCCAGCAGGCACTGAGTACCAAAGTGACTCGTTGGCTCCTGATCCATTCCGTACAGTTTTCGAGTTGCCTCTGTTTCACCTGAAAGATCGAAGACTTCTGGTGCTTCGGTTTGCATTCGAAATGCGAGTTCGAATGATTCAATTCGAGCATTGAGCTCTGAACCTGCCTGATAAATTTCACCGGTTTCGGAAGCTGGACGAAGATCATCGAGCTGACGCAGCAGCCGAAGCTGTTCCCGCTGAAGCTCAGATGGAACTCCCTGACTGCTCAGATTCTGAATATCGGCCTTCGTCGCTCCCTCGCCCCGGGAAGCCACCATGCGGGTTGCCTGATGGATCGGCGGAAGAAACGCAGAACCGAAATTTCTGACTCCGCCGTGTCCAAGTGTCGGATTGATCGTCACAAAGCTCGGAAGACTGTTGTTTTCTGTCCCCAGTCCGTAACTGACCCATGCCCCCATGCTGGGCCGCACAAACGTGTCAGAACCCGTATGAATCTTGAGCAATGCTCCGCCGTGGGCTTCGTTGCTGCCGTAGATGGATTTCAGATAGCAAATGTCGTCGGACATTTTGCCAACGTGCGGGAAGAGATCCGAAACCCAGGCACCGGACTGACCATACTGCCGAAACTTCCAGGGACTTTTGAGCAGATTGCCGGTCTGTGCGAACTGAATTCTGGGCTTTTCAAACGGAAGCGGCTGACCATGATGCTTTTCCAGCATCGGCTTGTAGTCGAACGTATCGACATGGGATGGCCCGCCATGCATAAACAGAAAAATGACCCGCTTTGCGCTGGCTGGAAAATGCCCCGGCTGAGGGTTGAGGGGATTCGTGGGTCCCGAGTTCCCGAAGTTCTCCGCGGCCGTCGCCGACAGGCCCGCTTTCGCAAGTAAATCAGAAAGCGCCAGCGCCCCGAAACCGGAACAGCACCTTTGCAGCATCTGTCTGCGATCGATCGTGGAATTCTGGTTCTTCATGCTGCTTCGCATCGCTTTGATACTGAATCCTGCCCCAACATGGAGTTGAGGCGTGTCCTGACGTAGGCGTGAGAGAAGTTCTCACAATTTGAACGGGCTCAGTCAACAACCTCACACAGAAGACCATGCTGAGATTCCGACAGAACCAGCCCACATTCTATGCAGGTACTGACCTCCACACCAGAATACTTTCCCGCAGCATGCCCTTGTTTGAAGTGCTGCAATTCTGCAATAGCCCCAACGGGATTTCACCCCAAAGCCCGAGGCCGCCGCCGAACCTACCATCTCGGTCACCTCAAAGAAGAGACCTTCCCACGCCGGTTTCCAACACGCAACCGCCCTGAAGGGGCACGCTAAGGCAGCCTGGGGCAACGCCCCAGGAAATCGCCCCAAAATCGCCACCGACGTCCTGAAGGGGCAGCCCAAAATCTGCGCCCTGAACATCGCCAACCAATCGTACTCGTACTCGAAAAGCCCCTTTCGAACGAACAGACATATCGAGAAAAGTGAACGCAGAGACGCGAAGGCGCAAGGACGCAGAGAAGGCCGGGAAAGAGCGAGTACGAGTACCGCGGTGCTGAGTACGAGTACGAAGGCTGCCTTTTTGTGGTTGAAGAGCGATTCAACCCCAACGGAACTTAACAACAAAGCCCCAAGGCCGCCGCCGAACCTACCATCCCGGTCACCTCAAAGAAGAGACCTTCCCACGCAACCGCCCTGAAGGGGCACCCTAAGGCAGCCTGGGGCAAAGCCCCAGGAAATCGCCCCAAAATCGCCACCGACGCCCTGAAGGGGCAGCCCAAAATCCGCGCCCTGAACCTCGCCAACCAATCGTCCCACCCCAATCGTCCTCTCGTACTCGTACTCAGTGAAACGTTACTCGTACTCGAAAAGAGCCCGGTCAACGTCTTCGGACGTGTCGCGTGATATTAAATCAATCGCAATGACGAGTCGTAACAGTTTGGCAGAGACATCCCGAATGGGGATCTGCAAGGGCTCCATAGTCAAAAATAATCGTTTGAGGTGCTGCAGGTTCCACCACTTGAAATCTCCGAATCTGCTCCACCGAAGACCTCGCGTCTCGGAGAGATGCGGCTACGTAGGCGAGTCTCTCCGAGACTCGCAAAACCGCTCTGTCGCCTGCACGAGCGCATCGACTTTTTTGCACTTTTGATACAGAACCCCATTCAAAATCACTGAGATCACAATCAGGCACATGCCAATCATTCCAGACACAGGCCCCAGATCGCGTGGCATGACTTGACGTATGTGGCGGCCCGCCATAATGCCCAGGCCAAGCCCTGCAAGCAGACCTGTAACAATATAGCCGTTTGCAAGCCAAAAGAATGGATGCTTATGATTCATGACTACAGTCCGTACAGTAAACGTCGATCCGTAAACTCCGCCTCAGCCGAAACGCGCTGCTCTAAGCGATCCAACACAACACTGCTCAGTAGTGTGCCTCTCGGTGTCGTGTTCAGGCAAATAATCAACGAAGGAAAAAGCCAAAACTTCAAAATCACACAACTGCAGCAAGTGACCTGGCAAAGTGTAAAAAACGCACCAATGCAGCGAAGGTGCATGGTATCGTAAAGTCAGCTTTGATTTGCATTTCAGTTGCACCTGGCACAACGGGGAAACCAATGTACCGGTCTGGCATCTGGTCCAATACTCCCTGGCTATCAAATTGCGATCCATATATCCGGCAATCAGCCGACGTATCGATCGTACGTCGAACTTTGCCGCTTCGTGGTATATCCCGTTTGCGAGTCTCGGAGAGACACGGCTACATGGACGCATTTCGGGGGGTGATCACGAACGAGGATCGATTGGCACCGCCGGGAGATCCACTCCCGCCTGTCATTGAACCACTTCCAGTCCGCACGCGAAACGGATTGTTGGGCCCGGTAACTTACGATGCTGCTGACCGTCTTGTGTTTTAAGTCCTACAACAGAGCGTAGCAATTGTCGTCCAGATACAGGACCAGGACGGCAGTACCTTCGGTGGGAAGTGGGAGATTCGCCAGATCGTCGCGATCCCTCTCCCAATGGTTCATGATTTCGCACTGTTGAGGGGATAAGAATCGATATTCTATCTTTACCGAATACCAACTCTCTTCACCATTACTGGTCATTTTGCCGCAACAACGAACGACGCTGCCTGTCAGCACCTGACCGTCATTGACCAGTCGCTCTCTCGTTGAGTCCGCTTTCACCTTCCAGATGATGAAGTACAAACAGCCGATCAACAGAGCCATCGTGATCAGTAGACCTTGTCCAGAAGGCTGAGTATCGACCGGGTTATTCAGCGCCAACACCTGCTGGACTACGGCGATCGACAAAAACATCAGCGCGACGCCCGCCAGTATCACGAGGGGCAACTCTCTCCGAAGACAAAATCGAGACCGAATGCCTCGACGGTCACCTGCCAGAAACGCCTTGCTCGCGTAATCAAGCAAGCACGGCTCAATCGCCGCATCATTTTGCTGCTTGAGATCCAGACTATGCGCCATGCTCGACCTCATCTCGCCGAACTACGTTGATCACCGGGCCGCCGGAGAAGACTCTCCATTCGAAACCGCGCAGTCGGCGGCTACGCAGGCGAGTCTCTCCGAGACTCGCAAACTCCACGAACCCAACACCACTGGAAATCTCCGACTCTGATTCCACCGCAGAATTCTCGTCTCGGAGAGACGCGGCTACATGGCTGCGCGTCGGAGTTCGCGTAACCTGGCCATGTTGATCACGAACGAGGATCGATCGGTACCGCCATCGATCCGATTCAGATGTCGGAGAACTGTAATCACCGAGCGAACAAGAACCACAAAAGCTCATTTCGTTCAAGTCACTTCTTTAAATTTGAACGACGGAGCATACCAATTAAGAAACTCAGAACTCGCACCCAAATGGGATCGCAGGGCTTCTCGAGTTGCTCTCGTTTCCATTGCTTATGTCGACTCTTCCGTGTCGCGATCCAACCAACGGGCAGGTCCGACAACTGCACAAGAGACGGATCGCGTTTCACTGCACACGCCATACAAATTTGTGCGATCTCGTCGTCCGGTTCCAGATCGCCATGAAGTACTTGCCATTCATCGTGATGGTCATGCGCAACGGCGAGTATCGGCCGACCGAGCGAAACCACACGAGTTGTGCTGTACGCAATCAAGTCCCGAGGAAAAGGACTGGGGCCATCGCTCGAGGTCTGATTGTGATTGTCGTCTTTACAATGCATGGAGTTCTCGATGCGGATAACGGCCCGGTTCACAGAGCCGCCGGCGAAGACTTTCCAATCCAAAAACCGCGAGGTCCGCATGCGACTCATCAGGACGGGAAAGTCTTCCGCCGTGACGTTTGCAAATTCGGAGTAGAGCGGGTCGTCAAACATGTCAAATCAAAATGGGGTAACGACAATGATCAGTGGGCAACGCCTGATTCGCCCTGTCTCTTTCATCTTCATCCGTCGCCCAAACGCCTGGCTGCTTCAATTAAGAGAGGAGCTGCCAATTTGCCGAGGTTGTTTGATGCCAGAGGACTATCACCGGTGAGAAGAGTTCGATCGCGGTGCACCTGGCCGGTAATGCCTTCATTGAGGATCCGGACGCCCAGTTGCTTCAGCCGTTCACCAACGAGCCATGGCAGCTTTCCCGGCATATAGCCAATGTGAATATTGGGGCCTTCATCCAGAGAGTCCGGGAAAACACAGATTTGATAATCCTTGTAAATGAACTCATCCTCCCGCTCACCGACGCTTGCTGCGAGAAGACATGCTGGACCGTGACACAGGGTTACAACAAAACGTTCGTTCCTCGTGAACCACTTCAGAGCCAACTGAACTTCCCTGCTGTCGGGAATGCCTGCCATAACTCCGTGTCCACCGGGTACGAAGAACGCCACATAGGGGTTTTGATCGCTCAGCACGACATCCATCAGACTTGACAGTTTCCTGGGCGATTTCAGTTTCGGGAGATACTTCTTATAGATACTTTGGACGGCGGCATCTTCGGACGGCATCGCCCACATTTCGAGTTTCACTGGATTTCCGGAGAGAGTTGCCACATCGATATCGAATCCAGCGGCTTCGAAATGATACATCGGGAGCAACATTTCTACGGGGTGATTGCCAGTGGAAAACATCTTTCCGTTCTGCATCAGAATGTATCGCTCATCGGTAGCAACCATGAGCACTTTCCACTTCGTTCCGGTATAGCGTCCCGGGTAGTCCGCTCCGCCGAAGTCGGTTTTGGACGATGTGTACTGCGAAAGTGAGTATGGCGACGGAAAATACGCATTCTGTTCCGCTAAATCAGGGGTGGGTTCCCTGCTTGTATTGTCCATTGCGAGTTCTTCCCGGTTGAGTAGACAACAGAACGTGAAGGCTGTGCTGTCAGGCGAGCACCAGCGATTCTGGTCAGCACCAGCGATTCTGGTCAGCACCAGCGATCGGTTTGGCGCATAGTACATGGTCTCTAAGTTACAGCAACTTTCGCGATTCAAGCTCCTTCTTCAGAGCTTCATATCTCTTTGCTTTCTTCAGGAAAAGATGAATCAAAAACACAGGAACCAGCAAGACGAATCCCCAGGCACTCACGGCGATCCCGAAAATAACGATCCCGATCTGGAACCCGATAAAAAATGCGTCGAAGATCGGGGATGGTGTTATTTACCTGAATTCTTCCCGCGGTTCATTGTCACTGAGTTGAGATAGTTCCTGCTCGTTCATCTTTCTGGATTCTTCTATTCCAAGGTGTCGATTTATCTCGCACGATTCTTAGTCGCCGAACAGCGGCGATCACCAGGCTGCCGGAGAAATGCTCTCCATTGGCAAGCCGCGCGATCGGCGGCTCCGAGTGCATCGCATTGTTCTGTCACGTTTCGGAGAGATCGACACCGAATGCCTCCGCTGCGATTCGGATCGCCTCGGGGAAGAACTTCTTCGGATCGCCCCAATCGTCCGAGGACCCGAGATTTGAATGTCCATTGCCGTCGAACACGCCCAGGTAGTGCGAGCCGCCTCCGCGAGTTTGCGCCGTTGAGTTCACTTCCGATGCGACAAAATAGACCGGCTGTTCGCTTGTATTATCGAAGACAGCAATGAGGAACGTGTATTCCACGTGTCCGGCCGACTTGATCTGATCGAACAGGATAACCGTGTGCTGCTCCCCCAACGGCGCGTTAGCGACCGGGTTCATCGATTCCACTCGCGGCATGTAGTTCACGGCTCGCTCCTGTGAGGCATAACAGCCAAGATCAGCCGGTTGGCGCGATTGACTTGCCATGTGAGAAACTGCCGACGCCAACTCGGCTATATCTTATCATTCATGTAAGCCGCTATCGCGGCAGGTTTTATCCTCTACGAATTGTATCGGGCAAGGTACGCGTCACGCAATTGAGACTGGCCAATCTGTCTGAGGGGAGCGTCGCGGATGCTCCGCCTAGACTCACGGACAGAGAGTTAGAATCATGGCCACGGCAAAGAACAACCCATGGACATACTGGCTGGGCAGTGGTTCCACGGGCTCCGCCCACCCACCGGCCCTCTCCGGTCCACCCCAATCCGCAAAACCACGCTCTCACTCCGATCGTCGCGAAATCAAAGCCTTATTTGTTATGGCCTTCTCTTTAGCTCAAATGCGATACTCGATCGTGCCCATGTAACGAAGCCAGTATCCATCGCCTTGATCGCGAGCAAATGCGGAGACTTGTGTATCTCCGTGATTCTCGTCATACATTTCAACAAAGTACTCGCCCGCGACCTGTTCTGAAACCTGGCCACCCCGGAAATGGCACGATTCTTTTTCACGCACGCCATGTCCTCCGAGGCCTGACGACCAAAGTAACCCGGCGGCGGCCTTGAAACTTTGCATTTACAATCTGCCCGATCCGCCGCTCGGTTTGACCGTTTGATTCGGTCCTGCAGTCATTCTAAGCCGATCGCCGCACGCTTCTCCTGGATGAACGTCAGGTGATGGGTGATATGGTTTGTAGCTCGCAGAATCAACCGCTCCAGAGTCAATACACCGGACTCGTTGTGTGTCCCAACACGGTCCAGAGAATCGGCAGACAGTTGCCGGAGCGTCCGTGCAGTGGAAACACGGATCGCGTCTATGACCGCCAATTCTTCGTCGATGTTTCGGTCCTGGTAGAAAAGTCGCTTTGCGAACAGATTCTCGTCCGCCCCCAGAAGTGTCGGATTGTCATGTGAGGCAACACGCTTGATCCGGTCGGCCATAATCGGTTCGAAGTCCGAGATATGGGCAACCACTTCAAGTGTGCTCCATTTCCCTGGCACTGGGCGAGCAATAAGTTGCTCATGGGTCATACCGGCAATGGCTGCTCGCAGCTGATCGCTTCCGGCAAGATAGGAATCGGCAAGTTCTACGAGGGTCATTCGAATCGCTCTTCGTTGCTGCTACCGAGGACCGAACGCTGGCCATCAGTAAATTGTGGGGAACGCGGATCAATGTCAAGACGCGAATTACCGCCATTCCGCCGCATGGCATGGTTCGTCGATTTCCTAATCAGTACGCACTCGCGAATGTCGGCCGCAGAACAATCGACGGACTGTATTTGAAGCTTCCCAAACGTGCCAACGCCAACCGATGCGTTTTCTAATACCTAATATACTGGCAATATGAATCAGGAGTTGAATTCTCTTTCTTCCTTGCCCTCCGAGCGCTGTTCCTGAACCACGCAAACGCATGAGCATAAGCTCCTCGCCGTCCATGAAAAGCGTCCAATATTCTTTGTCCCCTTCATGAAAGTCTAAGGGGTACTGTTCAGCGATCTTAGCCTCAAATTTCGCGCAGAGTGTATCAGCCAACTCCTGCAATGCTGCGTGCGAGTCATCAGATGTCAACTCGAGCCAGACGCCAAACCGGGGCCCCATCCAAAGGTATGGCGGTTGGTGCTTCATTGCTTTGTGTCCATCGATGAACAACCCGCATCACGGGGTGGCGGGTGGTGACGTTGATTTCAAACTCCGCTGGCCACCACAACTCCCGTGCATGCGATGTTTCTGCGGCGCTGCGGGTTACCGGTTAATTTGTGGATTGCGAGCATATTGTTCACAGACCGCCTCACGCTTCATGCGCGACTATTGAGCCATCGTCTTGTGGCGAGTTCAGAATGTAGGCCTTGTTTCTTTCGTGGTAATTGTACTGTGCGCCGCATACGGCGCAGATAGCCCAGATATTGCGAACCAAGCGTAGCCTTACACCGGGAAATTGTCTGTGAAGTCCACGGACATGTTCGCGCCAGTGTTCATCGGCCTTCGCAGTCGATGCTTGCCCAAGAACATTGCCACATTGATGGCAGTTGAATGTGTCAGCAACGACTTTCCGCCGACGATCAGCGAAGGCATTTGCGATCAGAATGCAGGGGACGATCACTGATTTCGTTGATGACATGATGTGTAGCGCGAGCGGACGAGCGACTCCGGGTCTTCTCTCACAACCTGCCAAAACGCGGGGAAAGATATTGCCTTCCAGCATGCACACGCCCTGGGCAGGATCCAACAGATACAAAATTTCGGAGCTCATTTCGTTCACCGCCGAGAGGCCACCCCCGGTCGGTTCACCCTCACTACCTTTCTTTGTACGCTTCAACGTGCAACGCTTTGCTATGTCGTTTTCGGAATTCCGACGACAGCATTCATTTGAAACCCCTATAGTGGCTCACCGCAAGAGTAACATTTTGCTTCTGATGACTGGGGCGTCGCACTGAAATGGACATGATCAGGTCTAGGTATACTTGATTGACCACATCGTTCACACTGCAGACCAGCAGTTTGAATCATTTGAGTTACGGCCCGTTGGTACCGATTGCCAAAGTAGAACAGCATCAGCAAGCCCGTTGCGATCGTCAATGGGACGAGATTGTTCAGGTATACAGTTGGCAGCGTACTCACGAGCACGATGCAGGAAAGCAGCATACCGAGTACCACGGTCAGCATCTGAATCAAGATTCTTCTGTGAATCGGGGATGATTCGAATTGTCGAATCAAAACGTCTCTATCTGCGATCATTTGCACGACTCCTGTATCTGTGTTCTACGATATAACGTCTGGGATCAGCGGGTGGAGGGAGTTGACTATGATCTTACCAAAAACCTCACCACCGCCGCTCCATTGCATCCGATGGTTCCGGCGTTTCTCCAGTCTGCCACTCGTGCTCGTGCTCAGCGCAGCGGTGCTCGTGATCGTAATCGATCTCAGCATCACCCCGAACCCTGGAGCGTTTGTTACTCAATAATACATCCTGAATTGCGCAGTCATGAGGGC
>JAEUIH010000085.1 GCA_016795105.1 Planctomyces sp.
CGGCCTTCGCGGGGGCATACGACGTGTACCACAAACCAACTGTTTACAACATCGGACGCCACGTCGTGATGTCGAACTCTGCTAAAGTACTCATCACTCTCCGGAAACCGCTCAAATCGCAGCCAGGGACTCAACATCACGGCGGAGCGTGATGAGTACTTTTCTGCGCATCCGGTGTTCAGATCAGCGTGCTGAGCCGAGCATTGAACTGTCCTCGACTGAGCACGCATCCGAATCCGAGATCACGAGCCTGCTGCAGCATCGCTTCATGAACGTGCGGCCCATACACCACGGATCGCTGGAGTGCCTCTGCTGAGAGCTCGGTGGCCAGAGCTGACAGACTTAATCCCGGCGTGGCAAAGTCCACGAACAACTTTGGTGGAGGTACAAGGTCTTTGATCAGGGCAATCGCCTGAGCCGACGTGGTGACGGAACTAAAACGCTTTCCTGCCGTCGAAACCATTCCAGAGACCGTGCTTGTCAGCATCAGGTCATTACACAGAAGCACGACATCCGGCGGACAAACTTCAGCATTTCCCGGACTCGAACACCCCACTGATGACATCAATCTTCTCCGGACAGAATCAGGCAGACATCGCCTGCGGACTCTGTCTGACTACTGTTCCTGCCTGACTATTGTTCCTGTCGGATTGGAGCGAACTTAATTTTGCTGATGAAGGGGATAACCTTCCCATTCTCCATCCGCCCTGAACAGGAACTGATCGCAGCAATGATGTACTCGTATTTCAGGCCATAGTCCGGATCAATCTCGACTTCCTGTTTGTCAAGGTTCCCGGGACCGGTTGCCTTGAGCGCTTCGACCGCCCGCATGACTTCTCTGTTGAGCAGAGGAAACGCCTGGCGAGGGTCATTGCCGAGTGCATTTCCGTTGAAGAGCAGCTGAACCAGTTCGCCAGTCTGTGGATCGGCTTCCATACGAACTCTGAACGGTGGAAGATCAGCATCGGTCACCGCCGATTGACTGGGAACTCCCAGAGGCATATTGATACTGAAGTCGCCTTCCGGAGCAACGATCTTGAGTGTCAGCATAAAGAAGATCAGAAGCTGAAAGACAACGTCGATCATCGGCGCCATCGGCACTTCGATTTTTGTTGTACCAGCATTTCGATTTCGAATCTTCATAGGAGATCCTTCTACTCCACCTTTTGCGTTGCTTTCAGAGCAAACCTCTGAAATCCGATGCCTTCTTCCTGGCACAACTGAATCAGTTCCTGAACCATCCCCGTCTTCACACCCTGATCCGCCCGAATCTCGATCGTGACATCAGCCAGGTCGGTTCCAATCGTGGAGTAGAACTGAGATTCCTGTCGAAGACGGTTCGCCACGGACTGAACCGTAAATTTTTCATCCCCGAAGAACAGATACGGGTTCGGATCAAGAACCTTGCCATCTTTATCCCGTTCGAACCCGAAGTTCAGTACCACTGAATTCTCTCGTTTGTTTTCGGGTGGCTTCGCAAGCTGATCTTTGGGAAGCGATACTCGTTCATCCGCTTCGCTCTGTTCAAAGTTACTGATCATCATAAAGAACGCCAGCAACTGAAATACAACGTCGATCATGGGTGTCATGTCGACTTCAGGTATAGTGCTGGATGCGGATTTGATTCTCATATAAACGCACTCGAGTCTTAGCCGGAAATTTGACTGTCTTGAACGCCGTCTCAGGCTTTCGGTTTGCCAACAGCCGCAAATCGACTCATCAGACCTTCGCTAACCATTCCGATTTCAAGGGCCAGTCGCTGAATTCGGTTCTTCAGGAAGCTGTAGAAGATCATCGCCGGAATCGCAATTCCGAGACCGAGCAGTGTTGTGAAGAGGGCAGTGGAGATCCCTTCGGCCAGTTCAGATGGCTTTGGAGATACCGTTGATGTCGCAATTTTATCAAAGCTCGCGATCATCCCCTGAACAGTTCCCATCAGACCCAGCATCGGAGAAATTGTGCCGATCAAAGCGAGGTAGCTCAGGCGATGCTCAAGCGCCATGTTTTCGTCTTCGCCGGCTTCCTGCATCCCCTCAACGGCTTCTGCATATCCGCGACTCAGGCGTCCCATGCCAGCCGCGAGAACTCGACCAACGAACGAGTCATCGTTGCGAGCCAGTTCAAAGGCGCCCTGGAAGTCCTTCCCGTTCAGCTTCTGTTCAAACTCTTCTACGAAGTCACTTGGGAGCAGCACTTCGCGGCGTACCTGTAACAGATTCATCATAATCAAGGCGACCATAATGAACGAACACAGCGAAAACACGATCATCCAGAACCAGCCGCAGGCATCAATCATCCACATCAGGAAGTTGCGACTCTCGGCAGGGGCTTCCGGGGCTGCCGCCGCTCCAGCACCAGCAGGAGCCGCGGCGTCAGCACCAGCGGCGGCCTCACCTGCAACCGGTTCCTGAGCAAATGCCGACCGGCTCCCGGGTGCGGGCAGGACGACAAACGCAGCGCTGAGGATCAGCAGCAAGGCAAACCAGGATCTCAGCGATCGGGCTCCGAAAAGTGGTTCACTTGTGGTCAGCATTCGATATCTCTCCGTGAATTCAGTCAACCGCTCTCGTTGACGTGGCAGAACCAGTGTTAGGGCGAAATCTGTTAGATACGGAACTTGTAGAAGGCGGGTACAGTAGCTGAAACTGTGAACCGTGGCTGCAACTGTAATTTCTGTTTTGCTTTTCGTCACGCGTATTTAGCCGCCCTTGAGCTGTTTCGCCCAGGGACTGTTCGGATACTTCTCGCGAAGACGGCTTGCAGCCTCATCAGCCCGGTCCTGATGGCCCGCTGGCCCCCACAACTCCGAAAGGAAATAGAGCGACTGTGCATGTTCTGCGGGTTCTGACGAATACAGCACGTCGACATGCAGATAGGCCATCAGGGCAGCTTTCGCCTGATTCTGCTGCCGAAGACACTCGCCTTTATGCAAATATGCTTCCGCAAGAACACGAGTATCTGATTCGGATACTTTTGTCAGCACTTCGTCGATCACCGCAAGAGCCTCGGTGGTCTTGTCCTGCTTCTGAAAACAGAGTGCCCGTCCGAGCAATCCATCGAAATGAGCCGACTTCATCGAAGGATCTGTGCTTTGCTGAACAACTTCATCAAACGCTGCAAGGGCTGCGGAAGCATCTCCGGCATTCAGAAGTAAACGTCCCAGCTGCACGCCAGCCTGAAGCTGAAAGCCGGGTACCGGTGATGTTCGAATTTCCTGCAACAGCACTTTTGCCGCCTCCGGATTGCCGGATGCGGCTGTCAACAGAGCTTCCAGAAGCGTCGCCTCAAGATACCTGAAGTTCGCCTTTTCACTGCTTCGGAATGTGCGAATCGACGTCAATGCGGATTCAGCCTGGGTTGGATCAGCCATTGCAAGTTTGACTTCGGCTCGAGCAATCAGGAACTTCAGTTCTGTCACCAGTCGTTTGTCGGCGCCATTATATTCCCCCTGAATCGCCTTATATTTTTCGATCGCCGTATCAAGAGCCGTCCGCTCATTGCTGCGCGCCTGCGAGAGCTGCAGAGGTTCCTGATCAAATCGCACCAACCCGATATCCGCCACAGAAATCGTCTCTGTCTTTCCACTGGTCAGCTTAATGACAACCGACTCACTCGTCATGCCTGTGAATTCGCCGCGGAATGTGGCGTTGTCACTGATTCGAACGATCTGATCCACGGCATTGGAATGCGGAATCGCAGAGAACAACGCTGTTCCGCAGATCATCGTCGCCAGAATAAACCGTGGTATGCTCATGAAACAGACTCCACTGCGATTGCTCTGTTTGTCGAGTGCAGACATGCGATAAACCATTTTCTGTGCTCATTAAAGTCTGGTTGAAATTTCAGTCAGTGAAGTTCTGCCTGCGAAATTCATCGCGGTCGGGACATCAGAATTCGGACGTCATGATTCCTCAGGTGGCCTGGGTTTGCGAGGAACCTGTTTCGCAGGATCCACGGGTGGCTTTGGAGCTGGCCGGGGAGCCCCGTCGCCGGACGGAGCTGGCGGTCGAGGCTGCGGCGGCCGGGACTCAGGTGATCGCGGCTGCGGCGGACGAGACTCGGTTGATCGTGGCTGCGGCGGACGAGACTCGGTTGATCGCGGCTGCGGCGGACGAGCCTGTGGTGGGCGTCCTTCGGCATCTTCCGGGGGTCGAGGTCGCGGTTTCGGCTTTTGAGACGGATCAGCCGGAGTCCTCGGTGGTGAAGTCGAGGAACTCTGAGCCCTTTTCTTCGTTCCAACGGCTGCAGCGAGAGCCGCAAAATCAGGTACGTCTGAAGGAACCTCTCCAAATTCCGGTGCCGGTACTGATGCGGACGTCGCATACGTTGCTCGCAATCGCTTCTGCGGTCGACTCAACAATACGTAAAATCCGGCGGCTGCGCCGGCTGCCAGCACGACGGCAACGACCGTCATGAGAATGATTGCACCCGTACTTCTGGGCTCGGGCACCACAACCACCGTCTCGACTTCCGACGGTGTCGTTTTCGCCTGCCCGGATGCTTCTGGCTTCACGACCGGGGCGGGAGCTGTGGCAGCAACAAACCTTTCAAGTGGCTTCGCCTGTTCGCCTAAATCCGCCTGAAGATCTCGATACAGCTTGTCAAACTTCCCCCACCATGGTTCTTCGATGTCGCGAACGACCTGAGTCAAAATGGTGATCTCCGCCTTCGCTGAGCGAAGCTGAGCCTTACCGTCTTCTGATGCAGCGGGCGTCGCAGCCGCGTATCGTCGCCGTACACTCGACAGCTGATATCGAGCCTCAAAAAATCGTTCACGGAATTCCGGGTTTGGATCTCGAGCAATTGTCTGCTGGAGCCTTCTTGAAATGTTCGACCAGCCCCAGACTACAAGTTCATTCTTGTCATTCTTCACTCCCTGAATCGCCGGCAGGAACTTGTCCACGTTTCCACCCGCACCCCAGTCACTCAGAATATGAGCAGCTTCGAACTGTGCATGCAGTGCCAGAGGATTCGTCTTCAGAATGCTCTCTGCAATCTGATAGGCTTCCTCAAACTTTTGCTGTTGTCGGCGACATCGAGCAAGTCTCAGCCGGACGGCCGTGGCTGTGGGCTCTTCGACAAGCCCTGAATCCAGGATCTCACGGTAAGTAGTGGCAGCTTTATCGTAATACGCAGCCGCTCCGGCCACGTCCTCTGAAATCCCCTGCCCAAGACCGAAGTAAGTTTCTCCAATCCACAGCAATGAACTGAAGTTCGTTTTATCCCGAGTGTCGTAAACCTTCTGCAGGAACTTCTCAAAGGATTCCCGTACGTCTTTAAGCCTCTGAGCTTCACCCGATTGTTTCAGACGCTGAAGTTCTTCCTGAAGTTCCATGCCAAGCTGAGTATAGACAGCAGTAATGTCTTCGCTGCCGACCGCTTCCAGCTGATCCATGACCTTTCGAGCTTCATCAATCTGCTGCACACCTACGTATGCCCTCAACAGAATGCGGTATGTCTGAGCAGCAAACGCCCGACTACGAATACCGGTTTCCGGTCGAGTTTCTCCTTCGGCCACCGAGACGGCTGCAACAATCGAGTTTTCTCCACCAGTCGTCAGCCGATCAATTGTTGCCTGAAATTCACCATCCAGGTTCTGAATACTGGCCAGCGACACTTCCGCAGCAATCATCTCGTCCAAAGGTGGTGCATCCGAACCGAGCTTCTCTTTGAACAGAGTAATCCCTTCAGTGAGCAGTGTTTTTGCTTCATTGCGACGGGCCAGCAGATCAGCGGCGTTGCCCGCAGTCGGATTCTCCGTACTCTGCTGCTTTAACGCATCCTTCGACCATGCAGCCAGAAAACACTGGCCGGCACTGAGGCGTGCACCGGCATACATTGGATCTTCTCTGGGTACTTCAAGAAACCATTTAACAGCCTCCATCGGATCGTCCAGCTGCTGATAGACTCGCCCCAGTCGAATCCTCGCCTCATTGCCTTTTGCAGACTGTGGATACAGCTCCAGAATCTGCAGACAGACGTCTCGAAGCAACGTGGTCTCGTAAGCCCTGTCCCCGGCTGGCGCGTCGTTGAAAGCCTGAAGTGCAGCTCCAATAGCGATCTCCGTGGCACTCAACGCTGAATCAGGGTCGGCACTCCTGTCTTTCGTCATGCAGTATGTCGCCATAATGACGGCATCAAAGTTCTTTCGCTGGCGATAATAGATGAAACTCAGCAGGAATCGAGCCTGTGCGCGAGCCTTTGGATCTGTGTCGTTCTCTGCGAGATCCAGGGCCAGTCGCAAAAGTCGTCCAACTTCTTTGAGATGCAGGTCCAGGGCCATCTGCTTCTGCTGACGCTCCTGCTCGTTCGCCGCAGCATCCACGTCATCTCGCAGCTTTGTGATCTGATCGATCATGTTGCGAGCACGTTGAAACGCTGTATCGAAGTCGCGAGGCTCCTTGTCTGTATCTCCAAGAGTCGACTTAATCCGTCGAATCATGGCATTGGCAGGCTCTCGATAAGGGCCCGCGTAGCGAGTCACCACCTGAGCATCTTCAAGGGCCTGCCGAAGCAACAAATCTCTTTGAGATGCCTCAAGACTGCGGTCCTCAGAAAGCTTCTCTTCTGCGATTGTCTTCTCCCAGAGAATTCCCTGACCAACCTGCGTGGCGATCAGGCTCTTATTCTTCTGCAGCCAGTCTGATGCTTCATTGAAAACAACCTGATGATAGTTCCTCTGCGAACTGTTGAAACAGATCAACCGGTAGTGCAGCGCCGTATTCTTTAACTGGGTGACCAGAGGATGATCAGTTTTGTGACCGATAATTTCATTGTAGATCCCCAAAGCTCGGCCAATGTCATCCTGCTCCTGAAAGCACTTTCCCATCATCAAATGAGCATTAAGCCCAATCGGATTCGTTCGACGACTCGCATGGATCTTTTCAAATAGCTCTGCCGCCTTGATGAGTGTTTGCTTTCGCTCTTCTGAGCCAGGATCAAATGTCAGCCCCATCTCATAAGTGCAGCGAGTCAACTGGAACCAGGATCGCAAATATCGAGACTCCGCCTCCAGTCGCTTCTTAAACTCCTCTTCTTCACGAACCTCATCAATAAAGCTGGGAAATGCCTTGTACTGGGATTCGTATTGAGTAAACGCCTTCTGATAAATGGACTCCGCATCTTTCACCAATTGACGAGCCTGAAGCTGCAGCTCCGCTTTACGGCCAGAGTTTGAAGGCGAATCGGTCTGCCACATCAAGGTTCTGGCACGCTCGAATAACAGCTCTCCCAGACTCGAATTCGCAAACGGCGCCAAAGGATGCTCTGCGTGCTCCGCAGAAAACTTTCTCAGGTATTGCTCAGCCTTCGCCAACTGCTGCTCCCGGTCCTCCGGAATCCGTGATGCAGAGCCCATCTGCTGCCACGTCATTCCAAACTCCAGGTCCAGCACTTCACGGACCTCTGCGGGTAAATCCGGCTTCGCAGACAGCTCTTCGAGAAATTCGACGGCCGTGTCGAAGTATCCCCTCTCTCGCAAACCCTCCACAAATGGCATCTGGCTCTGCTGGGCCACAAGCGGCCCCGAAGTCATGGCGAGAATGCCGAAGACTGCAAAAACAGCCGATCTCCCGATCAGCGCCAGCAGCGAACTACGACAAGTATGCAGCCGAGAGTGGAGGTCCACGCGAACTCCTTTGCACAGCGTGAATTCTGAGACACCATGAACTTTGTAACAAACGGAATCTTGCGACAGCGGAGAGCGAACCAGCGATTACGGCATCAAAGAAAGGATTTCTTAAGAGAACAAAGCATACGCCTCGCCGATCGGCCTGGCAACGCTCAGCCTCAATCTACCACGGATTCCACACCTGCCCGTCAACAATCAACGGGAAATTATCCCGCATTGTTGGCAGAGTCGTCAAATTCTGCCTGATGCACTGGGCGGAAAACCGTGTTCCGCCCTACAATTCAGAGCATTCAGATACTCGTTTATCGCTTTCCATGCCCCAGAAACTGAGGACTCCGCAGTGAGTGAAAACATCACGCTGACGGATACAGACAAAGATCTGCCAAAGCACGTCAAAAATGGGTTCATGAGATATCGTGACTTCCAACCGCTAACTCAGGGCGGGGAAGCAATTCTGCGCACCTGCGTTGACGAAAATCTTGGACGCACGGTTGTCATGAAAACCCTGCAACCACAATTCCAAAACCTCCCAACTTACCAAAAGCGATTCCTCCGAGAAGCTCGCGTCACTGCCCAAATCCCCCATCCAGCCACCATTCCCGTTTATGAACTGAGCCGGGACGCTGATGGTAACCCCTATTTCACGATGAAAAAACTTGGAGGAAGAGACCTCTGCGACATCCTCGATCGAATTGCTGAGGGTGATCAAAAAACTCTGAATGATTTCGCCCGCGACAGTCTCATCAACGTCTTGATTCATGTCGGACAATGCCTGGCATTTTCTCACGCTAAAGGCGTCGTTCACCGCGACATGAAACCCGCCAACATCATGATTGGCGACTATGGCGAAGTCATGGTACTTGACTGGGGCCTCGCGAAAGTGTGGGACCTTGAAGATGACGATGAAGTCGATCGCCTGATCCGAAGTGGTCAGCAAAGAATCTCTGGCAGACTCACCGGCAAAGGTGATGTCCAGGGAACTCCGTTTTATATGTCGCCCGAACAGGCAACGGAGACCGGGGATGTCGATGAACGCACCGACATCTACAACATGGGCATCATTCTGTTCGAAGTACTGACCGGAGAAAGTTATATGTCCGGTCGAAACTTCAAAGAGATCCAGCGCAAGATACTCGAAGATCCCGTGCGAGAGCCGATTTCAATTCAACCGAAGCAAAAAGATCGGCGAGTTACTCCGGAGCTCAATGCAATCTGCATTAAAGCGCTCCAGAAGAACCCCAAAGATCGATATGCGTCAATGTCACTCATGGTCGAAGATCTCAGAAATGCGCTGCTTGGTAAACCTGTGTCCGTCTACCAGGAACCCGTGATCTCAAGACTCCTGAAGACTCGAGATAAAAAGGTCTTCAGCATGGCATCCTTACTGTGGATGACGCTCGGTATTCTTCTGAGTGTCTTCTTTCAGCTGGCGTGGTGGCTGATCTCAAGGATTGGATAAACGAACAGAGGCAACTCCCGCTGTCGCAGAAGCTGCCTCTGTAAATTGTTCTCCGTAGTTCCTCGGAACCATTCCTTCACTTCGACTTGATCTCAAAATCGAATGTACCTCCCGAAGACGCAACGGTTGCAGAAAGTTGCGTAGCATTGAAATCGGAATACTTGATCGGGATCGATTCGCGAGCGCCGGACATCATTGGAGGTTCCTGAGAATCAGGCGGCAAAGCTGTCCCGTCAGGACGCAGCATTCGACTAATCACAACCTTGTAACTGCCTGGTGGCGCTCCAATGGCTGTTTCATTGCCCAGCAAAGAAGTCAGTTCGTACTTTCCCGCCGAATCCGTCGTACCGCTTGCACCATCCCCCTGACTGGACAAAGTCGGGAAGTAGATGATACGGCATCCACCCACCGGCTTACCGTCCAGAGTCACCGTCCCCGTCACGGGAACGGCTCCGGCAACAGGCGCTTTCTCAATTCCTCCTCCACAACCCGCTGCCAGCCCGATCAGAATCACTGACAAAGAGAAGAACCGCACAATCATCGACTTACCTTTCAAAATTCGCCCAACACGTTACCGTCTGCCATCTTGTGCAGATTGACGCGAGTCGCCGTGTCAATGTTTTCCGAGAGAAACCGAACCGAACCATCGCCGAGCAACACATGACAGCCACCGACATGCAGACTTCCCGCTGACGCCCAGTTTGCCAGTCGTCCCTGCTTCCTCATGTAGAGATACGCTGGTGAATTGGGACCATAAGTCCAGGTGTTGATCGGGTACCATGACAGGTCAATGCCGATGCCCACGTGATGAGCATGACCCCAGGCTGGTGGTACACCATTCCAGACTTCGCGAATTGTCTCCGTGATCAATGCCGTGTTACTCGTTCCATCACGGATCGCCGCGATGTCTGTTGACCAGCTCGTCGAAAACACCGCACGGTCTCGCGAATCCAGATAACGGTTCGTGTAGTGCTGATAGTAATACTCGCCGTACCACGCATTGAAGTCGTAGTTGGTTCGTGCACCGCCCGGGTTCGTTGCGCTTACAGAATAGTACTGATCGCTCGAATTATAGAACTTGTCATTCGGGTCAGAAGGACACAGCAGCGTCTGCAGCACGGTCTTCACGACCTGGTAGTTGACGTTCGGATCTCCCTGAACATCAGACGGAGAATAGGCGCCATAAACATACGACCAGCTCGCTGCCTGATTGTGATCGTAAAGATTGTAAAGATTTGCCTGTTCAATAAAGGGAAGCAGCATTGTCCAGCCGCTCGCGTTCGTGTAACGAGTCGGACCGCCCTGAGCAACACCACCCCACCCAACAAAGCCAACGTTCAATCGTGATGGTGGAAATACACGATGCGTATCATGATAGTTGTGCAGTGCAATCCCGATCTGTTTCAGGTTGTTTTTGCACTGGCTTCGACGGGCTGCTTCACGAGCCTGCTGAACAGCCGGCAGCAAAAGCGCTATCAGGATTGCGATGATCGCAATCACAACGAGTAGCTCGATGAGTGTAAATGCCGAACGACGTGACCGCATAAACAGGGACTCCCGCGAACAGAGACGAAGAGAAAGGATTTCAGAACGCGCCAGAATACTGCAGGCAATCTTCGTGCCGTTGATTTCGGTTCATCTGAATCCATGATCAATTCGAGCAATTTCCCTGTGAATGTTGTCCACTTCCCCTGACATCACCTTCTGATCAGATGATTCATTTGCGCAGCAGAGTTACATCAACGCCGCAACTTTGTGCCATTCACGCATGTCAACAAGAGCATTCGTACACAGTGTTGAATGTATAGTACTAACTGAATGATGTACTTTAAGTGGATCCCGAACCCCTGCTGGCAAGTACGGCTCATGCATGCCATCATGCTTTGTATTCACCTATCTCGTCCTCTCGGATCAAGTCCATGCCATCCGGAACTCCCGAACAACTCGATCTGTTGCTGCCGATGTGGCGCGAACTGAAAGCCTCATCGCGAGAGGCAAGACAGAGAGCCTATGCAAGGTACTCCGGCTTCAAAGTCGGAGCCGCCCTGCTGACAGAGGATGGTAAGATCTTCACCGGCTGCAATGTCGAAAACGCCTCGTATGGCCTGACCATCTGCGCTGAACGCGCGGCAGTATGTTCAGCCATTGCGGCTGGCGCAGGTCGTGTCGTTGCTGTCTGCGTATCTCTCACCGGCATTGCAGTTCCCTGCGGGACGTGTCGCCAGTTTCTTCACGAGTTCAATCCCGAGATGCTCGTCCTGCTCGATGACCTGAGTTCCCCGGACACGGTCCCTGAACTTACGTCACTCTCGGCGCTTCTCCCGAGACCATTCTCATTCCTGTAGCTGACCTGAACGCCTGATTCCACTAAGATGGAGGGGCCGAGTTTCAAAACACAGGGGAATACACTCATGGGCTCACTCATTCTGACATTCGTCGGCCTTGCAGCCATCGTCGTCGTCGCTGCCAAATTTCTCGCAGAATATGCTGATCGAATTGCCGAACAAACCAAACTCGGCGGGGGGATCACCGGGCTGGTCCTGTTGGCAAGTGCGACAAGTCTTCCGGAGTTTTCGATTGGGTACAATGCAGTCAGGATGAACGCGATTGACCTCACTGCGGGCGATGTGCTTGGGAGTTCACTGATCAACCTCTTGATTCTTGCAGTGCTCGATCTGATTTTTCGTTCGCGCGAATCTATTTTTTCAAAGTCTTCGGCTGCTCATGCGATGGCAGCAATGGTCTCGTGTCTTCTGACCGCGCTGGTCATAATGGGAATGCTTCTGGACTTGCCGACAACATTTCTCCATCTTGGTCCCGTCAGCTGGTGTGTGATCCTCACCTATCTCTTTTGTGCTCGACTGCTGTACCTCGACCAACGCGTGGCATACAAGTCCGATAACCCGGACAATGGACATCCGAAGCTGGTCAAAGGGCGTTTGCCATTCAACCTGCTGGCGTTTGGAGCATCGACAGCCGTCATTTTTCTTGTGGCCCCATATCTTGCACATACAGCTGACGAACTTTCAGCGATCACAGGACTTGGACGTTCGTTCTTCGGAACGGTGTTTGTTGCCTTCATGACTTCGCTGCCAGAGGCAGTCTCCACATTCACCGCGATTCGCATGGGTGCACGCGAGATGGCCGTCGGGAACATTCTCGGCAGCAACGCATTCAACATGACAATCCTCACAGTGCTGGACGTGGCCACACCTCTTCCAATACTTTCACAGGTTGCGGATGTCCATCTGCTGACAGCCGGATGCGTGTTGATCGTGACATGCGTGACGACACTCTGTCTGCTCTACCGGGCGGAAAAGCGATGGTGGCTGATCGAGCCCGACGCTGCGCTCGTCACGCTGCTCATCATTGGATCACTATATCTCGTGTTTCTCAAAAGCCGCTGAACAGAATCAGGTAAGTCATGCCGAACGTCGCTGCAGGACCGGCAAAGATCCAGGCACCGTGGTCGATGCCAACCATCGAGCTGGCTCAACTTCTGGAGAGTAGTCCAGGTTCAGGGTTGACGGATTCTGCGGCGGCAGAACGAATCCGGAAGTATGGACCGAATCTGCTCCCGGAAACAACGCGACGCTCGCCATGGCAGCTTCTCGGAGCCCAGTTTCTCGATCGCATGGTCCTGTTGCTGGGCGGCGCAGCCGTCATCAGCATTCTCGTGGGTGATATCAGTGATGCCTTGCTGATTGCTGTCATTGTTTGCGCGAATGCATGCATCGGTTTCTTTCAGGAATGGAAAGCCGAGAAGGCTGTTGATGCACTTAAACACCTTGTTGAGCCTGTGGTCAACGTTGTTCGCTCCGGTCACATTCGCCGCGTTCCGGGGAGGGAACTGGTTCCTGGTGATGTGATCCAGCTGAAAGCCGGTGACGCGGTCCCCGCTGATGCCCGACTGCTTCTTGCAGTTGAACTCGAAACCAATGAATCGGCGCTGACCGGGGAATCCCTGGCAGTGGAGAAGTCAACAGATCGTGTTGACGCAGGAACAATTCTTGCCGAACGGCAATGTATGATCTACTGCGGTTCGGCAGTCACACGCGGACACGGTAAAGCAATGATCACGCATACCGGTTCATCCACCGAGCTTGGTCGAATTGCGGGAATGTTGCATCAGGCTGAATCCGGTCCAACACCACTTCAAAAACGTCTCACTCGCCTTAGCGGTCAGATGGCGATCGTGGTTGCAGTCGCATGTCTCGTAATCTTTGCTGCCGGTATGCTCCGTGAACCTCGTGAGGACTGGACCCGTCAGCTGCTTGCAGAAATGCTGCTCACCGCTGTTTCCCTGGCTGTGGCGGCGATCCCGGAAGGACTGCCTGCCATCGTGACGGTCACGCTCGCACTCGGCTCTCAACGTATGGCCAGACGAAATGCCATTGTTCGCAGACTGTCAGCCGTCGAAGCACTTGGCTCGGTCAGCGTCATCTGCACCGACAAGACCGGCACTCTGACTCAGAATCGAATGACTGCGAGAGATTTTCTGTCCGGTTCTCCGGATGATGATAGTCAACAGTCAAAACCAACTCATGGACTCAAACTCGCCGCCGCACTCTGTAATGATGCCCAGATCGATGAACACGGACGACCGGTTGGAAGTCCAACGGAACAATGTCTGCTCGAGGCCGCATTGCTCGCCGGGCTCAATATTGCGGATCTTCGACAACAATGGCGAAGAATCGACGAACGACCGTTCTCATCTGCTCGAAAACGAATGGTCACCCTGCACGAGCGAAGTCCGGGCGAAGGACTGATTCTGGTCAAAGGCGCCGCTGAACAGGTCATCAGGGATGTTCTGTCAGAAGGCCATCTTTCTGCAGACGATCTCTCGATAACGATCACCCGGTCCGAATTGAATCGGCAACAATGGGAAGAACTCTCCGCGCAGCTCGGTCTGCAGGGAAAGCGAGTTCTGGCAGTTGCCGGCAGACACTGGTCAAATGGCGCCGATTTGTCGACATTTGGGAAAGATGATGAACAGGCGCTTGTCCTCCTGGGACTCGTCGGAATTGAAGATCCTGTCCGACCAGAAGCTCGAAATGCAATTCAGCTGTGTCACACAGCCGGCATTCACACAATTATGATTACCGGCGATCAGATCGCAACTGCCCGATCGATTGCCGATCAGACGGACCTGGCCGGAAAAAATGCTCTCGCCCTTAGAGGTTCCGAACTCGAAGCGATGTCGCAGTCTGATCTCGAGAAGCAAGCTCCTGGCACATCGATCTTCGCCCGAGTCACTCCGGAGCACAAGCTGAGGATTGTGACCGCTCTGCAGGCAGGAGGCCATGTTGTAGCAATGACGGGTGATGGTGTGAACGATGCTCCGGCACTCAAGCAGGCTGACATCGGAATTTCAATGGGGGTCGTCGGAACGGACGTCGCCCGTCAGGCATCCGAAATGGTACTCGCTGATGACAACTTTGCGACCATCGTCGGCGCTGTTGAAGAAGGTCGAGTCATCTACGACAACATCCGCAAGTTCATCGCATATCTTCTGTCTGCCAACGTCAGTGAAGTTCTCGTCCTCTTCGTCGCGATTCTTGCCGGCTGGCCGCTTCCTCTGGTTCCTGTTCAGATTCTGTGGATCAACCTCGTTACGGACGGACTTCCCGCTCTGGCTCTTGGTTTCGAAAGAGGCGAACGAAACGTAATGAAACGTCACCCACGCGATCGAGACCCGTCCATTCTTGGAGGCGGACTTGGGCAACTAATCGCCTGCATGGGGACTACAATGGCAATATGCAGCCTCATTCTGTTTTACATCGCTCATGACCCCGGCGGTGGAGAATCCGCATTAGCACACGCCCGAACGATGGTGTTCACTTCACTCGCGGTTTCGCAATTGTTGATCGTGTTGTCAATGAGGTCCACGGAGGACTCGGTCTGGCATCGAAGCGTTCTGACCAACTATCGACTTCTCGGCGCAGTGGCAATTGGCTCTGCTCTGCAGCTGATCGTCATCTATGTTCCACTCGCTCAGCATTACCTGCGAACCGTCGCTCTGACACCTAAAGAACTGCTGTTGACTGCCGTTGCATCCATCACTCCCTGCGCAGTTCTGGAGATCTGGAAGTTGGCCGCCAACCGCACACAACGGCGGCTGGATACCTGACACCCAGTCGCTGGCAGAACTCTGACCTGCCTCCGAAAACAGAGTTACTCCGAAAACTGCACTGATGTCGTTGTCATCGCATCACGTTCATCGGTGACAGCAATGAACCATGTAGTCGTCCCTTCGGGCGGTTTTGGAGCGACAATCGTCTTGCCTGCAATTTCAGCCGCTAATGACATCCATTTGCGTTCAGATCGCAATCCCAAATCGCGAGTAAAGTGCAGATCCGCTTTCTTCAGAGGTACTGAACTCTGGCAGGTAACAACAATGGTATCAGCGTTTAACTCTATGGACCCCGGCTTTGGAAGAGGCTGTCCGTCCCTGCAGAACGAATCTACGAAAAGGCCGATCTCCGCGGGAGTCCATCCGGCCACATGTCCGTGCGGCATGTTCACCTCAATCCGCATCAGCTTTTCTCCAGACACCAGATCAAAGCTCTTCTGGTAACTGTCCAGCGGGTAATGCACATCGTTTGTTCCGTTGACGAACAGGATCGGAACTCGACAGTTCTTCAGCAGACTCGATGGATCATAGGCCTGAATCCAGTCGTCTCTCCTGTCTCCAAGCTGATCAATGGCCGGCTTCTGGACCGACTCTCCTTCAAACAAAAAGCCACAGCCATAGACGGGGACGGCAGCCCGAAATCGGTCGTCAAGTGATGCCACAATACAGGTGGTGTATCCACCCCAACTGATCCCCGTCACCGCAGTCCTTTCCGGATTCACGTCCGAAAACGATCTCAACAGTGAATGAGCTCGAATCACATTTGCGGCGGCGTGATATGGCCAGTCATCAGAGATATCACCTCCAATGCTGTCAAATTTCTCGGGGTGCCCATGGTTCGGACCTCCGTTTGGAAGTCGAGTCCTCGTGCCGGGCCCTGCAGCCTGATTTATGACGGGTTGCCCATCAGTCCCGTATATTGGGTCGATTGGTCGACTGCCGGACAGGTCCATCGCGATCGCCGCATATCCTCGCTTAGCCCATAGCCAGGTCCACTCTGCAAATGCAGTTCCGCCACCACCATGGATCAGCACGATCCCAGGGTATTTCTGAGGCCCGTTCGCGGCTTCACCCAGCGTCACTGGGGAAGCGTAGAACCCAAACACCTCTGTTGCATGTCCCTCGTACTCTTCTCCCTCGTACAACAGAGAATGCACGGCTCCAGTCTGGTTGACCCATCGCATTCGAGGGATTTCCCTGAGCTTCGGTAGATCCCAGGTACCCGGCCGCGCGTCTTGTCCCGAAGCAATACCGTAGGAAAATACTGCACAAAACACCAACAACCCAACAATCGAACATTTCCACCGTGAAACAATCATCCTGAACACTCCTTCTCTTCGACTCGGTGAAACTTGTAGTGAGGCCATTGATGCTGCAGAATCCAGGAACCGAAGACGGTGCCCGACACAACACAACACAGAATCATTTCAGACGATTCTGATTTCAGAGGATCATCGTATGAACAACCGTGAATTCAACATCCAGCACGCACTTCTGTTCTCAATGATCCTGTTTATTCCCGTCAATGGAGTACACCAGTCCGCCTGTGGACAAAATACTCCTGCAACCAGCCTGCCTGCGGCACTGATCGATGGCAGTGGTCCCGGATGGGAAGCATGGCACAAAGACCATTTCGTTAATGTGAACTGCAACGAAGACACATGGTCGTGGCCAGATGGCGAAATTCACTGTACCGGAAACCCGGTCGGAGTGATTCGATCAGCGAAGAAACTGACCAACTTCGAACTTGTCGTCGAATGGAAACACCTTGAAGATGGTGGGAACTCAGGCGTCTTTTTGTGGGCAACGGATGAGTCCCTCTCCAAACTCAAACCGGGCGGGCTGCCTGCCGGAATCGAAGTTCAGGTCCTTGATCACGGTTATACTGAAAAGTACCGCAAAGCAACCGGAAAAGAGCCAGACTGGTTCACGACCAATGGTGATGTCTTCCCGACCGGGAATGCAAAGATGACTCCTTTTCCACCCGTGGCCCCGGATGGCAGTCGGAGCTTCCCGCGAAAGAACCTAAGCAAGGGCCTCGGAGAATGGAACCACTACTATGTGCGAGCCATCAACGGTGAGGTTCGCCTATGGGTCAATGGAGAAGAAGTTTCCGGCGGAACCGGCTGCTCACCAGCCACCGGTTTTCTCTGCCTCGAATCGGAAGGCGCTCCCGTGCAGTTTCGGAACCTTCGTGTCCGCGAGTTGCCGTAATTCTGAGGTGGTTTCCATCAATCAGGGCATTTAAGCAACGTTCAGATCAAGAGTTCAGATCAGGAAAACGGAAAGTACTTCGATTGAAGATCCTCTTTCTGTCCTCAGGAAAACAGGTCCCTTCGTCCCGTTTTCGCATCCGACCTTATGTCCGCCTGTTTGAAGCAGACGGACACACATGCAGCGTCGCCCACAGTTTCCCGGCAAAATACGATTACTTCCCATGGATGGGCTTTCGGCCAAGCCAACTCCTGAAACGCAGTGTTCGCTGGTGGCACTGGCTGAAGGCCCGCCTGAGGCACTACGACATCGTCTATATCGACCGTGAGATCTTTGATAACGCTTCGTCCGGGATGGAAGATCGTTTTCGAGACGCCTGCGGTCGACTTGTTCTCGATATCGATGATGGTGTCTTTCTGCGATATCCCGAAAAGTTCATTCATCTCTTTCGCACTGCTGATCTGGTCGTCTGTGGAAATCAACTGCTCGTTCAGCATGTCAGCGAATTCAATTCGAACACCGTTCACGTCCCAACCTCTGTGGATCTGAATGAGTATCCGCTGCGTGACTGGAATTCGCAGCCATCGACGCAACCGATTGTCGGCTGGATGGGTACCTCAGGAAATCTCAGATACCTCGCTGTGGCTGCGGAAGCACTTCGAGTAGTAGCCGGAGAGTTTCGATTCCGGCTGCATATCGTTGCTCCCGACATCAGCGTTCTTCAGACGATGGACCTGAGTGGGGTCTCCCTCTCAAGTTCACCATGGAATGCTTCCAGTGAACAACACGAACTGCGGCAGTTTGAAATTGGGTTAATGCCACTCTTCATGGACCAGGACTGGGATCGCTATAAATGCGGCGCGAAGCTGATTCAGTATCTCGCGACGGGTGTTCCGGGGATCGCGTCTCCGGTCGGTGTCAACCATCAGATCATTCACCATGCAGAAAGTGGCTTTACACCGAAAACAACCGACGAATGGATTACCGCACTCAGATCACTTCTTGGCGATCCGAACCTGCGTCGCGACATGGGACTTCGTGGACGAAGAACGGTCGAAGAGCTGTATTCTGTTCAGGCTAACTACCCGGTTCTCAGAGATGCCCTGCTGAACCTGCTTCACCAGGGGTCTTCGTGAGACAACTCTCGTGCAGACCATACGAATCCAGCATCTGACGCACGACTTCACGACGACTGTTCGTTTCGGCAAAGATTTCCAGCTGACGGCGAGCACCCGTGTGACCGGGGATTCTGCGAACATGTTCCAGCTCCGGCAGACATCCCAGTTCAATCGCAGCTGGTGTCAGCTGCTCCACCAGACCGTCAACAATTGTCTGAACCGATCTGGGCTGAAAGTCACGAGAACTCACGAGTGACGCGTCAGCCCCATATCGAGTCGCACGCCACTTGTTTTGTTCCACCATCATCGGATGGAAATCACCCAGAAACGTACCTTCATCGATCTCGTTTGAAATCGTATGTACCAGACATTGAATCAGTGCTGTAATAGCCAACACATGATCGAGGCAGGGTGGTACGTCGCAAACTCGAATTTCTACTGTCCCAAAGTGATGATGTGGTCGGATGTCCCACCAGATCTCCCGGATCGAATTGATGAAGCCTGTATCAACGAGATGCTTGACCAGCCAGACATACTCACTCCAGTTTCGCATCTGATACGGCAGGCCCGCTGTTGGAAGTCCTTCCATAATCTTCGATCGATTTGATCGCAGTCCTGTATTGCGTCCTTCCCAAAATGGTGAATTGGCCGACAGAGCCAGCAGAAGCGGCAGATGCTGTTGCATTCGATCACAGATCATCACAGCTTTGTCGCCGGTATCGACTCCGACATGCACATGAAGACCAAAAGTCACCAGCCGCCTGGCCACATCTTCCATTAGAGCGACCAGTCGGTAATACCGGTCGTTCACAGTAATCTGCTGATGCCGCCAGGAAGAAAACGGATGAGTTGCTGCCCAGAACAGGCGAATTCCAAGCGGATCGATCACTCGCTCCAGCTCTGCAAGCTTCTCTCTGAGGTCTTCACCGACTTCCCGGACGTTGCGACAAATCTTGGTATTGATTTCCACGTAACACTGCATGAGTTCAGGCTTGACTGAGCCCTGCAGATTCTCGGGAACCGCCGCAAGTACTTCCTCGATGCAGCTCGAAAGTGTCAGCTCTTCAGCGTCCACAAGCTGCAGTTCAATTTCCACCCCGATTGTTGGACTGGTATTCGGAGTGAATCGGAGTGTCGACATGGCTTAAAACTCGGCTTGGCTTCTAAAAGGAAATGGTCGTTGAACAACGGCTGTGCGACGATCGCAATTCTGCAGATGCAGGTTCAGTCGCGAGCAATCATGGCGAGCATCAGGGCAGTTCGAGCCATGACTCGAGCACCAATCGCAAGTGACTTCTCATCGATGTCAAAAATGGGGGAATGCAGCAATGGCCAGTCTTCGCCCTGGCCAGCACACCCCAGACGAATCTGTGCACCTCGTACATGATCGATGTACATGGCGAAGTCTTCCCCCCCCATGCTTGGTTTGTCGATCAGCACCACCGACTGATCACCAATCACCTGACGGGCTGATGCTTCAAAGGCGGATGTCACAAACGGATCATTGATCACCGATCCCAGCGGACTTCGAAACTCAAGTTCAATCTGATTGCCCGTCACACTGGCCATCGCTTCACACTGGCGCTCGATCAATGACATAATTCGACGTCGAATATCCGCATCCGTTGTCCGCAGTGTACCCATGATGTCGACGCGATCAGGGATGATATTTGATGCTGTTCCTCCATGAATTGAGCCGATCGTAAACACGGTCGGAGTCAGGGCATCAGCGTTGCGGGGAACCAGTTGATACAGATTTGAAATCAGCGAAGCAGTCGTCGCTATTGGGTCTGTTGTGTGCTGAGGTCGAGCCGCATGGCCGCCCTTGCCGCGCACATGAATCAATACTTCGTCAACCTGCGCTGTCAGGACCCCGTAACGAATTCCGATCTGACCCGCTCGAATCTGCGGGTCAACGTGAAGTCCCAGAATTGCAGACACACCCTGAAGTGCTCCGTCCTCAATCATCCACAATGCCCCCTCGCAGGTTTCCTCTGCTGGCTGGAACAAAAAGCGGATGTGTACGGAAGGCACGTCCATTTCCTGAGTTCGTTCAGCAACTGTCTTCAGCAACTCGATCGTCGCCAGCACAACTGTCGTGTGAGCGTCATGTCCGCAGGAGTGAGCGAGCCCAGGACACTTTGATGCATACGGGACAGACTTTCGATCCTGCATCGGCAGAGCATCAATATCCGCACGAACAGCGATGATTCGCGAAGCTTCATCCGGTGATCCAATCTGCAGATCGGCAATCACCCCAACACCTCGATCCGGGATTCGAGCATCAATTCCCAGAACCCTGAGCCGTTCCAGAATCGCTCGACTTGTTGCCGTCTCCCGACCACTCGGTTCCGGGGCTCGGTGGAACGTCCGACGACAGTCGATCCAGCTGCTTTCACGATCGGCCGCGATTCGATCCAGCAAAATTTCATACGGCACAATACGCTCAATATCAATGGCAGTTACTCTGCCCTGAGCCGGAATCACCATGATCTTTGACTTTCTGATTTCGTTCTCTTTAATCCGCAGGTGTTGCTGCTTTTCAGCATTCTGTGAAGTTCACCGCAAGTCCGCCTCGACTTGTCTCTTTGTACTTATCCAGCATGTCAGCACCCGTTCGCCGCATCACTTCGATGACGCGGTCCAGACTGATCTTATGCTGGCCGTCTCCTCGTAATGCCAGCCTTGCCGCATTGATTGCCTTGACTGCCCCCATCGCGTTTCGCTCGATGCAGGGCACCTGCACAAGTCCCTTCACCGGGTCGCATGTGAGGCCAAGGTTGTGCTCCATGCCGATCTCCGCCGCCTGCTCCACCTGTTCCGGAGTTCCTCCCATCACTTCTGTCAGAGCTCCTGCAGCCATCGAACAGGCGACTCCGACTTCTCCCTGACAGCCGACTTCGGCTCCGGATATCGAAGCATTCCGCTTGTACAACATCGCGATCGCTCCGGCCGTTAACAGGAACCGATGAATGCCATCAGAATGACGCTTCTCACAGAAACGATCATAGTAGTGCAGCACTGCCGGCACGATTCCCGCTGCCCCGTTCGTTGGTGCCGTCACAACTCGCCCACCTGCCGCGTTCTCTTCATTGACCGCAAGTGCATACAGATCAACCCAGTCCAGGACAGTCAGTGGATCACGCAGCAGTGCTTCAGGACGCTCAGTCAGCTGACGATATAACTTTGCCGCTCGCCTGCGAACCTGCAGGCCACCGGGCAACTCGGTCTCTGTTGAAATACATCCTCTATGGACGCAATCCTGCATTGCCTGCCAGATTCGATCCAGCCGCACCGCTATCTCTGCATGAGCTCGATGCACAAGCTCGTTCTGAAGAATCACCTGACTGATGGAAAGCTTCGCGGTACGACACCGATCCAGCAATTCTGCGGCATTTGCAAATGGGTACGGAACATCCGGAGGCTGCTCCAGTGTCACCGGGCCACCGCCATCTTCCTCGTCACCAATCACGAAGCCCCCGCCAATCGAGTAATAGCGACGGGCCACAAGTTCTGCTCCGGCTGAATCCATCGCTGCAAATCGCATCCCGTTCGGGTGACGGCGGAGACTTCTGTTGTTGACGAACTTCAGATCTTCGGTTCGATCAAAACCGATCGCCTTCTCACCACCCAGATTCAGACTGCCGTTGTTCAGTATCTCGACCGTTCGCAATGGAATCTGGTCCGGATCAACGGTTTCCGGCAGATGTCCCTCCAACCCCATTAGGATCGCACGATCGGTTCCGTGCCCCGTTCCTGTTAAGGCCAGCGAACCGTATAAGTTGACGGAGACTCGAGCGACTCCAGGAAACAACTTGTTCGCATGCAACACATCCAGAAACATGCCGGCCGCTCTCATCGGACCAACTGCGTGCGAACTCGATGGGCCAATCCCGATCGTAAACAAATCAAATACGCTGATATGCACAAAAAACGCCTTGTTCCGAACAACTCGATCTGGTCTCTGCTGCAGAGTACCTCCCCGCCTGTACAATTCGCAATCCGGGATGTGCATTTCGAACAGATTGCCGCCCGCTTATGGACAACAGTGCAGCCCCTGGAATGAGTAAGACTATGAAACTCCCCATTAGAAACTCATTGATCCTGACTTTGATTCTCGGCGGAGTATACACCGCAAATGCTGCTGAATTTCAGGCGATCGTCGTCGACGCCGATACTCATCGAAATCTTCCGGCAAGAGTCTACCTGCAGAACGAATCCGGAGAATGGTTGTTCGTGCAGTCCGCTTCAACCGAAGGCAGCGCTCTCCAGTACCGAGAACAATGGGTACCCATGGATGGCTCCACTGAACTGCACACAACAGTGTCACCACATCCATTCAGAATTGATGTCCCTCCCGGCAAATATCAGATCGAGATCGAACATGGGAAAGAATACCTCCCTCTGAAGGAAACCATTGATATTGGCCCGGAAACAAACGTTCGAACATTCGAACTCCGGAGAATCGTGAATGCTGCAGCCCGAGGCTGGTACTCCGGTGAAACCCATGTCCATCGACGGATCTCCGAACTGCCGAATGTGATGCTGGCTGAAGATCTCAATGTGGCGTTTCCGGTTACATTCTGGACGATTCAGTCGGATTCTGTTCCCGATCTTCAGCCTTCACCCCTTCGCCGCCAGGGTCCATCTCCATTTGGACCACGAGATGACCGAGGAACCGAACCGATTGCTGTCGATCCCACGCATGTCATCATCCCGAGAAACACAGAATACGAAATCTTCAACTACGCCGGAAAACCACATGTTCTCGGGGCAGTATTCCTGTTGAATCATCGTTCCGTGATGACTCACACAGCGCCTCCAGTCAAACCGATTGCCGAACTGGTCCACGCCGAGGGTGGACTCCTCGATCTCGACAAACACTCGTGGCCCTGGTCGCTGATGCTCGTCCCTGTCGCCAAAGTAGATTTGTTTGAGCTATCCAACAACAGCGTCTGGCGAACTCAGTTCGGCTTCAGTTCCGTCTCCGCTCCTCTTCCGGACTGGGCCAGTTTTGAACAACGGGCTCCGGGCCAACTCACCGAATGGGGCTGGCTGAACTACGGATTCGAAGTCTACTACGCTCTTCTCAATTGCGGGTTTCGGATAATGCCCACAGCAGGAACCGCCTCGGGGGTCCATCCGGTTCCACTGGGGCATAGTCGAGTCTATGTGCAGACGGGTGACGAATTCAACAGTGATGCATGGATCGAAGGGTTACGAAATGGAAGAAGCTTTGTCACAACCGGACCGCTGCTCTTTTCCACAATCAACAACGAACCACCGGGAACAACCATCACAACGCCTAAACGCCAGGGTATGGACCTGAACATCAGTGTCGAATCTTTCAGTGCTCTGCCGCTAATCGCTGTAGAGATTCTGATCAATGGAGATGTTGCTCATCGCTGGACTTCAGCGGAGTCCCCCGGTTTCACGAACACAGTATCGCAGGGCGGCAGGTTCTCGGGAAACTACACTCTCTCGGTCAACCATACCTCATGGATCGCTGTCCGCTGCGTTTCGCAGGATGAAAACGGACGAAAACGGTTCGCTCACACCGCACCCTGGTTCATTCAGGTACCAGGTACAGATCTCGTTCCGAGGAAACAACAGGTCGCATTCTTTGTGAGACAACTGGAATCTGAGATCGAGCGTGGAAGGCCAATCCTCTCCCCCGAAGTTCTCGCCGAATTCCAGGAAGCTCTTCAAGTCTATTCCGACATGCTTCGTCGAGCAGAATAGTTCAGACGATCCCGAAATTATCTCATGGATTCAAACCGCCTCGCCATCGAAAACGGACTGCAGTTGCTCTGCAAGATGCGGTATCTGTGCATCCGAAACCGTTCTCAAATCCAGCAACACGCCGTCGTCCTGGATTCGCCCCACTACAGCAGGTCGACAGCGGCGAAGCTTCTGACTGAACTCCGATGGATTTGTTCCTGCAATCCGAATCGCAAAACTGGGGAGTCTCGACCCGGGAATTGACCCGCCTCCGACCTCGGATTCACAGGCCTCGATTCCAATATTGATGTTCTCCGGAATTCGAACAAGACTCACCACCCTCTCACAGGATGACCGAATCCGAGAAGACTGTCTGGTAAGCATTTGCAGCAGAGGGAGCTCCTCCATCGGGTTTTGAGAAAGATGAACCTCCAGTGTCGCTTCGAGCGCGGCCAATATCAGCTTGTCTGCACGAAGCGCCCTCATCAGGGGACTCTTTCTCATCGCCGAGATCCACTGACGACGCCCAAGAATGATGCCCGCCTGAGGACCTCCGAATAATTTGTCTCCACTCATCAGCACAACGTCGGCTCCTGCGGAAACGCTTGCTGAAACCGTAGGCTCAACAAGGCCGAACTCCACGAGGTCCTGAATACAACCACTTCCGAGATCATCAATCAAAGGTACTGAACGGCGACGACAAAGGTCCGCCAATTCTGCTGAGGATGGCTCTGTCACAAAGCCAGACAGTGAGAAGTTACTGCGATGAACGCGAATGATGCCGCCAGTGTGATCATTGATCGCATCCTCGTAGTCATGCAGATAAGTCCGATTGGTGGTGCCCACTTCACGAAGCCTCGCCCCGGAAACCTCGAACACCTCCGGCAGCCGATACCCACCACCGATTTCAACCAGCTGCCCTCGAGACACAATCACTTCACGTCCGGCCGCCATCACCTGCAAAGTCATCATCGTGGCCGCCGCGCAGTTATTGACAATCACCGCATCCTCGGCTCCCGTCAGCAGACAAAGCAATTCTACGACGCGTTCACTACGCGCATTTCTTTTGCCCGTCTCAAGATTCATCTCCACATTCACATAACCAGCAGCCTCCTCAATCCGACGAACCGCCCGCTCTGCCAGCGGAGCTCTGCCCAGATTCGTATGAAGCACAACTCCTGTCGCATTAATGACGGAACAGGACATGCGACCGGCGTCGAGACGAGCCAACTCGTTGACCCGACCGATAACTCGCTTCATCAGCTCGTCTGCCGTGAACACCACACCGTCTCGCACCTTGTCACGACACTCATCCACCGCCTGCCGAATCCACGCCACCAACTGCACCCGTATCCCGGAACCTGGCATCACCTTCAGTTCAGGCCGCCGCAACACCTCATCGGCCGAAGGCAACAACCTCAGCTGATCCGCCAGTGAAATCACCACACCATCTCCAAATCTTCACCCGATTCCATCAGACACCAGTTCCGATCCTATCCCCCCCACCTCCCACAATCCACCCCAAAAACGAGTCCTGACCCCTTAAAAAAGGCCTGCGTGTCCTCCACGAAAACTGGCTCATTGTCCCGATCCCCATCTATTCCGTGTTGGTCATGCCAAATCACTGGCATTTTGTTGTTCAACCACGGACCGGCGGAACAGGGCATCTCTATCAGGAACAGTTCAAGCCCTTTCCGAGACAAGGCGATCATCATCTGCTGAGGGTCATGCGTTATGTTGAACGCAATCCGGTTCGTGTCGGGCTTGTGATGGGGTTGCTGCCCAGGGATACTTCGTGCCGATGGCCGCTCAACGTATTCTGTTTCAGATTGTTCTGAACGCTGGGTCGTGTCACTCTGAGTCGCGACTTCCATAAAGCGAGATCGTCAGATGCACCGTTCTGTTTTCCTCACTTGTATGCACACAGGTGTCGTCAGGGTTCAGGCAAGTTCGGTTCTGTCTTCGTTCAGAGGTACGCAACTGATCATCATCCTTGCGGGATTCATTGTGTGCAGTTCGGCAGAAGCTCAGGTTCAGCGACTTGAACTTGGTCGTCGCCTTCAGAGGTTCGAACATGCATGGGACACGGCTGATACAAACCAGCGGGCCGCTTGTGTGGAACCACTGAAGGCAGCGGTGAACAATTTCTTCAGCCTGCGTCTGAATGAAGCGGGGCGTCAGCTTGATTCAGCATGGCAGTCGGCACGCGGTATTCAGCCTACGGTCTTTGAACAAGGGACTGTTGGTTTACAGATTCTGGCTACTCCAGTCTGTGCAGATGCGGAGGTCACCTCAATCCGAATTGAACTCAAGCCATTCTATGATTCAAAGTTGCCTGTTCCTGCCGATTCCAGCCTCCATCTGCAAATCCGCGATCGCGATGCCAACGCGATCTGCGAAACCTCCGTCCCAGTCAGCGAAGCGATGATGTTCGCAATCTGGGAAACGGGGGCTCTTCCCGCAGGGGATCATCGGCTTTCAGCTACAGTCAAAGGGATGGAAGAGAGCTTTACCTTTCCCGATGTCACAATCAGCAGAGTCGATCGCCTGTCTGAACGGCTCAAGCACCTGAAAGAGGTTGCCGACTCTCTGAAGTCCCAAACGAATGACGCAATCGATTCACAGCCAGAATCGGCCAACGCCACCATTGCAGCGACGCTGCTCGACGCTTCAAACACGATTCAGTCTGTCTCTCAGGGAAAGGTTCAGGAAACGGACTATCCGGTCCTGTCGCGGCTTGAGTTTTGTGAACACCTTGCAAAGACTGCTGCGGATCCGTCGGAAAAATTTGTGGAGTATGGAACTCAGAAGGACATTTGGCTGGTCCTGAGCAAAGATCGCCGAACAGTTCCCACTCGGCTTCGCTGCCCTGAGAATATCAACAATCCCGTGCCTGTACTTTTCGTGTTTCACGGCGCCGGTGGCAGTGAAAACATGTTCTTCGAAACCTATGGGGCAGGGCGGGTCATTCGAGAGGCGGAAAGACGGGGCTGGCTGGTGGTGTCTCCTCGGCAGGGACTTTTCGGGCTCTCACTGGACATCACAGAGATGCTCGATGCATTGACACCCTTCATCGCAGTCAATCGGAGTCGAGTACTGCTGCTTGGTCATTCGATGGGCGCCGGTCAGGTCCTGCAGCAGGTTCAAAAACACCCGGAACTTCCGCTTGCAGCGGCAGCACTCGGCGGCGGTCGACGTTTCTCAACAAAGGAACCGCAAAAACATTCCCGGATCATCTGGTTTGTCGCTGCCGGCGATGAAGACTTCGGCAAACAGGGTGCCCGTCAGCTGCATGAGGGACTCAGGAATGCCGGCGTTCGATCATCCTTCAAAATATATCCGGACGTGGAACATCTTGTTGTTGTTCAGGCGGCTATTGATGATGTCTTCGCCTTCTATGACGAAGTCCTGAAACAGAATTGATACCGAGTCATCCGTTCCCCGCTTCCAGACTCGAGTTCGCTCCCCTCCTCACGGAGCCTGCTTCCTTCGAACAAGCCACAAACAAAAAGCGATCAATCCGGCGTTGAGCACAGTGAACACCAGAAACATGACCAGCCCGCCGATTTCCGCGGCTGCTTTTGTACTCTGCACGACAGCACTCAGGTCGGCCTGAGTCAAACGAATGATCTCTCGCAGTGATGCAGCAGCGGTTAACTGCACAAACAGGGCTCCGGTGACAGCTATCAGCCAGCTTTTCGAACCGGTGTGGCTTCTTCGCTGGCGAATCAACCCTGTAATCATCACACCTGAACTTGAAAGAAGCACTGCGATCCACAGAATTCCTGCAGTCCCTGTCAGATTTGATCGAACCTCTTCCGGCAATGTGAGAAAGTAGCAAAATGCCAGAATCAGAGAAGCGATCATCGCCGCAAGAGACACCCATGCAATCCGACGGTCTTCGTCCTCGATAAGTGTCAGCCAATTCACATCGGACGCAACATCTCTCCAGGAATCTGTTCGAGACTTCATGCCCCGCAGCTGCCATGACATCAACACGCCCATCGCGGGGAACGTACCTGTAATCCAGGTTGCGAGACGCAAAGACAATGCAGGCAATGACTGCACTGCATCACCGGTCTCATACGCCACAGGCCATTGCGACGCATTCAGACTCAGCAAATGATTGGTTGTCCAGCAAAAGGCCACAAACAGGAAACTGCCAGCGACGCAGATTGACAGGCCGATTCGAATGCCAAGACTCCACTGGCTGATGATTTTGCTCTTCATGATGTACAGCAGATAAAACGCCATCACCAGCACAGGTATTACGACCATCCATCGCCATCCCAGCAGCACGTTGGCCGTATAAAACTGTTGCTGGTACAGAATCTGAATGAATAACAAAGGAGCCACGCCCGCCGTGATTGCTCCACTAAGAGCGAACGGGAGCCAATCCCGCAAAATACGGGCCGCAGGGTGTTTCGTTCGAGGAATTTCACCGTGAATGGAACCTGCGGTGGCTTTCGGAAACACCGTGACCCATGCAAGCCATAGGCTCCCCGCCAGCACATAGGCCATCAGGAACACATGCACAACAAGGGTCAGCACGTACACGACCAGATAGAATGCCAGTGGACCTTCAAAGCCAATCGGAAACATCTGATTCATTATCTGATGCTCCTTGCTTCGGCAGGTTCAGTTCCGGCTTCATCGAGCCAGCGAGAAATCTGACTGACTGTTTCAGGATTCATGCCCTGCGCCCAGGAACTCGGCCGTCCGGATTCGACCCATAGGATGTACTGCACGAGCGACTCGAGTTCCTGTGCCGTTCCGGCAAATGGCGGCATGAATGGCTTCGTTTGCTGCAGTTTTGCAATATTCATCCGCATCTGATCTTCATCCCATGACGCCGTCAAATGCACAACCGCATTCGAGCCATCGATGGTGTGGCAAACCGCACACTGTTTCCGAAACACCTTTGCGCCAACTGTGACAGTGTCGTTGGGAAGGTCCTTTTCATGAACGACTGGATATGGATCATCGGTCACACAACCACGAATTCGAAGATCGGCGACTTCATCCGGACGAATCCCATTCGAATACATCACATGACGAATCGTGTATGGCTTTCGAGATCCCTCGCGAACAAACTCTCCTCCAGCTGTTGCTCCAAAGGCCATAAACAGCAGCAGCGTGGCGGTTGCACCGTTGATGTAGAGCTTCTGCATCCACAGTCCAATCAGCGCATAACTGCCAATGGCCAGCGACGCTCCCACCGAGATCATGAAGAACAGCATCATGGCCGGACTTCCTCCCAGTACCCAGCCGCGACTGTCATCGGGCATCGTCAGCAGGTACCAGACTCCCAGCACAGGCATGGCCAGCATCGGGATCATCAGATGAGCAGCCCGGTTGATGAGCTCCTGACGCTGCGTTCGATCGAGTGAAGGGATCACGTTCACAACAATGCAGCCAATCAGGGATGCAAGAGTCATGCAAACAATCGTTCGAAACAGCAAACTGGGCCAGAATCCAGGGTTCAGAAAACCATCGATCAGAGATCGACTCGCAAGCCAATCGCCGGGTGTCAACTGCCAGCTCAGAATGCCATTAATCCAGAAGAGACTCATCCATGCGGCAAACGCATACAGGATCAACAGTGTCAAATTCGTTCGATCGGAAAGCTGTGTGTGATAGCGATAGAAGCAGTAGCCCGCGACCACTTCCAGACAGAAAAATGTCCATTCCGTCGCCCAAACCCAGTGAAAATTAAACACCATCTGCCCAATCGTCGGAGCACTCACCTGAATTGATGTAAACCAGATTCCGACTCCTGTGAGCGCCCCCAGCACAAAACTGATCAACACCAGAATCCGGAAATAACCATTTACAAAGATGCGAGCGGTTTCACTGCGACCGGTCATTGCCAGCCACTGAAAGTAGCACAGCAAAAGACCTCCCCCAACTGCAAATTGTGCCAGAAACACATGCACAATCGCGACGCCCGCCATGACCAGTCCCGGCATCAACGGGCCATAGTCATTCACTGGATAAAAGTTGTTCATAACTGCATTTTACGCATCGAATTCCGGTTGTCACATTCTTCTCAAAACAAAGGCAAGTTCATGCAAGCCGGCCGGGTGGTCGATCCGCTCCGCAAATGTTGGCCATTCCCAGCCCATCGCAAACAGCTTCTGCATTTCATCAATCGAACAATGAAACGGAGGACCTCCCGGCTTATCATTCTGCATAAACACAGCAAAGAGCCGTCCGTCCGGTCGCAGCCACGATCGCAGGCGGTCGGCATATCGCTCCCACTGACCGGGATGAATCGCACACAGGCATGTCTGTTCATAGATTGCGTCAAAAGACGTATCCGGATTCAATCTGAACACGTCCGACTGCACTATTTCTGCCTGAAGTCCTCGTCTGTCGATTTCCTGAGAGAGACTTTTGACGGCCGAGTCGGCAAAGTCGACTGCAGTGACCTGAAATCCAGCTTCCGCCAATGCAATCACCTCATGCCCTCGGCCACATCCGGGCACGAGAATTCGACATGGTTTCAACACACCCGTACTCAACCATGACCGTAGAATTGGACTTGCCTCACCTCGATCCCAGCCCGTCCGACCCTCGTCATAACGGTTCTGCCAGTCTGTGTGTGTAAAACCGGCGATGGGTTGTTCAGAGTCTGAAAACTGCGAGTCGCGAGGGCCTGACATCGATCTCACCAATCTCCTTCGAAGGGGTGCGATCTGGCTATTGCGCATTGGAATCAGGAAAAACACAGTGTTTGCTGAGAGTTTAGGACGTTGACGAGGGGCAATGCTATTAGTGCTTGCTTAAATGTAGCGCTCCATGTTTGGCTCAGGAGGATCGATCGGAGAGTCATGATCTGCTGAGCACCGGCGCGAGACCAGCGCATGCCTGAGAGTTTCAGGCGTTCAGTCACAATCTGCTTGCAGGCGGATTCCACGATGCCACTGCCGATGGGGCTGCCTTGACTGCGGTGGTCTGAATAGTTCATGAATCTTCGGTAGCGATGCAGGTAACGTTTGGCCTTTTCGTACTCTTCCCTCTCGGAGGACTTGATGCCGTGCTCCAGAACCATGCCCGCAATCGACCGCATGACTCGCCCCCAGCCGCCCGCTTCCAGCAGCAGCTTGCGAGCACGTTTCAGCCACTGTGTTCGTTGCGAAGTTGTCAGCTTTAATGCATCGGCGATGATAGTCAGTCGCAGGCTGGCGTGGTAGTAATCGACGATGCGTTCGATTCTGATGCGCTGACCATCCACATGCAGATGCCGGAGCACATTCTTCCTGTAGGCTGTTTCAATTTTTCCTGCGTC
>JAEUIH010000086.1 GCA_016795105.1 Planctomyces sp.
ATCGAACGCCCCCAGGGTGATGTTAGCAGTAGAGAGTAGTCTGTCAACAGTGAAGTTGTTGGTAATCACAGAATTGTATTCGGACCGGGGAGAACCTCACGTCGATATAGATGACATGAGCGTCTAAAAGGCCGAGCAGCAATCAGACACAGACCCCGTAATTCAACCGGGGTCAGACCCGAGTTGCCGGGGTCAGACCTGCTGCTGACCTGCTGCTGCCAGCAGACGGGGGTCAGACCTCGATCGGGGGCGGGCGGGGTCAGACCCAGCACGGACCCAGCATGGTTTCGGGATGGTGGGGTTTGGCGTTACTGTTTTGCGACTCATGCTGACGAGGTCTGTTTCTTTGTCTCTCACTGAAAGATCGAAGTCTTTCCCCGCGTAGTCGATTTGCCGTACGTGCAAATTGGAACTCCGTTAGAGAAGAAAACGACTTTGGAGAAGCTCGCTAACAGCGGCCTTGCCTGCATTAACTATGCCCACACTGTACAGAATAGCAGAGAGTCAGCTCACGCAGCCAGAAGGTGCACACAATGGCATCGGGTTGAAATTCTTGCCGCTCGTCACGTTGAAACCCGTTGCCAAGTTGGATCGGTAACTGAAGTACGTTGTTCTGAGAACATCAGAGGCCACGGCGCAACGACTTACTCTACAGAAGCACCGCCAGCCATTTCCCACTCTGCTCCGAGTCCCGCACTGACGACTTCGACAAAAGAATGTAAATCTCCATCTTGAGATCGTTCATGCGAAACAGCTTTCGCCCCCCATCTCGCTCCGCCAATAGATCCGACAAGAACAGGGCAGAAGTTTGAGAGTCCCGCAAATTCCATCGACGCATTCAACGCTTCTGAAAAGGTACCTGCATGTTCGAGGAAGTGAATCGCCGCGGTCAATACGTCGGGTGCGTATCCACCTCGATCCAAATCGTCCATTGTCGTCCTGCGAAATGCAGCTTTCGTGTGAACTGACCTGCCGTCAGCAGATATGTCGATTGCTTCATGCCACGTTACTCCTTTAATCAACTGTCTGCAAAGTGTTACCACAGCAGCAGAGACATCACCTGCGATCGGATCAAAGTGCGTCAACGCTGCTTCAAGAAGTGCATTTTTCGCCAAGTCGGCATCATCAATCTGGAAGCACATCGCTAAAGGTGCATTCCTATGGGCCGGATTGCATCCGCCCGTTCGGTTGTCGAGGTCCATATGAACAGCCCTTGCGGCGAACTCAAATGACTGTCCTACGGCCACTCGCGAAAACACCAGGTCTGCAACCACACCGGTATCGAATGCGCCATCGCGGTACCACTCCATATACCGCTCCATAACGTCGGTTCTGTCGAATCCCCTGTTTTCCAAGAGGCTCTCCCCAAGCCTCACTGCCATGCGGATTGGCCCACCATTCGAGTCACCCGCAGCAAGCCCTACCAAAACTCCCTTAACTCGATCCAGGACGTCACTCATTGCAGTTGCCCTGCCTTTTGGTCGAACAACATCGATGGAAAACTGTGTTCACCGTCAATGAACGAGCACACTCTAAACATGCGAATCCCGTCGTGGCTATCGCTTCTACTGTCCGTTCTCAACGGCAATTTGACTTTTCGAAGAAAAAAACACTCCAATTTATCTGGCTTAGAAGAGTGGACAAACAACAGGGGGGAGTCCGCCGATAAGAGCATCGCGACATTGCGCTTGATGTCAGTCCCTACACATGTTAACCGATGGCCCGACGACAACTGAACTTGAACGGCAAAGGACTCCATTCCAAGCATGGACTTGATCATTTGATCACTTTCGGGAGTCAGATCGTGAATATCAACCGGCAGCCGCATCTAAACTCTTCCCATCTCCCGAAATCACACCAAATCTCCTAAACACACCAATCTCAACCAACGTCAGTCCCACGGTGCCGACTCACCTACCCAAGACCGACCGAGGTCTGACCCCGGACCACCCCGTCAATCTCAACAATGATGGAATCCATTCCGAGCATGGACTTGATCATTTGATAACTTTCGGGAGTCGGACCGTGAATCTCAACCGGCAGCCGAATCTCAACTCTTCCCGTCTCCCGAAATCACACCAAATCTCCTACATCCACCAATCTCAACCAGGGTCAGACCTACGGTGCCGACTCATCGACCCAAGACCGCCGGGGGTCTGGCCCCCGCGAGAGACCGCCGCAAGGCTGACAGAGGTCTGACCCCGGACCGACCACCGACCACCCCGGGACGGGCCCAGTTAATGGTTGTGGTTTGAGTCCGCGTTCATGGTGATTTACTACCAGCACAATTTCATGAGTCGAATTCTCTGTTGAAAAGACTGACATCTCTCGTGAGCGTTGCTTCTCGGTCTGAATTTTGGCCACCTTCAACAAACTGACCTTCTCTGCCTGTCCAGAACACGAGAATTGCCCACGCATTTCTGCGCGCTCCAGAGCTGATGGCGTCCGAGGATCCGGCCCCTGCGACGGCCCCTGCGATATCGCGGGTGCGCATCCACGATGAACTGCGAATGCTGACGTTTGCAGGCAAACAGGCTGACGAATACAACAGCTGTTGAAGCCAAATCATCGACATTCGAGGTATGCCTGTATGAAACAAGCTACGGACCCTCAGAATCCGTCTCCTTCAGACGATACGGTATTGCTCCCGGGAGATTCGCCGGCATCGACTTTGCACCAGTGGCCATTGCCCAAAGGCCTGCCCGCGGACACCGCTACAGGTTCATTCAGGTTTGGCGACTACGAGTTACTGCAGGAAATTGCTCGAGGAGGTATGGGAGTTGTTTATCGGGCTCGGCAGATCACGCTGAACCGGACCGTGGCACTGAAAATGATACTCTCTGGTCGACTCGCGTCCTCAGAAGATGTTGCACGCTTCTATATTGAGGCAGAAGCAGCTGCGACACTAAATCACCCGAACATCGTTCCCATTTACGAAATCGGTCAGCAGGATGGACAACACTTCTTTACGATGGGCTTCATCGAAGGAATGAGTCTTCAGGACCAGGTGCATTCAGGTCCGATGGCACCTCGCGATGCAGCGATTCTGATGATAAAGGTTGTGCAGGCGATCGAATACGCACACAGCAATGGAGTCATTCATCGCGACCTGAAACCTGCCAACATTCTCCTGGACATGAACGGCGAACCAAAAGTGACCGACTTTGGCCTTGCCCGAAAGTTCCGCGAAAGTAATGAACTCACCAGGACAGGCGCCATCATGGGAACCCCTGGTTACATGCCACCCGAACAGGCTTCGGGGCAAACGGGCCAGATTGGACCTGCGTCAGATGTCTATTCACTGGGAGCAATTCTGTATTGCCTGCTGACAGGACGTCCACCGTTTCAGGCAGCAAATCCACTGGAGACATTAATCCAGGTCATCGAACGAGAACCTCCTTATATTCGAATCCTTAACCCTGAAGTCGATCGCGAACTCGAAGCCATCTGTCTGAAATGCCTGGAGAAGCAAGTTCAAGACCGCTACGCATCCGCCGGAAAACTCGCAGAGGATCTCAATCGCTATCTGCAGGGAGACGAAATCAGTATTTGTTCAAGAAATCCCGTGGAGCGACTGCGACGTACTCTGACTCGTCATCGAGACGATCTCGAACTTGGCACCTGGGGTACGCTTCTCCTGATCTTCTCACCACTTGTTCTCCTCGGTGAACTCGCCATCTGGCAACTGGGTTTGCACGAATCAACCATCACGCATGTCTATCTCTATGCGGGATTCGTGCGAGCAGTTCAGCTTGCAGCAATGCTCGCAGCCGGCTGGCACTTGAGGACTCAACTATTCGCCAGTCGTCAATCCGTCTCACGAGTCATGTGGTCTCAGTGGATGGCTTTCATTGCTGGTTGCCATCTCATTCTGATGGTGAAGATGCTGTCAGAATTCCTGAATCCCCATTTCCCCAAAACCAGTTTGTTCTGGTGCTACCCATTCTTTTCAATCCTCAGCGGAATCCTCTGGTTCAATCTCGGAAGTAGCTACTGGGGATTTTGTTACCTGTTTGGCGCGGCGTTCTTCCTGCTCTCGATCCTGCTACCGTTCTCTCCTGATTCCGGGCCCGTACTGTTTGGAGGGCTTTGGTCGCTGCTGTTGGTCATCACCGGAAGACGACTCAGGCATCTGCAGTCCGACCAGTCTGCATGAAACTTTGCCGCACTGTGTTCCGGCGCAAACGCGAATACGCAAGTTGAGACTCTGGCTGCATGATTAGACGCGGATTTCAACTGAGGTTAAGGTTCGCTAGTCTTGTGCCCGCCAACCGTTTCATGCCCGGAGTCTCCAGATGCTTCATGCTCGCCAGTCGCGTCGTTCGTTTTTTGTCGCCAGTGGGATCGCTGCATTTGCTGTGGCCACGAGTCGTGCAGGCGCAAATGGCATTGTCGGCGCGAATGATCGACTGAACATTGGCGTGATCGGAGTCGGTGGACGAGGCGCGGCGAATCTGGATGCCGTCTCGTCAGAAAATATTGTCGCACTTTGTGACGTCGACTCTGACCGACTCGGTGCAGCCGCGGCTCGATTCCCCTCAGCAAAATCATACGTTGACTATCGGCAACTGCTCGAACAGTCCGATCTTGATGCTGTGGTCGTAGCGACTCCGGATCACCATCACGCTCCGGCTACTGTCTTCGCTCTTCGACGAGGCCTTCATGTCTATTGTGAGAAGCCTCTGACTCACACGGTTGAAGAAGCTCGACTGATCGCAAAGCTGGCCAGTGAATCCAAACTCGCAACTCAAATGGGAACTCAAAATCACGAACACCCGGGCTACCTGAGACTCGTTGAACTTCTGCAGTCCAATGCTGTCGGTCAAATTCGAGAAGTCCATGTCATCACCGATCGTCCCGGACAATGGTGGCCTCAAGGGATGCAGCGACCGACCGACACCCCCTCAACACCAACAAGCCTGAATTGGGACCTATGGCTCGGACCCGCATCGGAGCGACCCTATCATCCGGCATACGCACCGTTTCGATGGCGCGGGTGGTGGGATTTCGGTTGTGGGGCAATTGGCGATATGGCCATTCACCTTGCCGACCCGGCGTTTTGGGGGCTCAATCTCGGTGGCTCATCCGTCAGAGTCACGTCCACTGGCTCAGAGCCAAATCCGTACAGCGGGCCAACGTCAATGGTGACTCACATGGAGTTTCCAGCCCGCGGGGATCGAGGTCCCGTCACTCTTATCTGGTATGAGGGTCAGGCAACGCCGAACGCTGACATTGCAAAGGATTTGCCAATGAATGGTTCGCTCTTCATCGGAGACCTCGGCAAAATCGCAATTCAGCATGACGGCTTTCCGAGACTGCTCCCCGAAGATCAATTCAAAGACTTCAAGCCTCCGTCTCCCACACTTCCTGATTCGCCCGGACACCATCTGCAGTGGATACAAGCCTGTAAGACGGGCTCAGGAACCGGCAGTCCGTTTTCATATGCGGCGCCATTTACCGAGACGATCCTGCTTGGCAATGTTGCGTTTCGAAGTGGCAGGACGATTGAATACGATTCTTCCACCGGAAAAATCACAAACGAACCCTCGGCCTCTCAATTCCTCAGCAAAGAGTATCGCAAGGGCTGGGAAGTTCGATAAAAACTAAACCGCCACGCAATCAACACGCTCAGTATCCTGATCGACTGAAGATATTTCTCCAGCACATCGGCTGTCTTCACCAGACTGTCTCCTGTCCGGATTTGTGATATGCTCAGGGCTCCCGTTACCTGAAACAAGTCATCATCCCGGTGATTTAGTAACCGCGTATGGAGATCCATAATGAGTCGAGTGATTGTGCGTCCGGAACGATTGGATTTGAACTCGCCCGGACGACGTGATTACTGGGTCGCCCTCGAGCATGACAGCATCTGGGGCGACCATCTGATTCCTCTCACCGTCTGGGTTGGACCAGAAGCAAAGCCGGGAGAGGGCCTTGTCTCGTTCGGTTCGAACCATGGCAATGAGTACGAAGGGCCCGTTGTTCTTAAGAAACTCATCCGTGAAATCCAGCTTGAAGACGTTCGAGGCCGAATCATCTTCATCCCTGTTCTCAATCCGTCTGCTTTCCGTGCCGGAACTCGCGAAAGCAGCCCGGACGACAGAGTGAATCTGAATCGAGCGTTCGTCGATGGAGCAGGGGTCAACCCCTCTCTCGCCGGAATTACTCACCGAATCGCTGCGTTTGTTCGCAAGCATATCTGGCCCAACGTGCACATTGTGATCGATCTGCATTCCGGGGGTAATGTGGCACGGTTTTCAATCTGTGCAAACTTCCATCCGGTTGATGACCCGATCCTGGCAGAGAAGATAGAGCAGACCGCCAGGTGGTTTGGAACACCATCGTTGATGGTTTATCAGAATCAAACTCCGGGGCTCCTGCCGAGCGAGGCTGAGCGGCTTGGGAAGATCACGGTCGGAACAGAACTGGGTTGGGGTTGCGCCGTTAATCCCGAAGGTGTTCGTTATGGCAGGCACGGAGTTTTGGCAGCACTCATCAACAACGGTCTGCTGCATGGCACGATTGAGAAAATCGCTCATCACCGCGATGGAACTCAACGAAAACTCGAAATGGTCGACCGCGAGTGCTTCGTTGTTGCTCCTTTTGATGGCCATTACGAACCAATCCTTGAATGCGGATCTCGGGTTCAAAAGGGCGATATCGTAGGATTTCTTCACGATTTCGATCACATCGACATGGAGCCCTGGGCCGCCAGAGCGGGAGTCGATGGAGTTGTCCTGGCTCAGGCATGGGTTGCACCGATTCCCCGAGGTCAGCATATGGTGGTCATCGGACGTGAACTTCCTTAAAAAACTGGTTAAATTTGACTGAATGGAACAAAATTTGACATCTCGAATCCCGCGGCGGTAGGATTTGTTTCCCGTCTCCGGCAGCCTTTCGCCACGTCGATGACCCTAGTGAGCAATTCTCCATGAAAACGCGACTTCAGATTTTTTGCGTGCTTGTCACAGTCTGTATCTCGATTTCGACCGCAAATGCTCGCCCAAAAAGCACCAAGAATCCCAGGTTCGACGCAGCGGTCGACAAAGCGTTGACATGGCTGAATAAGGACCTCTCAACTCGAGAACCAGACGGCGGGATTCAGGTGCTTGCTGCCTATGCGTTGCTCAAGTGCGACGAACCAGCAACCAATCCTCACATCACCAGTGCTGTTCGCGCCATTCTTGGAAGAACGAACTCAGGTGTCTATCGCCCAACCAACCAGTACGAACACCTATATATGGCTGGTGTTGACGCGATGTTGCTGTCGGACGTCGATGCCAAAGCATATCAGCCTCAGCTGCAGGTGATTGTCAACTACATCCAGTCGACACAGCGTGCCGATGGTTCATGGAGCGACCTTCCCAGCAAGCCGGGTGACATCAGTATGTGTCAGTACGCGATGCTTGGCCTCTGGGCAGCTCAGCGTGCCGGTTGCCAGGTCAATCCTCAGGTCGTCGAAAAGGCGGCTGACTTTCATCTGAGAAACAGTAACGGCGATGGGGGATGGTGTTATCGTCCAGGCACAACGGAAGGGCCTGGGGGCGGGAATTCAACACACAACATGACAATGGCCGGCGCCGGGAGCGTCTCCATTGCACGGTTCCTGCTCCATGGACAAAAAGCAAAAGAGAAAAAGGAAACCCCTGATGCAGAGAAGAAGTTTGGTGTGCTGGAAAAGGTCGACCCGATGGCCGAAATGACTACCGGTGCACCAATTGGCTCTGCCTTTCGCGACTTCAAACCCGGAATTTCCTCAGGAGCACTCGATGATCGTATTGGTCGAGCCTTCAGCTGGAACGACGCTCGATTCACGCCCGTAAGCAGAGTTGAGCACAATCTGTATTTCTATTATTGCCTGGAACGAGCAGTCGCAATCAACAGCATCGAACGACTTGGTGGTCAGGACTGGTTTCTGGCGTACGGTGAAGGGTTGCTGACACTGCAGTCAGAAGACGGGAGTTTTCCAACATACTCCGGTCCTGTCTCCGGAACAGCATTCGCGCTGCTCTTCTTCATGCGATCAACTCAGCAAATCATTGATAAGCAATACGGCCTTGGGCTTCAAAGAAGCAATAAGGGGAATCCGTTTGGAGACAAAAAGAAGGAACGCGATCCGACTCCATTGGATCAGTTGCTGAGTTCAATCGAAAGTCAGGACTTTGAATCGATCGCAAAGGAAGAGGTCAGTGTCGCTGATCAACTCATTCTGTCGATTCAATCAATTAAAGACCCCGAAGAACTGGTCGGGCAAGTCGATCGGCTGAAAACACTTGTCAATCATCCGGAACCCGATGTACGTCAACCCGTTTATTGGGCATTGGGACGTTCGGGGGACTTCGGCCTGATACCTTTGCTCATCAAAGGCCTGAGAGACCCCAACATCGATGTGGCCGCTGAAGCTGAACAAGCTCTTCGCTATATTGCTCGCAAACCTCAGGGTGTTGGACTTCCCGACACACCAATCACGGGCTTTAAAGGGACCACAGATGAAGATCGGCTCAAACATGTCAATCTCTGGCGTGACAGAGCGACTCGGGCCTGGTCAAACTGGTATTCCGAAATGCGGCCGTATGAGGAACGAGATGGACTCGAACAACTTGAAGTCCTGATTCCCGGCGGCAATGACGTTAAGGAAAAGCCTTAACGTCAGCAAAGTACTTTCTCAACAGTCCCGACTGATCTGAATCGGCACGGATGCCCGCTGTGTACTCTAAAATCACTATTCGTTGTGGCATCATCTGGAAAGTCGATTCGTGACCATTCGAAATTCTGTATTGCTCGTCTTTGCCCTGTTGATCAGCACAGATCAGACCTCTGCGCAGTACGCAGGCGCTGTCCCTGCTCCCGAGAATTTGTCGGCCGGTTTTCAGAGTATCTCTGAAGACGATTCAAAAGCGTTTCTATCAACGCTGGTCAGCGAAGAATTCTCCGGCAGAGGAACTGGCCAGGAAGGTTATCTAAAGGCAGCGAAGTGGTTTGCAGAACGCCTGGCTGAAAATGGTTTTGAGCCTGCCGGGACAGATGGCTCGTGGTTTCAAAACGTTCCGTTTGTTCGGATTTCAGTTCAGCAGGAAGCACCAACAGTAACGTTCGCCGGAACGACACTTGTTGAAGGCAAACAGACTGGCATGAGTCGATACTTCGGAGTCTTCGAACAGGAACTTCCTGTCACCATCGCAAGAGTTGGCGCCGAGCGTCCGCCCATCACCGATGGACAATTCTCCGGACAACTGCTGGTGGTTCAGGGTCCCGGCGGGTTTCGGGGCGACGACGAGTGGATTCAAAAAGCAAAACCCGCGTGCGTGCTATTTGTTGTGCCAGCCGAGAGACTTCGTTCAGAATCAGTGAACCGACTTGAAGAAGCACCGCTCGAATTGCCTTCAGCAACAATCAGTATTGAGGGTGCATCAAAGCTGGCTGAAACCTGCGGCGCCAATGCTGGATTCTTTTCAGAAGGTTCTTCTTATGAAAACGTGCTCGTTCAGTCATCTCGCCATGTTGCTGTTCATCTGAAAATTGACCGCGAATCGGTTGATGTCCCAAATGTTGTTGGATGGTATCCTGGTTCGGACGAGAGCTGTCGTCATGAACATGTGGGTATTGGAGCGCATCTCGATCATCTTGGAAGTCAGCTTGGCGACGTCTTTCCGGGTGCAGATGACAATGGATCGGGCTCAACAGCCATTCTTCAGATCGCAAAGGCAATCCATTTAAACCCCGTCAAGCCTCGTCGCAGTGTGCTGCTCATGGCTTTCTGTGCGGAAGAACGTGGCTTGCTGGGTTCAAAGTACTACGCAGAGAATCCTCTGAGACCCCTCAGTGATATGGTCTGCATGCTGAACATCGATATGATCGGGCGCAATGAAGAAACTGACACGGAACCAGCATCTGAAAACGAGAACACGATCCACCTTGTTGGCAGCAAGCAGATTTCAGAAGCACTCCACAATATGGTGATGGATGCGAATTCACATGTGAATTTTGTCTTTGAGTATGACGAAGAACGAGTTTACACGCGAAGCGATCATGCTTCATTCGCAGCCAAAGGCGTACCGATCACCTTTCTGTTTGGTGGATTTAACCCTCACTATCACAAAACGACCGATACACTTGAGGGAATCAATTTCGCCAAAATCTGCAACGCAGCTCGACTGAATTATCTGACCCTGATGCTGGCCGCTGAACATGGCCACTTCGAGAAGAACAAACCAGCGGAAGAAGAAAAGCCGGCAGGCGAATAGCGTGTATTGTTCAGACTCTATCCAGTCACTTGACTGAGAGAACTTCGAAGCAAAAATTGGTTCGAAATCACACTGTTGACATGCGATTGCCCTGAGCCTGGTGTTGCAAAGCCTTCATCGAAAGCGACAGGTATTTATCTTTTGGATTCATTGTGAGAGCCGAGTCTATAGGCTGCGACCATGCTCAATAAGAAGAAGGTAGGGTTGTACAACGGCCAAAAACAGCTGAGAAGTGTCGTGCTGACAACCTGGGCGCGGCTGACAGCGGCACGAAACGTTTCTCGAAACCCAATCAGGTGCTTCATCTCAACTCGGACTTCCTCCTTGAGTGCTTCCTTCTGTTCCGGTGACATGGCTGCCCATCGGTTATTGGCTTCCTGCCAGACTTCGGGAGGAAAGGCCCTTTCGTAGGCGGCTCTGATTATTGAGTCCAGTTGCTCGGCATCATGTGCTTCAATCTGTTCTGTCGTAATTCGGCCAGCTTCGAGCCATTCGTCGGTCACACTGGAAGCAATCCACTCCTTTACCTGATCTTCGGAAGGTGTCATCTCATCACCGTAGTGCTTCTGCTGGACGTCGCGAACGGTGGCTGCCTGAACATCCGGGGTCATGCCATTCCAGCGATTGCTGGCTTCCTGCCAGACTTCCGGCAGAAAGTCCAGTGATGGATCGACCTTGGCGTCAACAGTATCCCAGACAGCAGCAAGTTGCTCTTCGGTCAACTTACCAGCCAAAACCCATTCTTCCAGTAACTTGCTGGCGATGCGGGCAATGAGTGCAGGTTCGCTCATGTGTTCCTTCTCGTACTCCTCTATGAATGAGGCCTGTCCCTCCGTGGCGACTTCTGCATCGGGGGCTGTGAAACCAATGTCGGATAGACTGTACGCGCCGAACTTCCCGCAGATAATGGCGACAAAAGCCAGAAAAGTCGCGAAGAGGCCGGGGCCGACACCGGATGTGTGAGTTCCCGCGCCAAATCGAATTCCGAAACCAACTATGGGTCCGATAATCAATGACCCCAGTCCAATCACAAAATCCTTACTAGTCAAGCCGAGAACGGCAGACAGACCAATCCCGATCATCATGCCCAGGCCACCAAACAGGAACCAGCCCATGACTCCCAGATTCCGAAGTGCTGATGGTTCGGATGATCGCGATGCAGTAGCTTGTTTTGACGAAGCCTCAAAAGTCGACGACGGTTCAGTGGAGCCTTCGGCGATTGAAAAGGGCTGTGCACATTGCGGACAATTGATTTTGCGTGCGAGATCGATGTCTGAAGTGGCCTTGATCTTCAGAACGGTTGCACAATGGGGGCATTGAAGGTGTAGGCTATCCGACATCGACGTTCTCCATAAATCCCGGAACGATGTAAATGCATCAAGGCCAGCATAGCGGTTAGCGAAAAGCAGTGATGATATCCTGTCGAATCGCCTTCGTGGCATCGTGCCACGAAGGTTTTTCGCATAATGCCAAATCCGAAGGCTGGTTTGTCGAATTGGAAGGAAGGTGGGCGGTCTAGCGACTACTTCACTGTGTTGTATTGGTCCACATAGTTCGCCACGCGTTTTCGTGCCTCTTCGATCGTGACCGGACAGGCTGGTCGGGTACACTCCTGCTTGATTGAGCCATGCCAGCGTTCCAGCTTACCGTTGGACTGAAGATCATAGGGACTGGTTCGCACATGAGTGATGCCGACCAAACGAACGAACTGTCTGAAATCACGGGCCGTAAACTGAGAGCCATTGCCTGAGATGATCCTCGGCTTTTTGCCGGGGAACTTCTCTAGTGCTCTCTGAATGACAATCTGCAAGGTCGGCTCTACTTCTTTTCGATCACAGGCAGATCGAGGTCCGAGGGTGCCTTCCCGGTAGCCGGGCGGTCGAAAGGTTCGCCGTATTTCGAGAACCCGTCGACAAATCCTCCGTGACTGAGGAAGAACTGACCATCTTCAACACCCATAAAGCGATCCAGCCGATCTGACTTCCCTGTTGGATCGTGACTGAATTTTGCCTTCGTCAGTTCACGCCATTCACCACGGTCGTTACGGATCCACTGATTCCCGTAGCGAGCTTTACGGACGACATGGCCAGTGCTGCCCCAGAAGTTCTCGCTGAAGCTGTGTGGTCCTCTCATGTAGCCGCCTTCTCCCGGAGCCTTCCACGAAGAAATCAACATCCAGGTTTTGTCTTCGGGGTGAAACCAGTATCCCGAATAAATCGTATAGGTCTTTTCGACGGGCTCCGCAGTCACAATGAACTTCTGTGTTTCACCGGTCTTCCACATATATTTCAAATGACTATGACCACCAGTTCCTTCATTACCAAAGTCACCTGAAAACACACCCTCACCTTTACCCATCAGTTTGACTCGGTTTTCGTCTGCAACCTTGTCTCGATCAACAGCTTCGTTTCCGCTGTCCCAGACGCTGAAAATGATTCTCCGTTCGTCGGTGCTGTTGACCTGCATTCCAAAGTAACCCCGATGCCAACCACAGGCCATGTAGAAGGTCGTAACGGGCTCCTCGACCGCAGTGACTTCGCAATAGAAGGCCGCGATCTGAGTGTCTTCGGGAACCGGATACATCAAGTGAACAGAAGCCGCGTTTCGGCGTTCTTTCAGATTAAAATGACAGTCTGCCACAGCATTGCCACTTAGAACGAGTGTCTGAATACTTCCAAACGGCTTCCCATTTTCATTCAGCGACTCAAGCTGAAACTGATGATACCCGACAGATGAGATGCTGAGACTGCCAAAGCCAGCCACGACAACAGCGTCTCGTCCTTTCCCCGAAACGGAGACTTCACGAGTCTGATCACCCACTCGGAGTCGCAGTTTTGACTCGGCACTTTCGGGCAGCGTGAGCTCCACCGCCACGTTGACGTCACCGGTTTGCCGAAACAAGCCATACCAGTTCACGGACTGAGCATTGTCATTCCAGCGAGTCACACCGTCTTGCTCAGTGAAACGAATCCTGTCAGCATCAGGAAGAGAATATGCTGTAAAAGCGGGTACTCGCAGCTCATCAGCGACCGCTGAGTCAGAGCCGGATCCCTGCAAAAGTGCCAGTGCCAGCGGGATAAGAACACGACACGAAAAGTAGTGCATCAGATGAAAACCTTTTCCAGACCGAACTGACAATAGTCAGTGAGCTTTTTCTCAGCTTCGATCTGCACATTGTGGGCGATCATGACTTTCTCAACAAGCGACTGTGATTCACACGTTGACATGCGTGGCAAGATGCCTTGCCATGGCATCGATTCTTTCAGACCATGTGTGGCTTCAGGAATTGTGACTGAGAAGAAGGCTGACTGTTATGCGATGGGTATGCTGGTCCCTTTCGGCGGTGTTTTCGATTAGTTTCGGGGTGAGTGTGGCGGCTCAGGACCTGGACTTTGAAAATCAGATTCGCCCGATACTCATCAGATATTGCTCGGAATGTCACGGACCAAAGTCGCAGAAGGGCGGATTGAGACTGGATGTTCGCCACACGGCAATCCGGGGAGGAGACAGCGGGCCCGCGATTGTTGGCGGAGATGCGTCGAACAGTGAACTGATACGCCGAATCGAATCAACTGACCCTGAACAGCGAATGCCCCCCAAAGGAATGCCGGTTCCTGCATCAGAATCTGCTTTGCTGCGAATGTGGATCGACTCGGGCGCAGATTGGCCAGAGACAGAACAGGATCGGCAGGCACTCACTGACCCTCGCACAAGTCACTGGGCATGGCAGCCGATCCGGCATCCTGCACCGCCGCAGAGTCCCTGGCAGCATCCTATTGATGCATTTTTGCATGCAAACCTGCAAACACATTCACTGACTTTTGCAGCTCAGGCTGATCGGCGTACTCTGATCCGCAGGGCCACGCTCGTTCTGACCGGACTGTTACCTGACGAGAAAGAGATCGAAGCCTTCGAGAGAGACTCCGATACTGATGCCTTCAATGTTGTGATTGACCGACTCCTGAATTCACCGGCATACGGAGAGCGTCAGGCAGTACACTGGCTCGATGTGGTTCGATTCAGCGAAAGTGACGGATTCGAAGAGGATAGTGCTCGTCCGGAGGCATGGACCTATCGTGACTACGTCATCGATGCCTTCAATCGCGACCTGCCTTACGATCAGTTTGTTCGAGAACAGATCGCGGGCGATGTTCTGCAGCCGATCACGGGGTCCAGCATTGCCGCGACCGGAATGCTGGTCGCAGGACCCTGGGATTCCGTTCAGAGAATTACGCCCAGCCGACTTGGACGCCTTCAATCCCGTGAAGAACAGCTGGAAGAAATTGTGGGAGCTGTAAGCCAGACATTTATGGCTGTTACCGTTAATTGCGCCCGCTGCCATGATCACAAATTTGACCCTGTCCCGCAGTCTGATTACTACAGCCTCAAATCGGTATTCGAGGGGATCGATCATGGTCTGACCCCCAAGACACACGGGCTTCGGCGGCGGATGGGGCCGACCGAAGAACAGCAATGGAACAGTGAGACACTAGAGCTTCGACAGAAGATTGATTCACTCGCCACTGCGGTGAAAACGCTGGAGGAACACAAAAAGGCAGCAGGAACGAACTGGAATGAAACTCAGCAGCAGGAACTTGATCAGTCACATGAACAGCTTCAGGCATCTCAGCGTGAACTCAGCGTACGACATCCGGTCGTGATGGCATTTGTCGGAGACCGTGAGCAGCCGCAGCCAACCGTTGTCTTCGATCGCGGCGATGTGCAGAAACCTGGGAAGGTTGTTCAGCCGGCAGGATTGAGTCTGATTTCGTTACCAGGACCAGATCTTCAACTTCCGGCCGATGCACCTGAAGCCGAACGTCGGATCCGCTTCGCGCACTGGCTCACCCATCCCAAACATCCACTGACAGCCCGCGTCATCGTGAACCGCATTTGGCAACAGCACTTTGGCGCGGGACTGGTAGGAACTCCCGGCGATTTTGGTATCAATGGCGACACGCCTTCGCATCCGGAGTTGCTTGACTGGCTGGCAACAGAGTTCATTCAATCCGGGTGGAGCATCAAGTCACTGCATCGGATGATCATCCGGAGTCACGCCTGGCAACAGCAGTCCGTGATTCCTGAATCAGACGCTCAACAGGCCGTGAAGCTGGATGCTGATAACCGGCTGTTGTGGAGATTTCCGCTGCGACCTCTTGAGGGCGAAGTTGTGCGGGACACGCTCCTCCAGCTCAGCGGTTCGCTCAATCATGAGATGGGTGGTCCCAGCTTCAAACCGTATACCACCTCACGGCTCAACACATATTTCTATCATCTGTTTGATCGGGACGAATCTCAATATAATCGTCGAACGATCTACCGGATGCATATCATTACGGGTCGCAGTCCATTTCTCGACGCGCTCGATTGCCCCTCACCTTCAATTGCAGTCCCTCGACGCCGACCAACAGTGACTCCGATTCAGGCGTTGGCATTAATGAACGACCCGTTTGTACTCCGGCAGGCAGAAAAAATGGCTGAACAGCTGACAAAGAGTCATTCATTGCCATCTGATCAGATTCGTGCAGTGTTCAACAGAGCCCTAAATCGACTACCTTCGGTGCAGGAATCACGACTCGCTGAAGCGCTCGCAGCTGAAGAAGGGCTGACAACTGTTTGCTGGGCAATTTTCAACACAAGTGAATTCCTGTCTCTTCGTTAGCACGACAACATTGAACCTGCGTTAGCACGACAACATTGAACCTGCGTTAGCACGACAACATTGAACCTGAAGCATCAAGCAAGCAATCATTCCACCGCAGACTGTTCTGAAGTCACTGGTCATACCATGAAAACTGAGAACGCTCACAGAAACACCGTCAACCACTGGACCGATCGACGACACTTTCTGTCGAATAGTGCCTGCGGGCTTGGCTCGATTGCACTGGCCAGTCTGCTGACATCTCAAAATGCTGGAGCATCGGCCGTTCAGGATTCGCATCAGAACGAGGGGACGGTTCCGGCGTTTCCGCAGTTCATGCCAAGAGCAAAGCGCGTAATCCAGATATTTTCACCGGGTGGGGTCAGCCAGGTTGACACGTTTAACTACCGTCCGGAACTTGAACGTCTCGACGGTCAGCCCCTCACCGGTAAAGGAGAAATCGACACATTTTTCGCGAGCCCCGGAGTGCTTCGAAAGAGCTTCTTTCGATTCCGGCAATACGGACAAAGTGGTGCATGGGTCAGTGACCTGTTTCCGCATCTGTCAGGTCAGATGGACCACCTTGCGGTTCTGCAGGCAATGGTTGCGAAGAGTCCTTCTCATCAGCCTGCCTGCTTTCAGATGAACACGGGCTACACACTTGCCGGCTTCCCAAGTCTGGGTGCCTGGCTTTCCTACGGACTTGGCACTTCCAATGAGAACCTTCCGGTCTTTGTAGTGCTGCCGGATCCGCGAGGGCTCGTCAATGGCGGAACCGCCAACTGGACGAACGGGTTTCTTCCGGCAGAGCATCAGGGGACTCAGTTTCGAATGGACACGAATGATCCGGTGGCAAATCTGTCGACGCCCGCCAGCGTCTCGAAATCTCAAAGACGTCGCGGCATGAAACTCGTGGAACATCTCAACCGCGATTTTGCGGACACGTCCACAGTCGATACGCAACTGCGTGCAAGGCTGAAGGCCTATGAGCTGGCTGCACGGATGCAGACGAGTATTCCGGAGACTGTCGACTTCAGAGACGAAACCGAAGTCACGCAAAACCTTTACGGTATTCACGACCCTGTGATCGGACCAACGGCAAGGAACTTCCTGTTGTCCCGGCGACTGATTGAGCGAGGAGTGAGGTTCGTACAGATCTATAATGGAGGTGCCCTGGGTTCACCAAGAATCAATTGGGATGCACATGAAAATGTCGTTGAGAATCATACAGCACAGGCACGACTGCTCGATCAGCCCTGCGCTGCGCTCCTGGCAGACCTTCGACAACGAGGTCTGATGGAAGATACTCTGGTGGTCTGGGCGACCGAATTCGGGCGAACACCATTTACACAGGGCCCCTCAGGTCTGGGACGCGATCATCACCAGCATGCATTCACCTGCTGGATGTCAGGAGCCGGAATCCGAGAAGGCATTCAATATGGTTCAACCGACGAAGTCGGCTACAAGCCTGCAGAACACCCAACCACGATCTATGATTTTCACGCTACGATTCTGCATCTGCTGGGAATCGACCACGAACAACTGACGTTTCGTCACAACGGACTCGACCGACGGCTTACAGACGTTCATGGGCGTGTGATTGAAGGGATCCTGGCTTAGGATTCGCAGTGCGGCGGGTGTGCGCGAGGGGCGCGACGGGCGGACGGCACTTGGAAAGTGCCTGCTACTTTAGAGTTTTTCTCCGAACACGATTCTGTGTCCGTCCGGGGTGACGATCGAAAATTCTCTCATGCCCCATGGAGTATCTGTGAGAGGATGCCAAATATCGACTCCGTTTCTGCGAACATCAGCATAAAATCCGGCAGCGTCCTGAATATGAAGATATGCGAACCAAGAATGGTCAGGCACACTGCTGATTGGTACGATTCCGGGACAATCACCGATGCGCAATTTGCAGGCGCCACGACTCAGAAATGCCCATCCGTGAACCGAGAAGTCTTCCACAAAGCCCAATTGGTTCATGTAGAAAGCCTTTGACTTCTGCAAGTCCGCAACTGCGAGAACAAACGTGGTTCCCAGAATATCAAACATCGATGGCACCGCTTTCTGTTGACTGTGGAGTTCAAGCAACGACGAAGTCATTTCTCATTCAATTCGAAATTTGAAGCGAAAGTCTACCATGCGAGTGACGATCTTTGGATTCATCATTGCCTTTCTGGCATCCAGTGGACTCGTGGCGGCAGAAACCAGGGTCTGGAATGGCGAACTGGATGCAGGAGCGCGAGTACTTCGATTTCGCATCATTCAGGAAACGACACCTGACGCACCAGCAAAGGTTCAGCTGATCAGCCTTGACGAAGGAAGCCACGAATTCCGGCTTGATGAGTTTTCGGTAGATGCATTAACGCTGAAATTTACTCTTCCGGCAACCGCGGCGTCCTATGAGGGGCAATGGTCTGCAACCACGAGCTCGTTTGAAGGGAAGTGGAAACAAAGAGGCGCAGAATTGCCATTGGTTCTGCGGCCCGCAACCACGGATGCAAACACTACAAGAACAGAAGCCTGGTCCGGAGAACTGAACACTTTGATTCAGAAACTGAAAGTTCGATTCCGCATTCTGAATCCTGGCGATGCCGACGAAGCAGTTTATTTTGACAGCATTTCTCAGCGAGCCGGCGGTTTTCGGGCAAAACGCACTGTTGATGGTGACAACTGGTCAATTGGTGTTGAAGGCGTCGGGGGCGAATTCAAAGGAAAAATCTCCGCAGACGGAGAAGAAATCCGAGGTACATGGAAACAGGGTCTCTCGTCTCTTGAACTCATTCTGAAGCGAGACACGGAAGTCCTCGACGCTGTTGTCAACTATCGAAGACCTCAGACACCCGCACCTCCGTTTCCATACGCAACAGAAGATGTCAGCTTCCGGAATGATGTCGACAGCATTTCACTGGCTGGCACGTTGAGCATACCGTCATCGGACAAGCCGGTTGCTGCGGCAATCCTGATATCAGGTTCGGGGCCACAGGACCGAGATGAGACGCTGCTGGGGCACAAACCATTCCTTGTGATCGCCGACCACCTGGCTCGAAAAGGTATTGCCGTCCTTCGCTACGACGATCGGGGCACGGCAAAATCTAAAGGAGACTTCGACAGTGCCACCAGCCTGGACTTTGCCCGCGATGCCCGTGCCGCTCTCGAGTTTCTGAAGAAAGACTCGCGAATTGATCCTCAACGAATTGGCCTCATTGGCCACAGCGAGGGCGGGATTGTTGGACCACTTGTCGCGTCTGAACACAGCGACGTTGCATTCCTCGTGATGCTGGCGGGACCAGGCGTTTCGGGCCGTGATATTCTGCTCAGTCAGGGAGTCAAAATTCTGCAGGCTGAAGGACTCAAAGACGAAAATCTGCTTCAGCAGCAGCGAACGGAGTCACAGGTACTGATTGACCTGGTGCTGGCTGCAGACGAATCCACTTCGACAGACTCCATCGTCGATAGCGCTGTAACGACGCTGATCGAGACTGCAAAGAGTGATCGAGTGAAGACAGAAGAAGCTCGACCACAGCTGAAAGCCGCTGTTGAAAAACTGCGAACTCCCTGGTTCCGATTTTTCCTCGCGCATGACCCAGCCCCGGTTCTGCAGAAGATCGGGTGTCCGATTCTGGTTTTGAACGGTGAACTCGATACTCAGGTTGACCCTGAGCTCAACCTGCCAAGGATCCGAGAAGTACTAACGACACGATCGGAGGGAATCTTCAGGATCATTGAATTCCCGAAGCTGAATCATTTATTTCAATCGTGTTCCACCGGAGCTGTCAGCGAATACGAAACGATCGAAGAGACCATTTCTCCGGTCGTGCTTGAGACCATCACTTCATGGATTCACAAACCTTCGGCTGAATAGGCTGCCGGCTACGACCGTGCCGTCGACGATGATAAGTCGCCATTCGTACTTAATCACTTTTAGCGGGGCCACGATCACGGGCATTGAACCGCGAACTTGAAGGAGTTGCATTCGTTTGACCCAGTCAGCGAAGCCCGTAGATCGCACCACCTGCCCTTCGAAGGACTTGAATCCATCATCCGGGCGAACGAACAACGAGGAATTCGAAGGCCCTTCGACGCCGCGCCAGCAGAGTTCGTGGAATGAAAGCTTCTCAAAAGGGTAGTTCAGCATCAGTCCGGAGAAGCGGTGGGAATAATGCGCGAAAGAGAAGTCGGCGATCGTTCCCCACGTTTCCCCTGGCCAATTTGCTTCCGACGCGAGTTGAGAAATCCACCAGCAGGAACCACGAGGTACGTTGTCCGCCGAAATGGCGATGGTATTCGATCGGAGCTCAACGTCGCTGACGATTCTGAAGTCGACACCAAGATCAACGAGTACATCTCGGAGCAAGAGTTCCTCTTCGCGGGGAAAGACACGATCCTCGATGATCCACATGCAAGACTCGCTTAACGCAGAATGAGGTGTCGAATGCTCCAGAGACAGGAGAATCTTTTATTGTGAGCTCCAGAAATGAACCAGAGGAGGAACACACGAAAGGCAAAAACTCGCATCGACGTTACGAAGATGAAGTTACTTCGATGAAGCTGGATGCCCCTTCGCCAGGCCCTGCATTTTAACTCTTGCAATTACCCACGTTAATGGAATGAGCAGGAGCATCCAGTATGGAATTGCATAAACCTGAACCGCGGTCGTCGACGTGTACATCCCTGGAACACGAACGAATTCCGGTGCGGTGAACATTGTCTCTTCAGATGCCGGTACAAATGGTGAAGTCCATTCACCGGCAGCAAACGTGGCTCCAAGCAAGCTGGTCTGGCGGTCAATACGCATGCCAATCCATGTATCGACGGGCGAAGGAGGCGTTGCGGGGCCATAGATTATCCTGAACGGTTCTTTTCGCCACCAATGCACATTCCGAATCAGATAAAGTTCGCCGCTGTTGGTAACGATTTCGAACCTCGAAGTGCCGTAGGTCCACATAAGACTGAGTTGCTGCAAGTAGCTGGCGGACATCGCTGCGAGAACGAAGAAGCCAGACAGATACGCAGCAATGTGAACGCACGAAACTCGATGCAGGTTCATGGTCCACCTGCCCACGGGAAGATGTAGGTTCCGTAGCGAGATGTTGTGTGGACCATCGGAAATCCTCTGCAGCGTACCCGAACAACAGAATTGCGATAAATCGCCTGTCGGCAATGCAAATGAATCCTGTGGGTAACACTCCCGGTTGCTCACTGCGTGGTTGCGGTTTCTACGAGGAGAGATTGTATGGAACGGCCTTAGTCCATTGAAACCCGAATGCGAATTCCAGGACGGCAGGAACCTGTTTGGGATTCGTCCACTACTCTGACATCTCCGAGAATAATCTGGTCGCGGCGGTCTGGATTTCGGCTGGACTCATTTCTCGCAGCTGAGTCGAGATACCCCACTCGTGCCCGAATGGGTCACGCACTCGCGAGAATCTCTCGCCCCAAAACGTATCCACCGGGGTCATCAGAACTGTTGATCCATTGTCTCCCATGGTTTTGACCATTGCGTCGCAATCACTAACGTACAGATGGATCGCGACAGTTGTTCCGCCAAGTCGTGTGGGGCTAGGCGTGCCACCATGTTCCGGGAGTTCCTCGCTTACAAAGAACCTTGCATTGCCGACGCGAAATTCGCAGTGCATTACACGTCCATCTGGCATGTTGAGGAGTACGTGTGGATCAACGCAAAACACTCGCGAGTAAAACGCGACGGCCTTTGCGGCGTCAGCGATACTCAGGTAAGGAACGAATTCGCAGGTTGGAACTGACTGCATCTTGAACGAAGCCATTAAGTCAGGGAACATGTGTTGATTCAGCAGTAAAACGACTTCATTGACAGCATCACCCGCCACCCGAGGCATGACAGATCAGTTCCAGAGTATTCCCCTCAGGATCCTTGAAGAACATGGCCCGAGCATTCATTGCTGGAAAGTCAGAAAACGACAATTCAATTCCCAATTCACAAAGCCGCTTCGCGTGATCCTCGAAACTCTCCGGTGGTATTTCAAACGCCAGGTGATTTAAGGTGGACTGAGTGACATCGTGGCCAACAAAACGTCTTCTGGCATAAACGTGACGCCGATAGTCAACGAGAGCCAGGAACTGAGGATGTCCTCCGCGACCAAGCGGTGTGTCGGTCTCGCGAATGATCAGGAACGCAATTGTGGGATCGCCGTCCGGGTCTGCAACAGCTTCTTCCATTGACACTTCGCTATGGAGCGGAAAGCCCATAACTCGAATATAAAAATCTCGCACCATCGGTAAGTCAGCAACGCTGAGTACGATTTCCGAGACCCCAATGATTGGCGGAGTGTCCTGCATTCTCATTCGTTCGATTTTCTATTTGTTCGGGTGATCAGAAATCATGTCGACTTCGATGTGAGTAAGTTCGCATCACGGGACAATCGCCATTTTCCGTCCGGCAGTCGCCTGAATACAGACAGAGTATACCCCGACAGCTGCCTGGCAGTACCGCCATTCTTCGTGGTCACAGTGATGTTGAGGCGAGCTGTTGCATAGGCCAAATCTCCGTCCACAACAATTTCTGTGTATTCGCCGTCGCAATTCATCGCGACATGCTCATTCATCGCTTTGAACGAATCGATAAACTCCTTGCGCCCAAACGGAGCTCTTCCCGGCGTGAGGAACACCACATCATCCGTCATCAGGTCGGCAATGCCGGCAACGTCTCCATTGATTGTGGCTCGAAACCACTTGTATTGAAGCTCACGAATCGAATCTTCGTCAGTCATTTGCTTCTACCTTGTATTTGGCCACGAACGACTCCACCATTGGCCATGGATTGACCCGCAGAGAGAAATCCCTCAGTCGTCTTCCAAATTCTCATCGTCAACCGCGATCTCGGTCCAGACTGCGGCTTTTCCAGTACGTTCGTACGCGCATGGTGGTGGCGTGCTCAGTAGTCGAATGATTGATTTATCGTAGTTGACGATTGTGTTCACATCGTACAACTCCGTGTTGGCAGCGTCGTCAACGTACTCCTGCGTCTCGTCTCCCGCAAAGAAACGCCACCCACTGTCACCGCCCTGTTCTGGTTCTTCTCGATACATGTAACCGACAACACACCCATCAACCGTTATCCGGTCAGTCGCATAACAGTAACCCATTGATGGTATGAGGCGTCGAATCTGATCCCCGGGAATCGCGAACTTTTTCTTCACTGCGATGAAACCCTAACGCTCGTATTTTCGATGGCGAACGACAGCCATCACGGGGAGACGAGTGTTGACATTGATCTTTCAGAACGCTGACCCCCGTCAATTATGCCATCAATTCGATTCGCTGCACAGCCAAACCGCGATCCGGATGTTCTGTCCGCAGGCGATCGGAGCGACATCTGATTTTCGCAACAGAATTCTGGCCGACGTTGATTATCAAAAACGATCAGTGGTGTGTTCAGAGATGAATTTGCACATCGAAGACCACTGATCGGAACTTCTCCCATGAAACTGCGTTTTTTGCTCATCTGGTGTTCACTGACAGCAATCATCTCAACTTCTGTCCACGGACAGGACGCGAGAGAGATTGATCACGAAATCCTGAATGGTCTTTCCGATTTGATTCAGGCTGAAAAGATCACAGACTCGGTTCTAGGAGAGTGGCTGACGAAGAGCGGCTACTGGAAGTACACCGGTACGAAACTTCCCGACAACCTGAAGGGAGAATATCTTCTGCCTGTAAAGGTTCAGGACGAAAAGTTTACAAGGGGCGGCACCTTTCTTCAGCTGGATTTTGAAACGTCGGCCGCGGCCATTCCGTTTGTATTCATGTCTGAGAACCCCATTTGGGCCGTGCAGCATGAAAGCGGAGTCTGGGGAATCAGCGACACTGCGGAGATGCTGGAAGTCAGTCCAGCCGGTCAGGTGCATTCGGTCCTTTTTGAGCATCTGAAACCTGACACCGACTACTTCGTAGTCATTCTTATGGTTTTTCCTCCTGGCAGTCAGAACAGGGAATACTCAGCTTTGACCCTCCTGGAAACAACCAAAGCACGGCGAGTGAAGGTTGACTGGACGTTGCTGTATGTCATGGACGATTCTGACGATCTCAGCGCCGGAGAACTCGATTTTTATATTCAGCTCGGACATCCGTCGGCTGACTTCTACAATCCCGGAAATACGCTCGACTTCGACACGCTGACTGACCTTTCATTATCAAGTGGGCAACTCTTTGAACCGGGAGTTACATTGGTGGCCCACAAAGCACCGGAGACTGTGAAGTTCGCTATTTCCGGCTACGATGACGATACGTGGGGTACCGCCAGTGCGTTCGATCTCGACGAATACTCGATCGGCGGTCCAGACGTTTACGTGGATACGTCGAGCTCATCTGACGGCGGGGAATGGAACAGCGGAAACTGGTTATTCAATGTTGCTGGACATTCTCATATGAGCGAGGGTCTAACGCCGGCTGAGCGCGAACGGTTTTCGTTTTCCAGAATACGAACCGTATGGGAATCATACAGCAGCACGCTGGAATATCGCATCACGCTGCTCTTTAGTGTTGACTACGAGTAAGTTCGGTTCTCTTCGGAGGCAAAGGAGTTTCAGGTTGTGAGTGTGTCGTTGATTTTTGAACTCCATCAGACCTCCACACTGATCATGGTGGGCATCATCTGGATGGTTCAGATTGTCCACTATCCGCTGATGGCACACGTTGGAGAAGACCGTTTTTCTGAGTACTCGGAGAAGAACCAGCGGTGGACAACATGGGTCGTGATTGGGCCGATGTTTGTGGAAGTTACGACCGGGATTCTGCTGCTGTTTCGGAGTTCTCAACTTCGAAGCGAACTACTCTTCACTTCGTCACTTGGCGTGCTTGCAGCGATTTGGCTGTCGACCGCATTACTGCAGGTGCCAATCCACACGGGGTTTTTAAAATCATACAGTGTATCGCAAGTCCGAAGACTCGTTCGGACGAACTGGATCCGCACAATTGGGTGGACAACTCGCGCCGTTCAATTGGCGATACTTTCAGACTTCGGTGCTTCCGTCTTCTGATGTGCTCAACTGGTTTGACAACCTTACACTTCAAGCCAGCGCAGGCTTACCCGTCAAATCAGCACAGAAATCTTCAGAGAAGGACGAGGTTACCATTGCCGGCGTCAGAGCGATAAGCAAGACAGGAGAGGGAGTCAATCGCTGAGCAGTAGGCGATGTCCCAATCGAATCCCAGGCGCCTTAGATTTCTTCCACCGTGAGTCTGACTCATCGCCCACGATAATTGTTCAATTCCTGAGCGAACGGGCTGACTTTCATCAATGACCACGGCTTCGGACCATGCCGCGCGAGCGATAACAGCACTATCCGTGAGCTGGAACTCAAATTGACCGGACAATTTGGATTCTCGAACCAGCTGATCACAGAGTGCCCCGGCGAACAGAACGTCTTCACCCGTCACTTGTCCATCCGTTCCCGCACAAACGAGGTGTACGGGGCGAGTACTGACCATAAGCCGTTGACAGACAGCGCTGAGATTCAGGAAGCTGCCGATATACACTTCATCGGCCTGTGAGGCCCTCAGCAGTGCCTTTGTCCCGTTCGTGGTTGTGAATACGACAACTTTGCCCTGAACGATTTCTCGAGGATATTCAAACGGTGAATTGCCGAGATCAAATCCGTCGATTCGGACACCACCTCGTTCGCCGCCAAGCAGAACACGGTCAGCACCGAGCGCAGCCCTGAGCTGTAGGGCGTCTTCTACTGACCCGCACGGAACCACATTCAGCGCCCCGTTGTCCAGGGCCGTTGTGATTGTCGAGGAAGCTCGCAGGATGTCGATGATGACTGCCGCTCCTCCGACAACCTGTGCAGGTTCAAACAGTTGAGGGAGCAGATGCACCGCGAGCGTACGTTGAGCAGACAAGGATTGGTTCTCAGGAAAAGCAAGTATTGGATCTTAGGAACCCCGACTGGCGACGACTCGTGAATGAGATTGCAAATCGGTCTCAGAAACCCGGAGCTGGTGTTGATTTTGCCGACGCAGATTGAACCCGAAGTACTCGAGCAACTGGCCGTTTCATGTCAATCACAACCGGCTGAGCAGTCTGAGCGGACGATACGTTGCCCGCAGCATCTCTCGCAAGAATCCGGAAATAGACCGAAGTGGGACTTCCGGGGCGGAGAGTCCAGACGTGGCCACTGCTGTCCGGCTGCCAGTCGAAAACGGGTGTCCATGGTCCACTGCTGTTTGGCGAAAACTCGAGTCGAACCGGCTGAGAGACGGGATTTGCGTCCGACAATTTCCATGACAGTTGAACAGAACCGGACCCATCTGGTCGAAGCGTGGGGACTGGAAATTCGATCATTGGCGGAGTTTGATCAACCGTGACAACGATAACTGGAGTTTCTCCGGGTTGCGGCGGAGGATCAGAAATCCCGAGCCCATTACGGACACGCACCGCGAAACCAAACGTCCCTTCGCCCATCGAATCAACTTCAAACGGACTTCGCAAATCTGTATCGCTGCCATATCGGAACCACTGTTGTCCGCCATCTTCCGTCACAAACAGATCGACAGCTCCAACTCCGGAAGGGCCAACTTCTTCAACCTGATAGTCAATTTCAAAGACTCGACTATTGACCAGCTGTGCTCCTTCAGCGCCTGTGAACTGATGAGCCTGAAACGGATCCACTGTCCCATGGGACGAAGCTGGCTGGGCGGCAAAACCATCCGTCGTCGACTGAGGAAGTTCGGGAACCGGCAACGCAGAATGCACTGACGACGGACTTGTCGACGCCGGGGTATGTGAAGTAGCTTGTGAGACTGGAGGCTGAGGCACGCTGAACTGTGCTGAAGGTTCGATCATGACAGGCGGCTGAGCAGCGGAGAGTTGCTGCTGATTCACCGGCAACTGATTCACAGGCAACTGGGAAGACTGAGGCAGATGGACACCACCGAAGCCGTTGTTCTGTGGAACACCACCGAAAGGTGATGGCCCCATAGGAACTGCATTTGTCGGCGAACCCTGCGGAGCAGGATGTTCCTGACTGGAGGTCGCCGGAGAGTTTGTTTTCAAAACCAGCTGGCTGGTTTTCTGGCCGGCGTTACCAGCATGATCCGTGACAAGACCCCGAACTGCCACGACGGAACCAGGCGTGATCTGCAGACTGAATTGACCTGTTGCTGCCGGAGTCACTCGCACAGGCTTCCATCTGCCATCACCACCTTCAGAGAATTCCAGTTTCAGGGTAGCCGGATTGAGATTGCTGTCGGCAGACTGCCACTTTAGAAGTACCTGACCCGGAGATACTTCATAGAGATCCAGCTTGAGCTCTGGCGCTGTCGTGTCGACGACAATCTCCAGTTCAGGCCGGGCTCCGTTGATTGCTTCCTGCAGATTGCCCTGCGCGTCCATTCGACGAACGGCGAACGCATAGTGGCCATCTCTGGGAGCTGAGAATTCAAAACCCTGCTGGGTCGCAGGCACTGTCTGCAGCTGTTCCCATGTCGTTCCTCCGTCCTGCGAACCGAAGAGAACAGCGTAGCCGGCGACGGCTTCACCGGGCCCAGCGTCAACATCAAACGGAATCTCGAATCGTCCGACATTGGTGACCAGTGGTTCGTCGGCAGCCGTCGAAGCCATAAGGCCGAGAACGGTTGCACCGCCGCCGAGAGACCTGAGAAATTGACGTAGTGTCATCCTCGCGTTCCTTCGCTGGATACCAACGGCATGCTGCCTCTGACCATTGTTCAGGCTCGCAGGAACCTGACACATCCCACCCCGGATCAGAAAAATCAGCGCACGCCAATCGTCGGCATTACCCCATATTCGATATCGGAGTGCACGATTCTAAGACTTGATCGGAATGATCCGCGGGAAACGAAGTCGCAGGTCGTAGGGGTAAGACATTGCCCAGCCTTCCTCACCTTCCATCCGAGCTGCAGTATTTGCCGATCTGCGCGACCCAGGACGCCATCTCGGCTTCGCTTCGCTCAGGGGCAGCCAAGTTCATTCGAAGGAATCGAACAGCTGGTTGAATCCGAATCGCAGGCAGAGCTGGCGGGTCTAACCACGGAAGACGCGGAAAAGACGGAAGAACGGCAGAAGTACCCGATTGCACTTTTTCGTGTGGTTCGTGTCTTTCGTGGTTACCAATCACACTGGCTACACACTGGCTACACACTGGATGCAGTCGGGATCAATGCACTGCAATCCTCGACGCGCAAAGTGCCAGCACCAAACAAACTACGCAACTCGCCGTTTAGAATCTTTGCGGCCCGAAAAGAATTTAACTGTTCGTAGTACAGAGGCTCCTTCAGCTGTCTGACTGTTTTCCAGCCATCGCAGTACCAATGAAATCCAGCTGCTGCTTGTAGCAGTACATCGCAAAGAGCGATGCTGCGAGAACCAGCATTCTCCACCAGTCTGTTTTCAGATCAATGTCTTCGTCAAACAACACAGTCGCCACGAGTGTCGCGGGAAACAAAAAGCTGACCTCAGCCAGTAGCTGAAAGAACTTACCAAGAATCGCGTTCTGACGAAACTTCTGCTCAGTCTGAAGCCGGTGCGCTGACCAGTACGCTGCCTGCATCACAAGAACAGCAGCGATTACCGCCAGAATCTCTCGAGGCGTCGCTTCATCTTTCTTTCCATCCAGTAACTTGCGATAAATCGGAAGGCCCGACCAGAGAATTGTCTTGGCACAAACGAACTGAATCAGGACAAGGACGACGAATCGTGATTTCGAACCGAAGTTAAGCATCTCTGACCTGCTGAGGGTAAACCTGAGTAACTGTCTGCGGACTATATCCTTCGGAGCTTCGTTCATACAATCACACAGCAGATACTTCCACGTAACAGAGACTTCGCCACCAGACATTCATTCACACGAAAGCGTTTCATGAGATTCAGTCACGCCTCCCTGTTTAAAACTCTCATCCTTGTGTCTGTCATCTCAATGTTGCCCTTTTCCGCTCGGGCTGAAGAACCAGTTCAGCATTCGTATCTGGTCCTTGGAGGCAGAACGGCTATTATCGGTGAAGACGGCAAAGCGACATGGGATTATGCGGGTGGCAGTCGAGATGGATTTGTTCTGCCAAGCGGAAACGTGCTGCTGGCTTATGCCGATCGAGTCGAAGAAGTGACTCGCGAGTCTGCCATAGTGTTTAAGTATTCACTTGCGACCATCAACCGGGAAATTGGTACAGCCCAGCGTCTCTATAATGGAAATACTCTGATCACAGAACTAGGACCTGCACCGCGGCTGCTTGAAGTCGCTGCGGACGGGACAATACAGCTTGAAGTCACACTGCAGCCGGAAACGGACAACGCGCACATGCAGACTCGAATGGCTCGGCAGCTGCGGAACGGCAACTATCTCGTTCCTCACCTGCTTGCATTTGCCGTCAAGGAGTATTCGCCGGATGGGCGAGTCGTGCAGACCCTGCGAACTGATCTGGAGTCCATTGGAGGCCGTCCGGCAGAAAATTGGCCGTTTACAGCAATTCGCCTCGACAACGGAAATACGCTCGTCTCACTCACTCATGGTAACAAGGTGGTTGAGTTCGATACTCAGGGAACAATCGTCTGGAAAGTCACGAACGAGGATGTTGGCGGACTTTTCCAGGACCCTTGTGGGGCTCAAAGGCTGTCAAATGGGAATACCGTAATCGGAAGTCACGGAGCAAATCGCGGCGTGTCCATGATTGAAGTCACACCGGATCGAAAAATCGTCTGGACGAGCGATCATCCACTTGCCGCTGGTGTCCATCATTTTCAAATTCTGACGACGAATGGAAAGCCAGAACCCGGAATGCCCTTGAAGTAGAATCTGTTGCAACAATACTGGCAGCCTGTCCGATTCCCGGACAGGCTGCCTGATTTGCAGAACTACCAAACATGATCCGGGATAACCAGATCACCGCTGGAATACGTCTGGCGATCAGATTCGCAACATGTGTCCGATGGTACGACCTGACCTGCCGGTGCAAACTGAGCGTCTGCCTGAGGAACCAGTGAGCCGTGCGGAACTGGAGGAACCGGGCATGACGGGCCATAGGGAATCAACCACTCTGTGGCTTTAACTCCTGAGTCACCAGTATTCAGACATCGAGCAGTTGCGCCTGAGACATGTCCGCTGCCACAGCCTCCAACTGCGCCACATCCGCCAACTGCGCCACATCCGCCAACTGCGCCACAGCCACTGCAGCCTGAAGCACTGTCTCCCTCAGAACAACCTCCGCACGGCTGAGTCGTTCCGCAACAGCCACCTGCCTGAGGAACAGCCATTACGTTGCAGCAGCCAATGATCTGTGACTGAGACCCGTCTGTTTTAGTTTCGCAGTTCAGGAATGAGGAACCGGCGGTATAGGCACAACAGTGACCATTGTGTCCGGGTTTGAAATGTGAGGTGAATGAGTATGACTGATCGAGTGAACCGATGGCAGATGCAACATCTTTTAGTTCGCTGTTGACAGACTGCTGCAGGCACGTCAGTCCGGTGATGGTACCGATCACCAGGATGGACCCCACAATCACAATTTCGGCCGACAGGATGACACCATTTTCATCCCGCAAAAGCTTCTTCATCAGGTTCAGCATGTTCGGATCTCCAGAGCAAGTGAGGGATTGAGATCTGCGACAAAAAGAGCCGCAGTGTTCGTATGGCGGTCAGGGATTCGTGGTTGAAACGGTGTTGTGCGCAGTCGAGTTCCCGAGCGAGGAAGGGGCCACTTCAGGCACGCTGCACTGCTTGAGTACCTGTCTCTCACGCAGGTACCAGACAGAGGGCAGCGAGTGAACTCCTGTTGCGGTCCGCCCCTTCTCGCGTCGGACGAACTTCTCTCTCTCGCACTGTGTGCCGAAGCGGTTTGGGACATGCCGGGGATGCTTCCGCAACCCCAACGATCCGCAAAACCCGTCACGTCACAACAATAAACCCAATCTGCACAAGCCATGCCGTCAACACAACCAGAACAACCCCCACAACCCGACTCATACCATAAGTTGTTTGCGGAAAGACACTTATAACCATTTCGAGCATTCGTTGCCGGAAACAGAACCCGGCCATGCGCGCAAAGAAACGATTACAGGAGTATTGACGGTTGTGTCAATTATCCTGAACGCAACGACTGCAGAGTGAACTGGAATTGAGAGTACGTTTCGCTGAAAACTGCGGTTACACTCTCACACCTGAGTTGGGAAGAGCGTAGAGAGAGCTGGCAAAGCGGCAGAGAGAAAGTAAACGGGGAGAATCAGTTTCAGATGGCCAAGTGTCTGGTAACCGGCGGTGCGGGATTTATTGGAAGCCATCTCACAGAGCTTCTCCTTTCGCAGGGACATTCCGTTGTCGTGCTCGACAACTGCTCAACCGGACGCGATCAGAATCTGGACGCTGTCCGAAATCACCCGAAGCTTGAGATTCGCCATGAGTCCATTACGGATCCCGTTGCTTTGTCAGAGGCGGTCCATGGTGTTGAGGTGATCTACCACCTGGCAGCGGCCGTTGGAGTGAAACTTGTTGCTGATGATCCGGTTAGAACAATCGAGACCAACATCTATCCTACCGACAATCTTCTGCGGCTTGCCGTGCAGGGGTCTGTCCGTAAGTTCTTTCTTGCATCGACAAGTGAAGTCTAT
>JAEUIH010000087.1 GCA_016795105.1 Planctomyces sp.
GCGCCCCCCCCCACGACGATTTTACAACACCTGCCCCAACGTAGACAAATCCTCACCTCTACCTGCCAAAATGGCTGGAAACCGGATGGAACGTTGTTGTGGTCGGGCAGAGCATGTATGCTTTCACCTCCTTCCCCGAATCGCCATCCTTCCTGTTTCAGCAAGCGTCTCAGATGGACTCAACACTTCCGCCGTTTGATCATCAGTCTGCAACTCGCCTGATCTACGGTCCAGGAACGTTCCGGCGCCTTGGCGAACTGACTCGCGAGCTGGGTGGACGCCGAGTCCTGCTGGTGACAGATCCGGGCCTGCGAAGTGCAGGACATGTGGAAGCCGCAACTCGCTGGCTCCATGACGCCGGGCTGCATGTTCTGATATTTGATGATGTCTCGCAGAATCCAACCACCGACGATGTCGACCGATGCGTTGCATTCGCGCAACCGAAGCACATTGACTTTCTGGTGGGGCTCGGTGGCGGCAGCAGTATGGACTGTGCAAAGGGCGCCAATTTCCTGCTGACCAACGGTGGCCGGATGCACGACTATCGAGGGGTGGGAAAAGCATCTAAACCAATGCTGCCGATGATTGCTGTACCAACCACCTCGGGGACCGGAAGTGAGGCGCAGTCGTTTGCCGTGATTGCCGACGCAGAAACCCACATGAAAATGGCGTGCGGAGATCCGAAAGCAGCATGTCGAGCCGCCATTCTGGACCCTGAATTGACCGTCACAATGCCCTTGTCGGTTTGCGGAGCAACGGGTATTGATGCAATGACTCATGCAATCGAAAGCTTTGTCACAACAAAACGTAATATTGTCTCTCAGATGTACGCCCGACAGGCATGGGACCTGCTCTCACATGCCTTCCCACTGGTCCTTCGCGAACCCGGCAATCTCGATGCTCGCGGCCGAATGCAGCTGGGAGCCTACCTCGCAGGTGCAGCGATCGAGGCCAGTATGCTGGGGGCCGCCCATGCCACCGCAAATCCGCTGACGGCTCATTTCGGAACTGTTCACGGAGTCGCGGTCGGCCTCATGCTGCCACACGTCATTCGCTGGAATTCGCCAACCGTCGCACCGCTGTACAGAGAACTGGCCACAGTTGCCGGCTGGTTGCCGTCAAACGGTGCCGATCACGAGGGACCAGAACGCCTGGCTGAAGGCTTCACAGAACTCCTCCGCATCGCAGACCATCCAGTTTCACTTGCACAAACCGTGGATATCGCCGTGGATGAGCGAATGATTGAAAAGCTGGCCGGAGAAGCGGCTCAACAGTGGACAGGCAATTTTAATCCGCGAAAAATGGACGTCAGCGGATTTGCAGCCCTTTATCGAAACGCACTTTAAACAGCAAATTGCCTCCTCAGGGAAGATATTCAACGTCTGATAAGTTCCCTGGAGAAAGCGTTGAACTTCAAACCGGAAAGGTCGAATTGTATGAACTCTCACGAGCAGATCACTCGGCGACGTTCCCTTTTTCGTCTCGCATCCGGTGTCACCGGAGCGGCATGTGCAGGATTGGCTTTTTCAGGATCAGGCACTGTGATGAATCCATCGGCGACTGCGGCGTCCCTGATGGAGAACCCGCGAACATCGTGGCCGTCGTTTCGAGGAACTCCGGATCAGCGAGGAATCGCAGGGTGTTCGCTGGCGGCGAATCCTCAGCCCAAATGGGAAGTCAAGTCAAAGGACGGCTGGGTTGGCACTGCAACGATTGCCGGCAATCATGTCTATGCTCCAGCACTCGAAGGATATATCTACTGCCTTGATCGCGAAACCGGCAGGGAACTTTGGAAATATCGATCGATCGAATCTGTTGATCCAAAGGAATTCGCACCGGGCTTCAAAGCTGCTCCTCTCATCACAGATGGAATCATCTACGCGGGAGACGAAGACGGCGTAATGCATGCAATCAAGCGGGACAGCGGAGCCCTGGCATGGAAATTTGCCACGGGCGCTGAGATCGCCGGCTGTGTTGCTCAATACGAGGATCGACTGCTGCTTGCATCGCATGATGCTTTCCTCTATTGCCTGTCCATGAGCGGCGAAGAAGTCTGGAAGTTTCAGACCAATGATCGCATCAACTGTTCGCCGGCCATCATTGATCACTTCACGTTCCTTGCCGGGTGTGACGAACATCTTCGAATTATCGATGTGGTCGAAGGCAAAGAGGTCCGTGATATTCCGCTGGAGTCCTTCCTCATCGCATCTCCGGCGATTGTGGGTGACTACCTTTATGTGGGGACCCACACAGGCGACGTCGTTTCGGTCAACTGGAAAACCGGCGACATTCAATGGCGATATAAGAACGATCGAGCCATGCCTTTCCATGCATCGGCGGCCGTGACCGATCAGTTGGTGCTTGTTGGAGGCCATGACAAAACGATGCATGCCATTAACCGAGCAACCGGAGAGGGGATCTGGACATTTGCCACGAAAGCCAGAATCGAAAGTTCGGCTGTGGTGGCCGGAGATCGTGTATTTTTTGGATCCGGCGACGGAAACCTGTATGGTCTGTTGCTTGAGAACGGTCAGGAAGTCTGGAAATTCAACGGTGGCAAACCGTTCAATGCAGGACTCGCCGTCGGTGAAGGCTGCCTCGTCATTGGCGAAGATACTCAAAACGGCCGCCTCAGGTGTTTTGCCTGACAGGCAACGAACTCGCGAAGGGAATGAAAATGTCAACGACTGAAAATGTCCCGCTGACGATTGTGCCGCCATCTGCAGCACCGCAGACCACCGAAGTCGGAAGCTACTTCATCTCGAATTACCCTCCGTTCTCGCAATGGAAAACGGAATATACGGCCGAGGCTCTGTCGGCACTCTCTCAGGCACCTGAACAGAATTCGGCGGCGCCGCTGGGACTTTACATCCACATTCCGTTCTGTCGTAAGCGCTGCAAATTCTGTTACTTTCGCGTTTATACCAATCAGAATGCGAAAGCCATTGAAGATTATGTACAGGCCCTGATCCGGGAAATCGAACTCGTCAGCCAGAAGTCGGCTGTCGCGGGACGTGATCTTCTGTTTGTGTATTTCGGAGGCGGTACTCCTTCTTATCTCAGCTCACGTCAACTCAAATCACTTCGCGAGCGAATGTCCGCGTACATCAGCTGGGACAATGCAAAAGAAGTCACGTTTGAATGTGAACCCGGAACACTCAGCCTCGAAAAACTGCAGACTCTGAAGGAAATCGGGATTACTCGAATTTCACTCGGTGTTGAAAACTTTGACGACCGGATTCTTGAGGAAAACGGACGAGCCCACTTGTCACCAGAAGTCTTTCGGGCCTACGACTGGATTCGTGATGTTGGATTTCCTCAGGTCAACATCGACCTGATTGCCGGTATGATTGGTGAAACCGATGAAAACTGGCAGCGGTGCATCGATCAGGCAATCGCCATGAAGCCGGATAACATCACGATCTATCAGATGGAGCTGCCATTCAACACGGTCATTTCTAAGGAAATGAAGGAACTGGGAATCCAGTCTCCGGTGGCCGACTGGCCGACGAAACGTCGATGGGTCAGCGAAGCGATGGATCGACTTCTGGCAGACGGTTTTCATGTTTCCAGCGGTAACGAACTTGTCAGAAATCCCGAAACAGACCAGTTCGTTTATCGTGACAACGTCTGGCGAGGCTGCGACCTGATTGGTACGGGGGTCTCATCGTTTGGGCACTTCCAGGGGGTCCACTATCAAAACCTCGACCGCATCGAGGATTACATGGACTGCGTGAACCGCGGTGAATTGCCCATTAACCGTGCATTGAAACCAACGCGACATCAGCTGCTGATTCGCGAATTCGTGCTTTTGCTCAAAGAAGGACACATCTCGGCCGCACGGTTCCGTGACAAGTACGGAGTTGATATCCTGCAGGAGTTCTCAGTGCCGCTGCAAAATCAGCAGAATGCCGGTTATCTGACAGTCAACGGTGACGAAATCCGACTGACTCGGAAGGGCCTTCTACAGGTTGACAGCCTGCTGCCTGAGTACTTTGAACCTCAGCATCGTGCTGTGCGTTACACTTAGGAATCAACGTCTCCACTTGTCTCGGAATGCACCGTGAATCCGATTATCGAACTGCAGGAACTGGTAGGTCTCTTCCCTGAAAAAGACGGCTCGCCCCTGTATCTGGCCGCAGAACACGTCGCCAAAGAGGCAACTCCGGAACCCTATCATCGACTTCTGGTACATGAGCATCACATGACGGTTTCGATGGAGGCCTATCATGACTGCACGGTCGACGTCGAGGTCGTGGATTCACGATTCGAGGAAGGGCTTTACCTGCGGAAGATTTTGCTTCGAAAAAGTGGTACGGATTCTGTAGTGCAGTTCGGCATCGTCCGGTTCAATTTTGAATTCGTAACGGCAGCCGTGAAATCAGAGATCCTCGCGGAGAAAACTCCGCTTGGGCGCGTGCTGATTCAGCACAATGTGTTCCGACATATCGATCTTGGTGCGATTATCCGCTTCACCGCCGGTCCGGGTCTCTGTCGCTATCTACCCATTCAGGAAAATCACGTCACCTATGGACGAATGGCCACGATTTTCTGCAATGGCGCGCCAGCTGTTGATCTTCTCGAGATCTCCGCTCCTTTGAAGTAACTGCAATCACTATCAGGACCGTTGATCATGTTCTCACGACCGCGTCGCGCGCCCGAAGAACTTCGCAGTCATCGTTATCTGGGCAAAGATGATCTCAGGTCGTTCGGTCATCGTTCGCGCCAGAAACAGGCCGGCTTTGCCACCGACGAATTCGCTGGCAAGCCGGTGATTGGCATCCTGAACACTTGGAATGATCTCATCAGCTGCCACGCTCATTTCCGGCAGCGAGCGGAAGACATCAAACGAGGTGTCTGGCAGGCAGGCGGATTTCCGGTTGAGATTCCGGTGATGGGGCTGAGTGAAACATTCATGAAGCCCACATCGATGTATTATCGCAACTTCCTTGCCATGGAAGCAGAAGAAGTTCTGCGGACATACCCAATTGACGCCGCTGTACTCATGGTCGGTTGTGACAAGACGACCCCCGCACTTCTGATGGGTGCACTCAGCGCCAACGTCCCTTCAATCGTTATGCCTGGCGGCCCGATGAATCGGACGGCGTGGCGAGGAGAACCGCTGGCAAGCGGGAGCGATGTCTGGAAATTCTGGGCCGAACGCGGAGCAGGGCGGTTGTCGTGCGAAGCATGGTGTCAGCTTGAAGATCATATCGCCGCTTCCCCAGGCCACTGTATGACCATGGGGACCGCAAGTACCATGACGGCCATTGCCGAAGTTCTCGGAATGGCGCTGCCAGGATCATCGTCCCTTCCGGCGACGCACTCCGGACATGCCCGAATGGCATCAGCAACCGGTCGCCAGGCCGTGGAACTCGCATGGCAGAATGTGCTGCCTCGAGACATCCTCACGCGTGATGCTTTCGAAAATGCAATCGTTACCCTGATGGCCATTGGCGGATCAACAAATGCAATCGTCCACCTGACTGCAATGGCGGGCCGGGCAGAAATTCCTCTGACTCTGGAAGACTTTGATCGAATTTCGCAATGCACTCCGGTATTGGCCAACTTAAGGCCAACTGGACAGTATGTCATGGCAGACTTCTTCGATGCCGGCGGTCTGCAGGCTTTGCTTTATCAGATTCGTGATCTCTTGAAACTGGATGCCGCGACCATTGCCGGAACATCTCTCAGGGAGAACCTCGGCGATGGACAGATCTTCAACCATGATGTGATTCGGCTTCGCTCCAACCCCGTCTGCAGCACGGGCAGCCTTGCTGTGCTTCGAGGGAATTTGTGTCCGGATGGAGCAGTGATCAAGCCGGCTGCCGCAGAACAGGATCTGCTGAAACACCGCGGTCCGGCAGCAGTGTTTCGTGACTACCCGGATCTGAAAGCCAGAATCGACGATCCGGCACTTGGGCTGACGAAGGATCATGTCATCGTCCTTCAGAATGCAGGCCCGCTTGGAGCACCCGGGATTCCCGAATGGGGAATGCTGCCGATTCCGAAATATCTGCTGCAGCAGGGTGTTCGGGATATGGTGCGAATCAGCGATGCTCGCATGAGCGGGACAAGCTATGGTGCATGTGTGCTTCATGTTTCTCCGGAATCATGGGTCGGTGGTCCTCTTGCCTTTGTCGAGGACGGTGACATCATCTCCCTCGACGTTGCCGGACGCCTGCTGACCCTTGAGATTTCCGAGGAGGAAATGCAGCAGAGAAGGAGCAGATGGACTCAGCCGGAACCGCGATTCTCTCGAGGCTATGGTAAACTGTACTTTGATCAAACCACACAGGCTCATGAAGGTTGTGACTTCCGCTTTCTGCACTCCGACGGAAGCACTGACGCCGAGCCTTCAATTTACTAGAACACGATTTCTCAGGCCTAACTCGGAATCACCTCAAGATGAAAATTGCTCGGATCTTTGCCCATCGTGTCGAACTTCCGCTCGTCGAAGGCAAGTACAGCTGGTCAGGTGGTAAGTCAGTGACAGTGTTCGACAGCACCATCGTGGGTGTCGAAACCGACTGCGGACTCGTCGGCTATGGTGAAGTGTGCCCACTTGGACCATTTTATCTTCCGGCATATGCCGAAGGAGTTCGTGCCGGACTCAGGGAACTTGCACCTCATCTGATTGGCTTTGATCCTCGCGAACTCGCTAAGCTCAACAATCGCATGGACGCTGCCATGAAGGGGCATCCCTATGTGAAATCAGGCATCGACATTGCCTGCTGGGATATCCTTGGCAAAGCCACATCATTGCCTGTTTGCACACTGCTGGGTGGACGTTACGGGGACTCGGTTCGCCTCTATCGAGCCATCTCACAGGAAGACCCCGAGATCATGGCTCGCAAAGTGGCTGAATATAAAGCCGCGGGATACACCAGATTTCAGTTGAAGGTTGGAGGCAACCCCGATGTGGATATTGAGAGAATTCACGCGGTCCGTGCGATGCTTGAGCCATCAGATCGTCTCGTCGCCGACGCCAATACCGGATGGACTCAGCATGAAGCCGTGCGTGTAGTTCGAGCAGTCCGCAATGTGGATGTCTATATTGAACAACCCTGTTTGTCTTACGAAGAGTGTTTAGCCGTCAGGCGATTAACCGATCATCCGTTTGTACTGGATGAAAATGTTGACAGCCTCGAGATGGTGCTCAGAGCTCGCCGCGATCTGGCAATGGATGTCGTGAATCTCAAAATCAGCAAGCTGGGCGGACTGACTCGGACATGCCAGGTTCGTGATCTGTGTGTCAGTCTCGGTATTGCAATGACGCTTGAAGACAGCTGGGGTGGTGACATCACCACAGCGGCGATCTCTCATCTCGCTCACAGCACTCCGGAAGAACTCCGCTTTACCAGTACCGACTTCAACAGCTACGTCACCGTCAGCACCGCCGAAGGTGCACCCCAGCGCAAGAACGGATTCATGGAAGCCTCGACGGCTCCCGGCCTTGGCATTTCCCCCCGTCCCGAAGTAATCGGCCCCCCAGTTTAACGGCAAGCCGCAGGCGTCGGCGCTGCGCGCTGCTGCTGTTGTGTTGCTGTTGACGTGCTGTTCCGACGCCTCCGGCTAGCCGTCAAACTCATTCAAGATCAGGAGTTCACTGTCTATGCGATCCGGAATGATATCAGTCATGTTGATCTTGCCGCTGATCTGGACCGGGCCAGGCAAATCAGGCACTGATGAGAGCAAGGCAACGGTGACGTCTGGGGGCATTTCGGAGATCAGTTCGCCCCCGAAAGACAGTAAGATTCCGGATTTCTATTCAAAGTACATCACCGCCAGCGGATATCCGATTACGGCGTCGGCCAACGTCAATGATTATGCGCTCAAGGAGGCTGCATGGCTGATTGAGCAGATGCTGGCTCATCGCCCCGATGTTCGTGAAGCGATGATCAAAAGTGGATCGAGGATGTGCATTATCGGCTGGAATGAATTTACAACCGATCTCCCCGAATTCGCTCAGCTTGGACCGGTAGACGGCTTTGAGGACATCTCGCCGAAAGATTTCTGGGATGCAAGAGCTCGAGGTACCGGGGGAAGCGAGTACGATCCGTATTGTTCATGTGGTGAAGAAAACCTACTGGGTTATCCGGGAGACCCCTATTCTACCGAGTGCATTCTGATTCACGAATTTGCACATAATATCCATCTGCGTGGTCTCGTTCGGGTCGATCCGGAATTTGATGCACGGCTGAAGGCGACCTACGAAAAGGCAATGGAGCAGGGCCTCTGGAAAGGCAAGTATGCATCCGTCAATCATCACGAGTATTTCGCGGAAGGCGTTCAGTCATGGTTTGACAACAACCGGGAAGACGATCATGACCACAACCATGTGAATACTCGGAAGGAGCTTCAGGAGTATGACCCTGAACTGGCGAAGATCTGCGAATCGGTATTCGGACCAACAGTACTTCAGTACACCAAACCGGCCACGCGTTTGAAGGACCATCTGAAGGACTACGACCCCGCCACAGCACCAAAGTTCGTCTGGCCGGAGCGTCTGCAGAAGGCGCAGAAGAGCATCCAGGAATCTGCTCGACGTCGCAATGAAAATGCGAAGTGACAATAAAACAGTAGCAGGCACATTCCATGTGCCGTCCGCAACGCACTGATTTGAGTTTCTGCGCTTTCAGTATTCAAGCGCAGATGTGCCGGCGGACGGCAGACGGAGTCTGCCTGCTACTTTAACAACCGATTCCCTGCTATCCTGTATTCGATCACACGACAGCAGAATTCCGTTCCTGAGTCTCAGTTGACAAAAAGATTCCTAATGCAGACGACAGCCATCCAACCAGAACAGTTTCGTTCATCTGTCCTTGCCGTCCCTCCGCTTGCACGAGATGCTTCGGAAAAGATCTGTCCGGGCGAAAATGCAAAGATCATTCGCTACCTTGAAGACGGTGGCGTCTCGATGTTGCTTTATGGCGGGAATGCCAACCTGTACCACATCCGTCCGAGCGAATTCCATTCACTCCTGGAGATGCTCGAACAAAGTGCCGGCAAAGACACCATTGTGATCCCGTCGGCGGGCCCGGCTTATGGAACAATGATGGACCAGGCCGACGTTCTGAAAAAGTTCCAGTTCCCCACGGTGATGGTCCTTCCAACAAAAGCCATCATGACTGAAGCAGGGCTGATGACGGGATTTCGACGATTCGTGGAAACAATCGGAAAGCCCGCAGTCCTCTATATCAAGGAAGAAGGCTACATCAGCCCGGAGGGAGCAGCTGAACTTGTTCGCGATGGACTTGTGTCGTTTATCAAGTACGCGATTGTACGCAAAGACACAGCCGACGATGTATTTCTCGAGAAATTGGTATCACTCGTCGATCCGAAACTGATCTGCAGTGGGATTGGAGAACAACCAGCCCTGATCCACCTGACAAAGTTTCGACTCACAGGATACACATCCGGTTGTGTATGCATTAATCCCGCGTTGTCGCAAAGAATGCTCAAAGCGATACACGACAAGGACTATGACCTGGCAGAATCAATCCGTAGAACATTTCTTCCGCTTGAAGGACTCCGAAACGAAATCAACCCGATTCGAGTGCTCCACGAAGCGGTTGCACTTTGCGACATTTCGCAGACCGGTCGCCACTTGCCGCTCCTTTCCGGAATCAGCACGACAGCCGTCGATCGTGTCCGCACTGTTGCTAAAGAACTCCGGAACGCACCCATTCCGTAGCGTGGGCATTCCTGCCCGTCACACACTGGTTAGGGTACTGCCGCCTAAGTAGGATGGGCATTCCTGCCCGTCACGCGCTGGTTCGAGTACTGCCGCGGCGCAGGGCCGGCTCGGGCAGGAATCCCCAAGCTGCAACTAGAATTTTCTGAAAAATCTCCGGATGCTGCGTGAGATTGAGGTGGTTCATGGTACTCATCATTCCAGGGAGCACTTATGTCGCATCTGGAAACCAGAAAAAGTCTGATCGTAAAACTGAAGGACGAGCACAATGATTCCGCATGGCGGGATTTTGTGTGCACGTATGAAGGTTTCCTGATTCGACTCGTTCGACGCTACGGAGTCCCGGAAAGACACGTTCCGGATGTGACTCAGCAAATCCTCCTGGCAATAGCCCAATCGGTTGAAGGATGGACCGATGATGGTCAGCCAGGTTCGTTTCGACGCTGGCTGGCCACCGTATCCCGAAACATTGTCGTTCGATTTATGAAGCGTGAACGAAAGCACATTGGAGGTGTCGGTGGAAGTGATCTATTGACAGCCCTTCAAACCGCCGAAGCACCACCTGACCAGGAACTGATCCACCGTTATGAACACGAACTGATCGTCTGGGTCGCCGAACAGGTTCGGCATGAATTCCTCGAAAGCAGTTGGCAGGCATTTTGGTTGACGGTCATTGAAGGGAAACCGGTGGAAGCTGTGTCAAAAGAGTTGAACGTCTCCTCCGGCAGCATCTACATGTCCCGCAGCCGAATCATGTCCAGAATCCGAAAGAAGATACTGGATCTAAACAACCCTTGACTGACTTCTCAACGAAAAAGGGCGGGGAGCCGGCGAGCGTGTGGGTCGGGCAGGGGTGGGTCGGGCAGGAGCGGGCAGGGGTGGGTCGGGCAGGAATGCCCAACCTACGATCTTTTTTTTGGACAACTTTATGACTTCGACACATTGCAATATTGGTGCTCTGACGCGATCACTGGGTGACAAGTTGACTCAGCTTGAAGAGGAAGCGTTGATCATCCATCTTTCGGAATGTGCAGCGTGTCGTGAAAGACTGGAGAAACTTGCTGCGGATGATGGTAGCTGGCAACATGTAGTCAGAGTACTTCGCGAGGAAACGAGTGGCGAACATCGCCTTGTCCATAACGTCGAAAGATCGCTGGTTCCGAACCAGCCAATCGCGGGAGGTACCTCGGGCGATGAAGAGTACGACGGACTGAAGATCAAACCCAGCGACTTCGTTGTCGACTTTCTTCAGGCAACAGACAAAAGAGAATCCCTTGGGCGACTAGGGACCATTGAGATTCGTGAGTTCATTGGACAGGGCGCTCATGGGATTGTGTTGAAAGGATTCCAGGAAGACCTGAATCGGCTTGTGGCCGTCAAGGTTATTGCTCCGCATCTTGCATCCGTCGCGGCAGCTCGTAAACGATTCTCGAGGGAAGCAAAGGCGGCGGCCGCAATTCTGCATCCCAATGTTATGCCAATTCTGCAGGTGGATTCCAGCGGTCAATTGCCGTTTCTGGTGATGCCATATATCGACTGCGAATCTCTGCAGGATCGCATCGACCGAGACGGCGGGTTGCCACTTCCGGATGTCCTGCGAATCGCCGTGCAGGTTGCAAGGGGGCTCGCTGCGGCACATGCGCAGGGGCTCGTCCATCGCGATGTGAAACCTGCAAACATACTGCTTGAACGCGGCGTAGAACGAGTCATGCTGACAGACTTTGGGCTGGCGCGGGCCGCAGATGATGCCACACTAACACGCAGCGGACTGATCGCAGGTACACCACACTATATGTCACCGGAACAGGCACGCGGCGAAACAATTGATGCTCGCAGCGACCTGTTCTCCCTTGGCAGTGTGCTTTACACAATGATCACCGGTCGCCCGCCGTTTCGGGCTGAAACGACGTACGGGATTCTCCGCCGAGTCACAGATGAAGCCCCTCGTTCCATCAGCGAATTGACTCCGGGTGTACCGGAATGGTTTGCTGCGATCGTCATGAAGCTGTTGCATAAGTCAGCAGATGAACGATTTTCAACGGCCGAACAGGTTGCGTGTGTGCTCGAGGAATGTCTTGCTCATTCTCAACAGCCTGATGTTTTTCCGCTGCCGAAAGCCGTCCGTGACCTGCTTCCGAAGCGAAGCGAGCGAACGCGGTGGCTGTGGGTAATTGTCACAACAACTGTTCTCGCAGCATTTGCAGCAGGTCTGGTATCAGGATTCGGCCAGTACTTGAGCGGTGAGGTGCCGCCCGCTGAGGTCGCTGAATCCAATGGTCAATCGGGCGAACCCCCAGGTCATGTCGGCGACGGACTTTCCGCACCAAGATGGTCCGACGAACAAGCTGAACAGCAGCTTGAAGAACTCAATTCCGAGCTTGACCAGTTGCTTCTGGAAACGGCTCCATAATCCAGCTCAGGACACGAGTGGATTCGTACAACAAAAACGAACCAGCCCACGGAAATCCATTTTAGAAGGAAATGTGTATGAAACGCTTAGTCGCCCTAATGATCGTTGTTTTGGGGATGCAGCAACTGACGTCCAGCGAGCAGGCATGGGCTCAGACAGCGGATGATAACGCGCCCGGCAGCACAGGTGTCCCTCTACTGTCAGGGCCATCAGCATTCGAAGATTCATCAACAGATCGCACATTCGCGGAAGTCGAATCCGACTTGAAGCAGATGCGCAAAGAAAATGCGGATCTGGACCTGTTAATTTCGGCGGCTTCAGGTCAGCTGAAAAATCCGAACGTCAACAGAGAAGATCAGATCCGCGAACTTCGAAAGCTTGTCGACCACTCATTCGAGCTGCGTCTTCAGATTCAGGAATCTGAATCACAGCGGCTTCGACTCAAGTTGAAGCAGATTGAGCAGAACCTTGTCACCCGAGCCAAAATGCGTGAGACCATCGTTGAACGACGCATGAAAGAGCTGATGCAGTCGGCTGAAACCACTCGCGGTCCGCAGACTGAGCTGAGCAGTCGTGTTTCAGAGACTCGGCAAAATCCCGATTTGCCTCAGACGAATGCTACTATTCTTCCGTCCAGCGCAGACCCAAACAATCCGAATTCAATCACGATCACTGAGAATCCGCAGCTCAATCCGGTTGAAGCAGTGATCCGAATCTCGGATCGGCTTCGACAGTTGCGTCAGGCGGCAACCCGAATCCGAAAAGACCGACAGCCTCATGAAAATCTGATCTCGCAGTATTCCCGACCACTCGAAGAGTTAAAAGCCGAGGGTATCGTGGCAGCAGAAACGACCGAGGAAGATCTCAGGACACAGATCGAACGTTCGCGACCGGAATTTGAAAGACTGAGCAACGAACTGGATCCGGTTGTCAAAGCGTGGCAACACACGTGGTTGGCGTATCAGGCACAGATCAGACTGCTGCGTCTGGACCTTGCGAAGGCAGAAAGTGAATTGGATTCATGCACTTCGAATCACGCAAGAATGTCAACGCTGCACGAACGAGGTGCCGTTGCACAAGGCGAACTATCAGACTCAAATGCGGCTCTGGCGAATGCGAAATTCAATCTCGACAAGGCACGTGAGATCCTGAACTTCTGTTCCTTAATTGCTGACAGCGAACCGGAACTCAACCCGGGCGCGAAATCGGGAGCAGAATCGGGCGAACTCCGGACATATTAGAGCCATTCGTTATCTGACTGTTTTTTTCCGTCGGTTTGAAGTCGCCTCTACCTTGCTGAAATCAGTCAGAAGGAAATCACGTATGAAGATGGAGGACAACATCGCCTGCGGCTTGCCGTTAAACTTCATTTGGAAGAGGTGGGAGAGAAGTTCGGGGGCAAAGCGGGAGGAGGTCGCATTCGGTGCAGCGAGGGCGTCGAGCGATACAGACTTTGCGTCCATGATGGATCAGGCGATGTGAGAACATGATCCACTCGGACCGGGGAATCAGTGCGATAAGATCACGTTCAATGATTTCGGGATTGGAAGATTCTGTCAGGCCCAGCAGATTCGTCAAACGTTTGACGTGAGTATCGACAACGACGCCGGAGGGGATCCCGAACCAGGTTCCCAATACAACGCTGGCTGTCTTGCGTCCCACGCCAGGCAACAGGACAAGTTCTTCGAGACTCTCAGGGACTTCTCCCTGATGTCGATCGACAAGTGCAGCCGCCATTGCCCGGATGTTGGCGGCTTTGTTCCGAAAGAACCCCAGCGGCTTGACGATTCTCTCCACATCTTCCTGAGTCGCCCTGGCGAGTGCATCCGCTGTGGGATACAGGGAAAACAGCTCAGGTGTTGCCTGATTCACTCGTTCATCCGTGCACTGAGCAGACAGGATGGTGGCGACCAGGAGCTGAAACGCGGATTGGTGGTGGAGCGCACATTCTGCGATCGGATAGAGCTTGCCAAGTGTTTGCAGCACTTTCCGGATATTCTCCGGGGACTTTGGATCGGATGTCGTTGAGGGCGTTGAAAGTGGTTTTGGCGATGCCTTCTTTTTTGCCACGAAACACAGTTCTCCAAATCTTTGAACTTCGATAGAAGTTCGGGACCGGACTTCTAAGATTCCACGGTGACCTTAGATTCAACAGTGACCTTAGATTCAACAGTAATCCAGGTTCGCAGGATCACTGAACAGACAGATAGACAGATACAGAACTGAATGCGGACAAACAGAATTCCGACGGCTCAGTACCAACTGCCACCGAATTCTTAGGTATCAGTCAAGGAAAATCGAACGGTGGGACCTCCGAATTTCAGCGATCCGAGAATTGACGAGGGAATCACTTTATTCAACTCGGAAGAGTATTTTGCGTGTCACGACGTCTGGGAGGACTTCTGGAGCGAGCAGACGGGGCCCGAAAAGCCGTTTTTTCAGGGACTCATTCAGGCATCCGTTGCGATGTTTCATTTCCAGGAAGGAAATCTGGGGGGAGCCCGACGAATGTACGCAACAGCCCGCGCAAGGCTCTGCGGCTTCGGCCCGATCACCGCCGGCATTCACGTTGATAAACTCATTCAGGACATGGACTTATGTTTTGAAGAGCTTTGCGAACCGCACAGCAGTTATCCTCACCATGTGACATTAAAACGCGAGCGGATTCCGAAGATTTTTCGAGAAGGGCTGCTTTAGCACAAGCCATTGGCGGCGCAGACCTCGTCTTGCATTCTGAAGCGAGAATGGAATACAGTTTGAAGTGGGCAACTCCGCTCGAGTTGCGTCAGGACGACCTTGCCCACCCAAAATCGACTGTAAATCTGTCAGGGAAGCACAGAATGCACGCTGCGAAGACTTCAAAAGTGCTCACATCCGGTGAGATCGCTGCCCTGCTGGACGCAACGATCATGGGTGACCCTGCGATCGAAATTCGCGGCGTAGAGACAATTGAACGGGCAAAGGCAGATCAGCTGGCGTACGTCGGAGATATCAGGAATCTGCCACGAGCAACGTCTTCTGAAGCACGAGTCGTCATTGCGTCAGTCGGATGTGCAGACGAGATTGCTAAATACATTAACCGCACGTTCCTGTTGGTTTCGGAACCGGAGCCAGCTTTTCTGACAGTCGCCGGCCTGTTTGCTCCTCGACGAGATCGGTCGCGTGTCGGAATTTCTCCGAAAGCCGTGATTCATTCATCGGCAGTGATTGGGCAAAACACGAACATCCATCCGCTGGCGGTCATTGGTGAAGATGTCGTGATTGGTCACAACTGCGAGATTGGGGCTGGCGTAGTGATTGGCGATGGATGTCGACTCGGCGATCACGTGACCATCTATCCGAACACCGTCCTGTATCACGATATTCTGATTGGCAACAAAGTCACTATCCATGCCGCATGTGTGATCGGTGCAGATGGGTTTGGGTATCGACTGGTAAATGGCGGACACGAACATCTGCCGCACTATGGAACTGTGCGGATTTGCGATGATGTTGAAATTGGGGCCGCGACTACGATTGATCGAGCGAAAGTCGGCGAAACCGTTATCGGGACCGGAACACGAATCGATAATCAGGTCATGATTGGACACAACTGCCAGATCGGACGCCACAATCTGTTGGTGTCGCAGGTCGGATTCGCGGGGTCTGTAACCACAGGTGATTACGTCGTCTGTGCCGGTCAGGTCGGCATCGCGGATCATGTTCATCTTGGAACCGGAGCGATTATTGGAGCCAAAGCCGGAGTGCATCGTGACATGCCTGGCGGCCAGGCGTATCTCGGTGCGCCAGCAGCTCCTGCAGCGGAAACGACTCGACAAATGATGGCACTTCGCAGACTTCCGGAACTTCGAACGACTGTGAAGCAGCTCGAAAAAGAACTGGAAGAGTTGAGAGCACTGGTTAGCCGAACCGCTGCCATTGAAGATCGAGATGATTCTGAAAAGCGAGCAGCGTGAGATCATGAGTGACCTGCAGGATGCATCCGGCCCACCTCTAATTCTGCCATTCCGGAGGCAGGAGAGTCTGGAATGCGCGGATCAGATGCCACCCATGAGATTGGGTCTGCTTGCGGGAGCCGGCGAATTCCCAATCCGTTTTGCTCGAGCAGCCCGTCGAGCCGGCCACTATGTCTATGGACTTGGTGTGAAAGGCATGGCATCCGAAGAGCTGTATGACGCCTGTGATGCATTTCGGTACGCGCCTCTTGCCCGATTTGGAAAAGCGATTCGGCTGTTTCGTAAAGCGGAAGTCAGTCGAATCATTATGGCAGGCAAGATCGAAAAGACGGTCCTGTTTCATCCATTTCGCTGGATTCGGCTGATGCCGGACTGGCGGACGATTCACATGTGGTTGACATATGCTCGCGAGGACAAGAAAGATGACACGCTGTTGCTGGCCGTCATCCGCGAATTTGAGCGAGATGGTTTGATTTTTGATTCCGCCCTGAAGTACTGCCCGGAGTTACTTGTGAAACACGGATTTCTGACAAATCGCAAACCTACGGCAGCCCAGTGGAAAGATATCAAGTTCGGCTGGGAAATGGCCCGGGAAATGGGTCGACTGGACATCGGTCAAACCGTTGTGGTCAACGACACAGCAGTCATTGCCGTGGAAGCTATCGAAGGCACGGATCGTTGTATCCGGCGAGCCGGGGAGCTCTGCCGCCGAGGCGGTTTTACTGTGGTGAAGGTCGCGAAACCAAGACAGGATATGCGATTCGACGTGCCCACAATCGGCGTGGAAACGATCAAATCGATGCACGAATCCGGTGGGCGCGTTCTGGCCATTGAAGCCGGTTTAACGATCATCCTGAATCCGGAAGAAGTAGCGGCCGTCGCTGACCGACTCGGCATTGCCGTCGTAGCCGTCAATACCGAAGAACTTGCCCTAAGGACCGCCGCCTGACGCTGGAAACCCTGAAATTTGCTGCCGGGACGTTATCTGAAAGAAAGATTGCTTTTGCTATCTGCCTGATCCGAGCCATATGATACGCGATTGTCGGTAGACTTCACCGTTTCCCGCCATGAATCGTCTGGTTCCGTCGGTGGTATCTTTCTTTGGAACGCGTCCAATGTCCTTTCGGCTTTGCTCACTTCCACTCTTTGCATGGTCATTGCTCCTGCTCTCGGCGCAGACATCCGCTGCTCCGCCGACCGAAGTGAGTGATAAGCCGGAAGAAATCGATTCGATTGTCTACTACGTTGGACGAATCGAGAGAATCACGCTGGGGCGTGCAATCATTGACCTTGGCGATGCCCATGATGTTCGCATCGGAAATCAGCTGGCTGTGTTTCGGCCCACGGACAACTACTTTGAGCCGGTCGGTGTTGTCATCGCCGACCGTTGCCACCCGACCTGGATTGTAGCGGCCGCTGCACCGGGACTTACTCTTGAACCTGACCAGCTGGTTGTCCAGATTCGCTCAGTTGCAGAACTGAGTACCGGCGACAAGATCCGGGATCGATTTCTGGCACATCAGAAGATTCTGAATTCACAACGAAACGGCTACAGCACCATCAGAAACCTCGAAGCTGCATCGGCACTGAGGGACGTTCAAGCACAGCAGCCGAAATGGGTGAACAGCAGAAAGCAGATCGCCGGTGTCATCCAGGCGCCGTCACAGGATGAAAAAATGCCGCAGAGAACTCGAAATCTCCTGAATCAGATTAATCAGTTGCGTCGACTTCAGAGCAATGGACTTCCGGCATTTGAAGCCGCCGGGCCCCAATGGCAATCAGTGATGTCTGTCCTGAATACTCGGCCTTTGCCACGCGACGAAACGACCGAGGAACTCGCCCAATCCACAGAACCCGCAGTCGTTCAGGAACAGGACACGGCCCCACCGGCTATCACTGAAATCCGTGATGTTGTGCAGAAGCGAATGTTCGAGCGAAATACTCAGCAGCAGATTCTTGCAACAGTCTTCGCAGCTTCACTCCTCTATGGCGGAGTCGACAACGAGCAGGGATGGCTCACTCGGGAAACCGTGGTCAGCCAATTCCCGGAACTTCAGTCCGATGCACCCTATATCGAAGACGTCATGGCAGTCTGCAATGTGATCAGAGGACAGCAATAAGCCCCGCATTCGAATTGTCTCTCGACGGACGTCCCACAGTTGATAGAATCTGAATCCGTAAGAGCAGGCTACCGAGTTGCATTCGCAGTCGTGCATCCCGGCAGTAGATGACTCCTGAGAATCAAACACGATAACTGATCGATCCGCTTCCGAGGTCTTTCAATGGGGCGACGTTGGCAAAACAACCGTAATGATGCGGGAAGTCTGCTTGCATCCACGTTCGTCGTCACCCTTGGCACCGGCGTGACTGTTTTTATGCTGATTGGTCTCGCACCTCAGGAAAACTGGAAGCTTGCAGCAACCATCGGCTGTGTCGGATTTGCTCTGATGGTCTTTATATTCTGGATGCGGTTCTTTCGGACTCCCGGTGGAAGTCTTGGCTTCTGGTCGATCTTTGGTCGCAGTCATCGTGAAGATCACATGGCGGGCGACTATCTGCCCCGCAAGGTGGCCGATGGAAAGTCAGCGATGCCATCGTCCAGTCACCAACCGATTACAGCCGAAGAAGCCCGCGAAATTCAGGTCACGAGTCCAAATACCTGGGTGCCCGCAAAGACTCGACATGGCGGACGCGCTTAGTTGATCTCGGTTCGATCGTAATAATCGCACACGTTTCAGCCACCAATTGAATACATCGGGCGATCGGGCTGCACAAATTTTGCGGTGTTGATTTCGTGGCCCTCTTTCTTTGCAGCCACACAGTTCAGCATCTGTTGAGCAATTTCCTGATCGCTTGAAGAACCACGAAGGAGTCCGCGAATATCGGTTTCTTCGTGGCTGAACAAACAGTTTCTCAGCTTTCCGTCGGCAGTTACACGAAACCGATTGCAGCTCCCACAGAACGGGCGACTCACACTTGCGATCAACCCAATTCGGCCAATGCCATCCGCGAACCGATAGTCCTGAGCGGGTGCATTTGGATGATCGGGTTCCGTCGGCAACAACGCCCCGAACTCAGCTTCCAGTCGTGCAATGATTTCATGAGCAAACAGCACTTTATCCCGCTGCCATTGGCTGTCAGCATCGAGCGGCATAAATTCAATAAATCGGACCACCGTATTTGATTCTCGAGCCAATCGGCCAAACGGGACAATCTGGTCTTCCGTCAGCCCCCGGACTGAAACTGCGTTCAGCTTGATAGGTTCGAAACCAGCGACTCGAGCAGCCTGAATTCCTTCAATGACTTTATCGTAGCCATCTCGTCGAGTGACCTTGCGAAAGATCTCCGGATCGAGCGCATCAAGGCTGATGTTCATTCGACGAAGCCCTGCCTCATACAGAGGCTGAGCAAGTTCCGACAGGAAAATCCCATTGGTGGTCAACCCAATGTCCTGAATCCCGGGGATTTCGGACAGCATGCGAACCAGCGATGGAAGCTCACGGCGCACCAGTGGTTCGCCACCGGTCAGACGAACTCGATCGACTCCCAGTGAGGCAGCAATCCGAACGACCCGAGCGATCTCTTCGAACGTGAGGAGTTCCGCTTTAGGCATGAACTCCACGTTGTCGGCCGGCATACAATAGAAACAGCGGATGTTACAGCGGTCGGTAACACTGATGCGCAGGTTATTGTGAACGCGACCAAACGAATCAATCAATTGTGGTAACAGGTCTCCAGCAGCGCTCATGACGGTTCCTTTCCGGCAGCTGGAGCATCCAGCCCGGGATGAACCCAATCCACGCGGCCATCTTTATAAGATTCCTGCTTCCAGATTGGGACTCGCTCCTTCAGTGAATCGATCAACCATTGACCAGCTTCGAATGCCTGAGCTCGATGAGGAGTACTGACAGCAATCGCAACACTCACATCTCCCGGCCCCAGTGTCCCGGTTCGATGAACAATGGCCACTGCCTGAATGGGAAATCGCTGCTTCGCTTCATCTGCAAGTTCGTGCATACATCGAATTGCCATTTCCGGATAGGCTTCGTAGAAGAGGTGCGATGTTTCATCTGAGCCGGTGATCTCACGTACTGTTCCAAGAAACAGAACAACGGCTCCAGCGCGAACGTCGCGCACTGAATTCGTGACGTCCTCGAAGTTGATCACATCTTCTGTCAGCCTGATCACCTGTCACATCTCCCGAACATTCCAAACCTCTTTCGAACGTCGCCGATTTCCGATCAACTATCCACCGCTCACGGGCGGAAAGCAGGCCACTTCACTTAGATCCGACAGAATCTGATCCTGTCCACTGTATTTACCGTTCACAGCCCAAAGCAGAGTGCTTCCGATCGACAACAGTTCGGGAAAAACTGTGTAGATCGATGTTGTCAGATCATGGAGACAACTGCCATCCGCAACTTCAAATTCGTGTGCGGAACAGCCGGTGAGGCTTCTGGCCTTTGCAAAAAACAGTACCTTGATCTTCATGACATCGAAAGCCCGGATGGTCTGATTTTCAGTCGTTCTGCGAGACGCGGCATAATACCGTACGCAAGAGCCAGCAGTTTGACAGGGTGAATTGTTGGAATTGCAGCTCCCTGCTCCATTTGCATACGACAACTGCTGCAGTCCGTCACTCCGGCGACGACATCGATCGACTGCATCGTTTTTACGAGTGAGTCACCGATTCGCAGCGACTGATCAAAATTCTCTTCTGCAAGCCCCCAGATCCCTGCCATTCCGGTACATCCTCGATCAATTTCAGTGACCTGAAGTTTCGGAATGAGCTCCATCAGTTCGACAAGCGGCTGTCCTCGTCGCAGAGCCTTCACATGGCACGGGGTATGCCACGCCACATTGAGGGGCAGGGGAGTAAAATCAGTTCGCAGCTTTCCCTGTTTATGAAGATTCAGCAAAAACGTGCCTGCATCCAGTGTTTGCTGGGCAATCACATTCACGTCGTCATTTTTCAGGAGCAGAGGATACTCCTGAGACAAACACAGCGCCGCAGAAGGCTCAGTGCACAATACCGGATAGCCTTCACGGGCTGGTTCGACCAGTTCGCGCACATTCTGTTCAGCCACCATTCGGGCATTGATCATGTCTCCCACGGAGATCATGGCCATGCCGGAAATCGTCTGGCCCTGAGGAACATAAACACGAAAGTTGTTGTGTTCCAGAATCCGGCAAAACGCCTCAGCGAGCTCCGTGTCATGGTAGTTGGCAAAGTAGTCCACGAAATAGACGACGGTAGGTCGAGTTGCCCCAGGCGTTCCGGAATTCAATTCGGACTGAACGCGGGGCGTTTTCAGGAACGGACGATTCGAGTATTTTGGAAGTCGACGACGAGCTGAGATTCCTGTGGTTCTTTGAAGCAGTCTCCGAAACAGCCCATTTCGCAACAGTCGATTAATGATCAGTGGAAATCGGGCTCCAAGACGAGCATACGTATGAACTCGAGATGACAGTCGTCCAAATGGTGTCAGTCCGTTGGCTGCCACCTGCTGTGCCCTCGCTTCCTGAATCAGGTGTGGAATATCAACTTCCGATGGACAGTCGAGCTGACACTGTTTGCAGTTAAAGCAACTGTTCAGCACCGGACGGATTGACGCACCTGCCAGTAGTTCCGGGTGGCTCGCCAACGTGAGTGCTCGCCGAACAGTGTTAGCTTTGGCCCTTGGTGTCAGCTCTTCATTGGAGTCATCTTCCACGAACGGACACATTCGCAATGGTTCCTGGCGGACACGACAGCCCCCGCATCCATTGCACCGAATCGCCGCATCGATGGCTTCTTCGCGAGTCCAGTTCAATTGGAGTACAGGGAGGACAGGTCCGTCAGCAACCGGCGCGATGCGATCGTCATCGGGCTGTACTCGGCGAAAGTGTCTGGTTGTCAGCTGAGTATCGTTGCTCACAATCTTGTCAGGGTTCAGCAGATTTTCAGGATCAAACACATTCTTGACCTGCTGAAACGCTCTGTACAACGGGCCGTACTGAGTTCGCAGAAACGAAGTCCGTGAGAAGCCATCTCCGTGTTCTCCACTGATCGTTCCTCCGACAAGCACTACATGACGATACAGGTCCCTCGCAATGGCCTCGATGCGATGACCGTCTCCAGGCACCGGCACTGACAGAATCGGACGAAAATGCAGCTGACCGGACGCAGCATGCGAATACAGTGTTGCTGTGACCTCGTGCTTTTGAAACGTTCGTTGAGCCAGCACCATAAACTCCGCCAGTCGCTCAGGTGGCACCGCCACATCTTCAACGAATGGCAAAGGTCGCGAAGCTCCTTTGAGAGTTGCCAGAAGTGCAACAACTTTTGATGGCAGCGACCAGATCAGCTCAACGTCATCCAGCGTATAAGCGTCACGAGTCATTCGATAGTCAATTTCATTTGCATCGAGCATCCTTCGGCAATCGCTGAGGCGCTGACGCACTTCCAGCTCGCTGCTCCCGGGAAACTCAACGATCAGCCCACCTTCCGCCTCCGGAAGAATCAATTCCCGAAATCTGGGGTCCGTGCCCCTGCCAAGACTCAGCAATCGGCGATCCAGAAGATCACAGGCACTTGGCTCAAGCGGCAATAGCAGTTGCATTGCCTGAATCGCATGATCCAGCGAAGCAAACATCAACATTGCGGCCGCCCGAAATGCCGGCAGTGGAGTCGTAAACAGAGTCGCTTCGGTAAAGAGCGCCAATGTTCCTTCGGACCCCACAAGCAGACGCGGCAGATCGAGCAGTTGTCCCTGCCGAACTCCACGCAGCATATACCCCGCACAGTTTCTCAGCAGCGGCGGCTGATGCGTAGCAATTGATGCTTCATGTTCCTGCAAAATCGCGGCGAGTCGCTCCAGCAGATCGGCTCTGCGTGTCGCCGGAGTCAGCGATGTCAGACGTAACGCCTCATTGCGGACCGGTGGAAGAAATCGAGGCCCGGAGATCTCTTCAAGCGAATGATCCACCAGACTTACGCTGGGCTGAGCAATCAAATATGACTTTTCGACCGTCTCCCGGCCAAGCTCAAGCCGCTGACCTCCCGAAAGAACGCATTCGAGACTTTTGACATGATCTCGAGCTGATCCAACTCGAACTGCATGCGAACCAGCCGAATCCACACCCAGCATTCCGCCGACCGTAGTGACCAGTGAATTCGAGGGGTCCGGTGCAAAATAACGACCTTGTTCCCGCAATATTTGATTCAGCCGTTCTCGCGTGACCCCCGGCTGGACTCGCACGGTGCCGGAATTCACTTCCAGCACCTGATTCATGTGCCGGGAGAAATCAATCACAATGCCCCGGCCCAGACAACCACCGGCAAGCCCTGTGCCAGCACCTCTTGCAATCAGGGGCACATGCTGTTCGGCCGACCATGCAGCCAGTAATTCAACGTCGCGAGAATGCTTCGGAAATACAACGCCCGCAGGCTCAACTTCATAAAGACTGGCGTCGGTCGAATACTGAGCAACAATCGAACGGTCCGTGCGAACCTCGCCCTCGATCAGATCGAGCAAGTCTTCCTGAATCCTGCGGCGGATTTCCTCCACGTATCCTTCACTCCAAACTGCCAGCGTCTGCGAACAAATTTGCGACGCGACAACGTGGTCCTACCTTACGCCGTTTTGCTGACGACGAAGATCCTGCTGCCGGTAACGCTCTGCCACTTCCAGATCAAACTTCGGGTGAGCCTCATCCATTGCCGTTCGACGATGTCGAGCTCGACAACGGTAACACACAAGCATATCCCCCATGAACGTATAAAGTAACAGGTCGACCAGCGCAAACCCCATCAGAATCCCAAGTGCCACTGCAGGAAGATGAAAAGCCCACGCCGTTGAACTCAAAATGATTCCCATCCCCACAAAAAACAAACCCAATGCCGGCGGAAAATCCTTCTGCCGCCACAAATCCTCACATCCGCAAATTCGGCATCGATTCAAAACTCCATCCGTAAAGTCCCGCTCCCCGTCATCACGAGACCACCCGCACTCACATCCAACCCGCGATTTCGGTGTTTCCGGTACCGACAGACTCTGCTTCGCACAGACCGGACACTGAAAAATGATGTGCATGAGGACTCAACCTGCTGCGAATCTACATTGGATAAAATTGTCCAAAAACTATCACTGATCGTCTCAGATTTCGCCGAAACCCGCGATCCCGTGGGACGACTTTTGGTCCACTTCAGGCGGTTTTCCTTAGAACGGGATTCGAGTTGCTCGTTCGAGCAGTGCGGCCATCATTTCCCCCATGAAGATCAGGATGAGGCCCGCAAACAGAACTCCTGTCGCGGACTGAGTATTCCGGTACTTCAAAATTCTCAGGACAGTCACCGCAACAATGACGGGGATCACGATTCCACAGACGAGTCGCAATCCAAACCACAGGCCTGTAGGCAGAGACAATCCTGGCATTCCGCTCGTCGCGACCAGTATCGAAGATACGATCAACCGCATCACCCCAACCACGATGAGAGCTTTGGTGAACCACCATAATGGCTTGATCGACATCGTTGGAGTTGTCAGATACCAGTGGCCCAGCAACATCCCTGTCAGCATTGCTCCCAGAACTCCGGCAGACGTCACGTCGGACAGCATCTGCAGCACTGCATGACACTCGTTCGGAATGCGGATGGAATGCAGAAGCAGCGCTGAGTTTGTAAGGAGTGCCAGAGCCCAGATTGCGATGTTACCGGGAGTTCGTCGTCCAAGAGCCCAGAAGATCGAACCCGGATAGGCAACTACCGCAGCCGCAATCTGCAGGCCCCGTAACCAACGAGCCGTCTCTTCGGCGGCTACGTCGGACTGCACTGCCTCCCATGTTCCGGATCGGGAAAGCAACAGAGCTCCGAGAACAGACAGCCCCAACACAAGCCGCATCTGAATCCGAAAAAAACCATCCGTCACTTCTTTGCGCGGCATCAACAGCCACATCAGGGTAATGCCGGCGGCCAGCTTCATCACAAACAATGCAATCATTTGCCGTTGATCAGAGCCATCGCCTCGGCTCGACTTCCAAAGTTGTTTTTAAAGAGTCCCCGGACTGCACTGGTAACTGTCAACGCATTCGGTTTCTTGACGCCTCGAATGGTCATACAGGTGTGTTCTGCTTCGATCACCACGATCACACCCTTAGCATCCAATTCACCTTCGACCAGGTCTGCAACCATATGAGTCATGCGTTCCTGCACTTGTGGTCGCCGAGCAACTTCATCCACGACTCTTGCGAGTTTACTGAGTCCGGTGACTTTCCCTCGAGGAATGTAGCCCACATGTGCCACTCCCATAAACGGCAACAGATGATGTTCGCACATACTGTTGAAAGAGATATCCCGCACCAGCACCATCTCGTCATACTGTTCCTCAAAGACCTTCTTCAGGTGCCGCCCCGGGTCGAGATGCAGCCCTCCAAAGATCTCAGCATACATTCTCGCCACGCGAGATGGGGTCTCCTTCAGGCCATCCCGATCCGGATTCTCACCCACAGCCAGCAGAATTTCGCGAACTGCAGCCTCGATTCGCTGCATGTCAACATTTCGGGCGTCCGGGGGAATCGCCGCGGTGGCCAATACCTTATTCAGATCTGTCATAACCGCCTGGATATTTCTTTGATTTTTTGAGGAAACAGGAGTCGTCAAAACAGGACTTGTTTTCAGTGTTGCGATTCTAGTCCGACACTCTCAGCAACAAGTCAAACACCCAACCGACTCTCTACGATTCTCTAAACTCGCTGTACGTAAATACGCCCTTAAGTTCAAGAATTCGATTTTCGAACTTCTGAACATTCCAAAAAACGAAGCGTTTGTGAGCGGGTTAGGAAGTCTGTCAAGAGTCTAACCGGGAATTTTTATTGCATTCTGTTTTGACCATGAAATCAGCGACTGGGTGGTTGCCAAACTCGTGCGATTTTCATTCAATGGAAGTGGGGATAAATTTTGGGTTAACGTGGCATGGTTGCTGCGTTTTGAAATGGATCGTTTTCTGACCTCGCCAGACAAGGGGTTGTTTTGGCGGCTTCCGGTCAGAAATCGGACCTTCAATGACAATGGAAAAACAATTTCTTTTCGTGGACGCAGCCAATCCCACGTGGCTCGTTTACGTATCAGTGCTTGTATTGGCAGTCTTCTTTCGGTTTTCGCGGCTGTTCTCAGTGCGGAATCTGGATGTTCTGCTGATTCTCCTGATCTCAGTCTCACTCGTCATTACGAGTAAGTGGAAGAACGTACCGCCCGATTCCGCGGAACCCGCATCATGGATGGCACGTCTTGCTCAGGTGGATAAGCCCCAGTCAACACCCGATTCGGTGCAGGATGCTCAACCATCTGACGCCGGCAGTGTCGTTGAGGAACCTCGTTTTCATCCGATCTATACGTGGAGTTCAATCTCTCTCCTCGGATTCTCCCTGCTGCTCATGATCCGCCTGATCTATGACGAATCTCTGACACGCAGGCCGCGACTCGACCAAAACCTGAATCAGTCCGGCATCACGTTTCTCTGCATTCCGGCATTTGGACTCTTGATGTGCAGTGTGTTCTTTACGGATCCGCCAGACAGCACAATGTCCACGATTCGGCATGGTCGAGCCCTTCTGGAACGCCGAGATGTGCCGACTTCGACTGCTGTTGAAGGTGATCTACCTCCAGCGCCGACGGAAACGCTGTTCGCAGCAGGTGCCGCCAGCGTCGTTCAGCTGTCATCACCCGTGGTCCAGCATGATCGAAATGAGTCCGACGAAGCAATGGTGAATGAGATTCTCATGGCACTGTCGCTCGTGGTTGTAGCACACACCATTGTGGTACTCGGGCTGGTGTACATCGGCAAAACTCACTTCGGCAGCCTTCAGCTGGGTCTGTCGATGAGCCTACTGTACCTTCTTCTGCCAAGCACCGGGTATCATGTCCATCAACTCAGCCACGTCCTGCCGGGCGCTTGCCTGACCTGGGCGATTGCCAGTTACCGCAAACCGGCCGTTGCCGGCGTTTTGTTGGGGCTGGCAAGCGGAACACTGTTTTTCGCCGTCTTTCTTGTGCCACTTTGGGCCGTGTTTTATGGTCGAAATGGTGCACTCAGGTTCGGCACATCGCTTGCGTTTGTCGCTGCAATACTCGTCGGCTGCCTGATCCTGACCTCGGCTGACACAGATTCATTCATGCGAAAGATCGTTACCACGACAAACTGGACCGTCTTTCAACTGCTGGATGAAACAGCATCCTCTGGCGTACCACTGAGTCAGTTGTTTCTAAGAATCCCACTCGGCGCCGTGTTCTTTGTGATGCTGACAGCGATGACTGTGCTCCCTCGACCGCGCAACCTCGAAAACCTCCTCGCAAACTCAACCGCACTCGTTGTGGCAGCCCAACTCTGGTATCCCGATGACATCGGCACTTATGTGCTCTGGTACCTGCCATTGTTTCTGCTGGTGATCTTCCGACCACGACTCGACAGATTCATGCCGCCTGAACTGGTGGCTCGACAATCCGAATCCATTACTCAACCCATCACCGCCACACCAACCTCCTCAGTCGCCATGTCCCGCCTCTCCCTCTAACCAAATGAAATGTAGGTTGGGCATTCCTGCCCGACACCAAGTTGTAGGTTGGGCATTCCTGCCCGACCCGCTGTCGCTCTCCCCCCGCTCCCGCCGCGCCGTCAGCACACCGTAGATCGGCAGTTTCTGCCGATCCAAATCCAGGTCCTGACGATATCTGCGAATGACGCGTGAATTCGCGAGCCACACGAAACAACCGCAATTGACAGGAAATCGCTCTACGAGATAGGGTCTTCCTTCAGCAATTCGCTGTGCCTCATTTCTCAAGGCGCGATCGTATGTGTGGAATCGTTGGCTACGTCGGATTTCGTAATGTCGCAGACCTTTTGTTGGAAGGCCTGCACCGTCTGGAATATCGAGGCTACGATTCTGCGGGAATCGCAGTGCTCACCGAACAGGGAATTGAAGTTCGAAAGCGGGCAGGGCGAGTCGCTGAACTGGGCGGACTGATTGCTGCTCAGCCGCTGATCGGACATGTGGGAATCGGTCACACAAGATGGGCGACTCACGGAGAACCCAATGATATCAATTCTCATCCCCACTTTGGAGGAAACCAGCAGGTTGCCATCGTTCACAACGGAGTTATTGAAAACTTTGATTCGCTGCGCAAACAGCTGCAGCAGCTTGGTTACGTGTTTCGTTCTCAGACAGATACAGAAGTCGCCGCCCATCTGATTGCCCATCATCTCGATGAGCAAATCAAACTGGGAGGCAGTGCAGACGATCTGACAACCTGCCTGAAGGCGGTCAACGCAACTCTGGATCGGCTGAAAGGCACATATGGTCTTGGCATTCTTTTCACCGAATTACCGGAGACGATCATCGCTGCACGATCGGGCAGCCCACTGGTGATCGGAGTGGGGCGTGATGAGTACTTTCTGGCAAGTGATGCGAGTCCGCTCATCGGCTACACCAAAGAAGTTGTCTACCTCTCCGACCATGAGGTTGCCGTTCTTCGTGCTGATGGTCTGCAGATTGAGCATCGACATACCGGCAATATTCGGCCGTCGATTCAGACACTCCAGCAGGTGTCGGCAGATATCGAGCTGGGTGACTACGAACATTACATGCTGAAGGAAATCTACGAGCAGCCGCAGACTGTTGAAAACGCTCTGCGCGGAAGGCTCGATATGGAAGAAGCAACGGCCGTCATTGGCGGACTCAACCTCACCCCAAAAGAACTCCGCAAGATCGATCGAATTGTCCTGACCGCCTGTGGTACGAGCTGGCACTCCGGACTTGTCGGCGAACACCTGCTTGAAGAATTCGCGAGGCTTCCCACCGAAGTGGAGTATGCGAGTGAACTGCGCTACCGAAATCCTCCCATTTCAGACCGCACGCTGATCTTCGCGATTACCCAAAGTGGTGAAACCGCCGATACGCTGGCAGCCATGAAGGAGTGCAAACGCAAAGGACACCCAACACTCGCAATCTGCAACGTTGTCGGGTCCACGATCGCCCGGGAAGCAGACGGAGGAATTTATCTGCACGCCGGTCCTGAAATTGGCGTTGCTTCCACGAAGGCGTTCACGTCGCAGGTGACCGTTCTGACTCTGCTGTCGCTCTACTTTGGCCGCATGCGGCATATGTCGTTCCCGGCGGGCCGCAGAATCATTCGTCAGCTGCGCGATATGCCGGAAAAAATTCAGAAAACCCTTGAGTGTCATGACAAAGTCCGGGAAGTTGCAGACCGGTACTATCACTTCAACAACTTTCTATACCTCGGACGACTTCACAACTTTCCAGTCGCGCTCGAAGGGGCTCTGAAACTCAAAGAGATCAGCTACATTCACGCTGAAGGTTATCCGGCCGCCGAAATGAAGCACGGCCCAATCGCCCTGGTTGATCAGCAGACTCCCAGTGTATTTGTCATCCCTCGAGGTGGAATCTACCCGAAGGTGATGAGCAACATGGAAGAAATCAAGGCTCGCAAAGGCCCGGTGATCGCGATTGCCTGCGAAGGAGATCGGGATGTTGCTCGAGTCGCCGACGAAGTGATCTACGTCCCGGATGTCGAAGACTACCTGCAACCACTGGTGTGCGCAATACCGCTGCAGCTCCTCGCGTACCATGTTGCTCTGCTCCGAGGCTGCAACGTCGACCGCCCTCGAAACCTCGCCAAGAGTGTGACTGTCGAGTAGCCCGGGCACACCCCCGCGCCGCAGCAGTGCTCGACAAATCGTAGCTTGGGCATTCCTGCCCGAGCACACCCCTGCGCCGCGGCAGTACTCGAACCAGGACGGGACAAATCGTAGCTTGTGTCTGTCCTGAAATGCATGAAACCGTAGAAATCGCGGTCTCAAAAGTTCGTCGCGAGTC
>JAEUIH010000088.1 GCA_016795105.1 Planctomyces sp.
GTTCAACCTAACTCTAGCAGGAGCCGCGATTTATGAAAATATTGAACGGTATTGAGTTTAACGGCTAGCCGCAGGCGCCTGCGTGTGTTTTGTTTAGCGGCTAGCCGCAGGCGCCAGTACGTAGCCAGCGTGTTTGGTAACCAACCCTGCCTGCGATTCGAATTCAAACAACTGCTCGATTCCCTCGACTGAACTTGGTTGCGGCTGAGCGAAGCCGTGTCGGGGTCATCGACGCCTGCGGCTCGCTCGTCAGAGAACTCACTCCGGCGCCTGCGGCTCGTTGTTGGGGAACTCGCGCTCCTTCGCCTGCGGCTAGCCGTTAAACTGAGTGAATCAATTTGAAAGAGGGTCACATCCATGAACATACGAGAACGAATCATTCTGTTTGCGGCGGAGGGATTTGGCCTCGGCATGATTCCCGTCGCACCGGGAACGTTTGGAAGTCTCTGGGGCATCCCCATCGGCTGGTCGCTGGGATACTTCGAACTTGGCCCAATCCCGAGAATCTTCATCTGGCTAATCATGTTTGTCGTTGGCATTCCGATCTGTGCGACCGGCGCCCGCCTACGCAACAAAAAAGACCCCGGAAGCGTGGTCTGGGATGAAATGACTGCATTTCCGCTCGTATTTGCCTTGACCCCGGTCACCCTGCCATACCTCATCGCCGGATTTCTGTTCTTCCGATTTTTCGATGTATTGAAGCCCTGGCCCATTAAAACCTTTGAAAAGCTACCGGGGGGACTGGGAATTATGGTGGACGACCAGATCGCCGCGTTGATGGCCGCTGGTTGCCTGTTGTTGCTTCCGCTGACTGGGATTGAGCAGTTCCAGGGCTGGGATTGACCTGAATAGCGCTTTCCAGCAATATCCGCCGATTCTCGAGCGACCGGCTGATATTCCGCCAGTTCGCGAACTTCTCTCTCTTAACAAATGAAGCTGGTCATTACGACCTGCGTGGACTCATGGCGGCAGCAGACTCGAACGGCGAAATGACGGACACCGGCAAACCCAACCCGCAGACGGAGGCGGGCAAGGCGAAACCGCAGGCTGTGAAGCAACCACAGGAACCGGATCGCTTCGAGAAAGCTCGTCTGGAAAAGCTGGAAAAGATCGAATCCCTGGGCCACGACCCATGGGGCCAGCGATTTGATAGTCATCAGTCAATCCTCGCTGCCCGCGAACAAGTGCCTGCGGAAAGCGGCGTAACCGGAGCATCCGTGCGAATTGCGGGCCGCATCATGCTGCGTCGCAAAGCCGGAAAGCTGCGATTTTACGACATCAAGGACCAGACCGGCCGCATCCAGCTGCTGTTTTCTCGAGGCGACCTGACCGAAGAGCAATGGGAACTGATGGGTGCCGTGGACCTCGGCGACCTGATCGGCGTCGATGGCCATACGTGGCGAACCGATGCTGGTGAACCGTCAGTCAAGGTGACACAGCTCACCGTCCTCTGCAAATCACTCACGCAGCCACCGGAAAAATTTCACAGTGTCCAGGACGAAGAAACTCTGCTGCGCCAGAGATATCTCGACCTGATCTACAATGACGGCGTACTGGATCGGATGCTTCAGAGATCCAAAATTCTGGACTCAATCCGTCAGACGCTGCGAAGCCATCGATTCAACGAAGTCGAAACACCGGTCCTGCATTCGATTGCCGGAGGAGCCGCAGCTCGTCCGTTTACCACCCACCACAACGCGCTCGATATGGAGCTCTATCTTCGGATTGCACTCGAGCTGCATCTGAAGCGACTCATGGTCGGCGGGATTGAGCGCGTGTTTGAAATCGGCCGCGTGTTTCGCAACGAAGGCGTTGACCGGACCCATAATCCTGAATTCACGATGATCGAAATCTACCAGGCATATGGCGATTATCGATCGATGATGGATCTGACCGAAGAGTTAATCGTCAACGCAGCAAAGTGTCTTGGCAATTCGCTGCTGATCCCGTGGGGCGAAGATGGCGACACCGTTGACCTGACTCCGCCATGGCCACGCCGCACGTATGCGGACCTGTTTCGAGAACACGCCGGCTGCGACCTGACCGACACCGATGCCGTGATCGCGACCGCGAAGCGACTTGGAATTGAAGTTGAAGGGACTCATCCGGACGTGATCGTCAGTGAAGTCTTTGAAGCAACGGTCGAAGATCATCTGCGAGGACCAGTCTTCGTAATGGACTATCCGGCATCGATCTGCCCATTGACGAAGCGAAAGCGAGACAATCCGGCCGTCGCCGAACGATTTGAGCTGTTTATTCGAGGAATGGAACTGGCCAACGCCTATACGGAACTGAACGACCCGCGTCTGCAGGAGCAACTGTTTCTGACTCAGCTGGAAGGACAGGACGAAGAAGATTCAATGGCCAAAATGGACCACGATTTCGTGAAAGCCCTGAAGGTCGGCATGCCGCCAGCGGGTGGACTGGGAATCGGGATTGATCGACTCGTGATGCTGCTGACTAACAGTCGGCGGATCAGTGATGTGATTTTCTTTCCGCTGCATCGCCACGCGGAGTAAGGATACACGGGTTTCAGTAGGGTAAGGGAGTACCTGTCATGTATAAGCTGTTGTTGTGCGTGCGATATCTGCGCACCAAGTATATCGCGCTGGCCTGTATTATCAGCGTGATGCTGGGTGTCGCAACGATGATCGTTGTGAACAGCGTGATGGCCGGGTTTGCGACGGAGATGCGAGACCGGCTCCACAACTTCCTTGCCGACATCGTGATTGAATCCCGTTCGATGGACGGGATTGCAAATTCGAAAGCACAGATGGAAGTTGTTCGCAACGCCGTCGGTGATTACGTCGAAGCGATGACCCCCACCGTAGAAATCCCAGGGATGATCACCTTCACCGATCCCTTCAGCGGAGCCCCCATCACAACGCTTGTGCAGATTCATGGGATTGACCCTGAAGGCAAAGCACTGGTCGGACCGCTCGCCGGGTATCTCGACAGTTACAACGCGATCATCGAAGAAGGTCAGGTCATTCGACCACCACTGCGATCTGCCGACGAACCCCTCGGCTGGGAGCTCACAACAGAAGCCGCCGCATACCGAGAAATGATCCTGCGGGAAAAACAGCAGTTCCTTCCTCAGCAATCTACGATCCCAGCCGCCTCAACACCTGCCGCAACAGCACCCACGTTTGACGAAACGGGTGCACCGGGAGCAATTGCCGGAGCGGAAGGTACGAGCACATTGCCGAACATACCTCCGGATCAGTTTGCGGAAGACGTCCCGGAAGACCCGTTTGGTGCTCAGATGCCGGAAGGGCTTGAATCACCGGACAACGGGCCACTGCGAGCACGACTGTACCTGGGAGAAGGCATTGTCAGTTTTCAGGTTCGCGACCCGGACACGGGGCGAATGGAAAAAATGATGATGGTGAACCCGGGAGACGACGTGATCCTGAGCACCATGACCTCGGGCCGACCACCGGAAGTCGTCAAGTTTTCGGCCACAGTTGTGGATACGTTCCGCAGCGGGATGAACGAATTTGACACATCGATCGTGTTGATGAACATCGATGAGCTTCAGCGGAACCGCGGGATGATTGCTGAGGGAGTGGATCACATCACTTCGATTCATATTCGGCTGAAGAACTATGACGACGCCAAAGAAGTCGTCTCTCGCCTGAAAGCCGCCTTCCCACCAGGACAGGTGAATATCCGAACCTGGGAAGACAAGCAGGGCCTGCTGCTGGCCGCGGTGGAAGTGGAGACCGCAATCCTGAACGTGTTGTTGTTTATGATTATCGCCGTCGCCGGGTTTGGGATTCTGGCGATCTTTTACATGATCGTCGTTGAGAAGACTCGGGACATTGGAATTCTGAAATCACTGGGAGCCAGTTCAACGGGCGTGATGTCCATCTTCCTGTCGTATGGACTTGGCCTTGGGATCGTGGGCAGTTCAGCCGGCGTGGGACTGGGACTGTTATTTGTGACATACATCAACGAGATCGAAGATATTTTAAGCTGGATCACCGGACGCAAGGTGTTCGACGAAAAGATTTATTACTTTATGGAGATTCCAACCCGAGTAAGTCCATGGATGGTGTTCTTTGTTGCAGCCGGAGCCATCAGCATCGCAGTACTGGCCAGCGTCCTGCCAGCCCTCCGAGCATCCCGCCTGCACCCAGTCCGAGCCCTCCGTTACGAATAGTAGCAGGCACTCTCCGAGTGCCGTCCGCCGCGTTCCCGCAGCAGGCATTCTCCGAATGCCGTCCGCAAAACCAACACACAACACCGACTGACTGGACGACTCAACGATTTTTGTGAAGATTCGGGCAGGATGGACCCACCGATGGCAGAGACCCTGAAAATGACAACCCCATTGATTGCAGCAGAAGCCATTTCCAAATCGTACATCAAAGGAAGTCACGATGTACCGGTCCTGCGAGGCGCCGGGCTGAGAGCCAACCGAGGCGAATTCATCTCGGTCGTGGGCCAGAGCGGATCGGGGAAGAGTACCCTGCTTCACGTGATGGGATTACTGGACGCACCGGACATTGGTGAAGTGTTGCTGCAGGGGCAGCGGATCGACAACCTGAACCAGAAAGCGCGGGACCAGCTGAGGAACCATGTGTTTGGGTTCATCTTTCAGTTTTATCATTTGTTGCCGGAACTGTCGTTACTTGAGAACGTAATGACACCGCTGATGATTCGGTATTCGCTGATGGGATATTGGAAACGTCGCCGAGAGATCCGCGAGAGTGCCCTGAGTATGCTCAAGCAGGTGGGTCTGGAACACCGCATCCGCCACCGTCCTTCGGAACTTTCCGGCGGAGAAATGCAGCGCGGCGCGATTGCTCGAGCACTCGTCGGCCGCCCTGAGATTTTGCTCGCCGACGAACCCACCGGCAACCTCGACTCCGGCACAGGCGGAGAGATCATGGACCTGTTGAAATCGTTGAACGAAGAGAACCAGTTAACGATCATCATGGTCACCCACGACGAATCCATCGCCGCCCAGGCCCACCGCATCGTCCGCCTAACCCAGGGCCGCATCCAAACCATCGCCCACGAAGAAGCCGCCTAACCACCAGTTTAACGGCGAGCCGCAGGCGTCTGCGCAGTTTAGCGGCGAGCCGTAGGCGACTGCGCAGTTTAGCGGCTAGCCGCAGGCGTCAGAGCCCCCGGCGTCTGCCCCCCCCCAAGCAGCCCCTAATCTCCCCCGCACCCCCCAATCGGCCACCATCATCCCAATCGCCCTGAAGGGGCCCACCAAGGCAGCCTGTGGCAACGCCCCAGGGAGACAGCACAAGCAGCCCCACAAGCCCTGAAGGGGCACCCCAAACGCCCGCCACCAGACCCGAGCCGTCATCCACAACCACTCAATTTTCTCCGACAGCGAGCATCGCGTAGCCAGCGTGATTGGTAACCACGAAATACACGAACCACAGGAAAAAATCGCAGGGGAGCGTACTTGTTCTCTTTCGTGTATTTCGTGTCTTTCGTGGTTAAACCGCCAACCCTGCCTGCGATTCGAGTTCAAAAACACGAACACTGTCCTTTGGTCGTTCTCAATTGGCAGGAGAATGAGGGCAAAAGAATGCCGGACTCTACCATTCTCCTGCCCCCATTCTTCTGCCTGGATCGAACATCTGACCCTCTGTGATTCTTTCGTGTTTTTCGTGTATTTCGTGGTTAAACCGCCAACCCTGCCTGCGATTCTTCCGTCACTTCCGCGTCTTCCGTGGTCAAACCGCCCACCCGCCCTGCCTTTGATTCGAGTTCAAAACCACGAACTCTGTCCTTTGGTCGTTCTCAATTGGCAAGAGAATGGGGGCAGAAGAATGCACGACTCTACCATTCTCCTGCCCCCATTCTTCTGCCATATCCCGATCACTTGACCCTCTGCGATTCTTTCGTGTGGTTCGTGTCTTTCGTGGTAAAAACCGCCAACCTCGCCTGCAACCTCCCCAATCTGCTGGCCTCCCTGAATCTGCTGGACGACTACCATCACCCCCCTGCCGCTCTTTCGTGTGGTTCGTGTATTTCGTGGTTAAACCGCCAGCCCTGCCTGCGATTCGAATTTAACCAACTGTTCGATTCACTCGACAGTGGTAGAAAAATCGACACATCGACATAACGTATACGTTTGATCACTTTTACGCCGCGCAAAAAATAGCGAGAATTCCCATGGAGGGCGGTTAGGAAATTGACATAAGTCATTAATCTGGATGGAGTGACATTTCCGATGACACTGAAATTGACTTACATCAATTCCCGCAATAGTGTTGTCAGATCAACTCAGAGTGGAACAACTGTCCGCGTCTTTTCGGAGCCTCAATAATGGCTCCGTTGGCAGACCGAGAGATACTGGGTGCGTTTAGAGCGGCCCTGCGGGAATGGAAGTGCGACGGGTACATCGTTTGGCTTCAACGTCCCGCTGAATGGCTCCGCAAGAATATTGAGAACGAAGACATGCGAACCGTATCGAGGATGATGCATGAGCATGTTGAGGCTGAAGGCGAGATCGATCAAGTTGTTGAGCGACGCGAGTTTTGGCGGGATCGGCACGAATTCCACTATGATTTTCGGTTTTCGATTAGCGGTCGTAAGGTCTACATTGAAACAGTGTTGAACGTCACCAGCACTGGCCCCACAGTCACAGTTGTGAACATGCACGATGAGTAAGCAATCAGCTGCTGCACAGGCCGACGTGAGACCTTATCCCCGACGGTGTGCCGTCTGCGGTGAGAATTCTGTTGCCAGGTGCCGAATACAATACGACGCTGAAGTTCGTCACGACGGAAAGCTGCACACATTTTCAATCGCCAATCTCGGCATCGACAAGTGCGAGCGATGTGGCGAACAGTACTTCACGTCATCAACCGACGAGGAGATCAATCTGGGTCTTCGCAGCCATCTTGGTCTACTGACACCAGGCGAGATACGAGCTGGGCTTGCTTTGTGCGACGTCAACCAGAAAGTGTTTGCCGACCATTTGGGCATTGCCGCAGAAACGGTTTCGCGCTGGCTGACTGGAACGTCAATTCAGACTCGGTCTCTCGATAAGTTGATGCGTCTCTATTTTACAATGCCAACTGTTCGAGCCGCTCTTTCGAATTCAGAACCTGTACCGGCCGCCTAACGAGTATCTGCAATCAGACATCGCTCACACCGATCACTACCGACTGCATCCAGCGAGTATCCAGTGTGATTGGTAACCACGAAATACACGAACCACACGAAAAAATCGCAGGGGAGCGTACTTGTTCTCTTTCGTGTTTTTCGTGTCTTTCGTGGTTAAAATCGCCAACCCTGCCTGCGATTCTACCGTCACTTCCGCGTCTTCCGTGGTCAAAACGCGAGTCCTGCCTGCGACTTGAATTCAAAGCCACAAACACTGTCCTGGAGTCTTCTCAATTGGCAGGAGAATGAGGGCAAAAGAATGCCGGACTCTACCATTCTCCTGCCCCCATTCTTCTTCCTGGATCGAACATCTGACCCTCTGTGATTCTTTCGTGTTTTTCGTGTATTTCGTGGTTAAACCGCCAACCCTGCCTGCGATTCTTCCGTCACTTCCGCGTCTTCCGTGGTCAAACCGCCCACCCCACCTGCAACCTCCCCCAATCTGCTGGCCTCCCTGAATCTGCTGGACGACTATCATCACCCCTCTGCCGCTCTTCCGTGTATTCCGTGGTTCCCCAACGCTCCGTCAGCGCCCTGGATCCGCCCAACCCCAAAACCTGTTCATGCACTGCCTCAGCGTGAATCCTATCGCCGGATACTGAAGGACGGCACGCACCACCAAACTCTAAAATGTGACTGTTAAGGCACTTACAGAATTTCTGGCAAGGCCGATCGAAGAGCCTCTTACCATTGATCTTCAACGACGTTGTCCAGTGAACTTTTGCATTCCTGTGGGAACTGAGCGTGCACACCTTCCGCACCCTTGCTTTTGGCGATTGAATCTGATTCTTTTACCGATATAACGCTGCAACAAGAGTGACACCAATGATCAGATGAGCCTTCCAACTGTGGTCATGCGAATTTCTTCCGTGACCACCTTCGAATCATCGGGACTCAACGAATGTCACTCAGGATTCTATGTCCGGCATGTGGTCAATTGCTGAAAGTGAAAGACTCTCTGGCTGGTAAGACGGTGCCGTGTCCGGCCTGTAAGGTCCAATTTGCGATCCCCGGCCCTGCTGCTGTCCAGCCGTCGGCCGCTGCAAGTGACAGCAGCAAAACAGCACCTCAGGAAACAAAGGCCGTACAGAGTCAGCTAGGACGTTTTCAGATTCGAGCAGCACTTGGGCAGGGCGGTTTTGGCACTGTCTACCGAGCTTACGATCCCATCCTCAATCGTGAAGTCGCCCTCAAGGTTCCACGGAGCAGCAGCACATCCGCCGAGCAACTCATCACTGAGGCCCGAGCGGCGGCGCCACTGCGTCATCCGAATATCGTTGCCGTTTATGAAGCAGGCGCTGAAGGAGACGACATTTATATCGTTGGAGAATATGTTGAAGGAATAACATTATCCGACCGAATCGCACAGGAGCCCGTTGATCATCGACAGGCTGCGTTGTGGGTACAGAGTCTTGCGGACGCTCTCAGTTATGCACACGGGGAAGGTATCATTCACCGGGATATCAAACCTGCAAACATTATGATCGGCGCACAGAACCGAGCTCAGCTGATGGACTTTGGGCTTGCCGTCTCTGAGAGTCCTTCTGCTGCACTGCCTTCCGAAACAGGTAGTGGAAGTGCCGGAACACCGGCCTACATGTCCCCCGAGCAGGCACGAGGCGATATCCGTTCGATCACTGCGGCGAGTGACCAATATGGATTGGGCGCCGTTCTTTATGAACTGCTTACGAGACAACCACCATTTCAGGGCGGTCGAGAGATTGTCCAGCAGATTGCCAGCGGAGCACAGCCTCTCGCAGTTCGTTCTCTTGCTGCGGCTGTTCCAAAGGATCTCGAAGCCATTTGTCGAAAAGCGATTGCACCTGATCCAGGCAAACGTTATGCGGATTGTCGGGCACTGAGTGAAGATCTTCGGAGGTTCCAAAATGGTGAACTCGTCCGCGCTCGATGGTATACACCCCTCGAACTGTTGCGATACTGGGCTCGAAAACGACCTGCACTGCTGGGCTGGACCGCAGCCACCGTCTGCCTGATTGCACTGTTGCTGGGCGGAGGCATCGCGTGGACCGTCAATGCCATGGCAGAAAAAACTGAGCCATTGACCGCATTGGCACCTCAACCTGAAGCTACAGACGAACCGCTCGAAGAGCCAGCAGCCGAATCGTCCACGCGATTTGATGTTACGTCAACTGTGGAAGCAGAAACGATACTCTACGGTCGACAACTGGATCAGGTTCGCCAGGCATTTCAACAAAACAACGTCACTCTTGCAGATCGGTTGCTTGAAGAAACTCGTTGGGACTTCCGCAATTGGGAGTACGACTATCTGCGTCGCATTGTGACTGGTGGATGGAGAACGCTGCACGGGCATTCAGGGCAAATCACGGCGATTGCCGCACATCCAAACGGGCAGCTGTTTTGCTCAGCAGGTACAGACAGGACACTTCGCCAGTGGGACCTTCGAACCGGAAAACAGATGGCCGTTCTCGAGTCGCCGCACCTGATTACGTCTCTTGCCTACAGCCCCGACGGACTTCAGCTGGCAGTCGCGACTGGCATAGACACAGGACGCCCAGTCCTGGATGTCGTTGGTGATTCAACAACTGCGAACTCCGGGCGATCTTCGATGGCTGCAAGCCCCGCAGCCAGCTTCACGCCCGAACCCCATCCTGTAATTCTCCTCAATTCATCAACCCTTGAACAGGTTGCAGTCTATACCGAACATCGAGGACCTGTATGCAGCTTATCGTTCAGTAGTGACGGACAGTGGCTTGTCAGTGGAGGATTCTATCAGCCTGAACAACAGCAGGGCTACGCGGTCGTACTCGGTGAAGCAAAAGTCTGGGATGCAAAGACGCTTCAGACAGCTCACAAACTGGCAAGCCCTAATGGTCCAATACGTCAAATTGCGTTTCTCGAGAACGGAGATCGAGTGATCGCAGCGGCAGGACACGGCTCGAATCCCGCGGTTTCCATCTGGAACCTCAGGTCTACGCCAACACCAGCGGAAGCAGCTCCGATCAACGAGGCCGCGCCGATCCCAGAGGCCGCCGCTCCGGCAGCCGTTCTCGACACATCCGCAGCTAATGAAGCAATACCCGTGGCCATCTTATCTGCTCCGTCTCCGGACCAGATTCCGTCTGATGCAACCGCTTCTGAAAGTCAGGAGGTGATGCCGGAAGAAACACTTCCTGTCAACTCGTTCACCTTCAACCCTCTCACAAGCCTAAGTTCTTCAACATCATCAGTTCCTGGAATGGACGTGAGACTCCTCGAACAGGGACGCCGCAGAGTTGCGGGTAACCTCGATTCATATTTCCAGTGGCAGCCACCGATGAGGCCGGGAACGATGACCGAAGCGTCAAAGCTCCACCACAACCTGGCAGCCGCCTTTGATGTCACAAGCCCTGCAAAGCCGGAGTTGAGTCGCTGGACGACGACGGCATTCGGCGGAGGCAGCCCGTTGTTGATTCATCGCCCTGGCACTCTTCTCCTTCATTACCCGGAATTCAAATATGGCGCAAAGGTCGCGTACCAGGGCCATCGAAGTGCTGTAACGGCGGTTGAGTTTCGACCGGATGGGAAACAAGTCATTACAGGTGACGCCGAAGGGACTCTGCGAATCTGGAATGCACAGACTCACCCGGAAGTCATCCGGCTCGACACGACGAGGGGTGCAACCAGAGTCGCATTTGGCGAAGATGGCCGATACGTCGCAGTCGCTCTACGTAGCCTTTCGTGGGATGTCCGAAGAGGTGCTATTTCCTCGTACGACAGCAGAATGCGACCACAGCCGGCAGACCCTCTCACTCCTGCCACGATTCAGATTCACGATATCACAAACCGAGAGAACCTGTTGACTTTGACCGGCGGCCCTGGAGACATCCTTGGACTCGCCATGACTCCCGATTCGAAATTCGTGGCCGCAGGTGGTGATGATCAGCATGTGCGAGTCTGGAGCACAGACAGCGGCAGCCTGATTCACGATTTACCGGCATCAGGTGTTGTGCGATGTGTTGCAGTATCAGGTGACGGTCAATTGATTGCCGCGAGTACTGCCCCCGTTCTCGCAAGTGTTCAGCCAAACCAGCCAGCTCCTGAACCTTCGGCCTCCGGGACAATTCATATCTGGAATGCGCTCACGGGACAGGAAATCGCAAAGTGGGCAGCTCATGAAGGCACCGCATTCAGCGTAGCATTCCACCCAGGCAGCCAGACGCTCGCCAGTTCAGGTGCGGACGGTACTGTGAAGATTTGGAATGTTTCGGATGCCGCCCTGGTAAGAACTCTCAACAGAGGCAGTGGTCATGTTGTGGACTTGGCATTTCGTCCAGGATCAGCTGAAATTGCCGCCGCCGCATTTGACCCATGCCAGCCGGATCGCCCCGGTGAAGTAGCAATCTGGAATACTGAAGACGGTTCTCGTCGCCTTCTGATCTCAAGGCGAGGTGGTCGAACTTATGGTCTGACGTTCAGCCCGGATGGCCGGCGACTTGCAACCTGTGGTGGCCCGTTTGAAGGCAGCCTTTCGTCACCTGGAGACGTTACGGTCTGGGATGCTGAAACAGGCATTGAACTCCTGCCGCTCGCCGGACCATCCGGTATGGACCAAAAGCAGGAAACTCAGACCTATATGGTTAGCAGACAAATCACCACAATGGTACCCGCGACAGAAGAACACATTGTCACAGAACAGGTGCCGGTGACCAAGGTTGCCACTGAAGAAGTTCAAGTCGAAAAGATCGGTGACGATGGCCAACCGGTCACCGTCACGGAAACCAGAACTAAGGAATATACCACATACGAAACGCGGTCCAAAACCGTCACCGTCTGCAAGCCGGAAACGCAGCAAGTGACAGAAGCCAGAGCCCGAATCGAGGACGTACTTTGGGAAACACCGGGCACGGTCCTGAGTATCGCATTCAGTCCCGACGGCAGATCGCTTGCCGCAGCCTGTGAAGACGGCAGCACATTGATCTGGGATTCACTTCACAACGACCCACGATTTACGTATCGATGGACGAACGGTCGGATGCTTTGTAAGACGGTAAGCCCTGATGGCCGGTGGATCGCTACAGGTGGAGACTCCTCCAGCAGTTGTGCCTCCGAAGGCATCATTCGGGTACTTGATTCTGTGACAGGCCGACTCGTCAGAGAAATGAAGACACCCACAGGCGCCGTCACTCAACTTCAGTTTCTGCCGGACAGTCTTCAGATTGTTGCCGTCACGAATTCCCGCGAGTGGTCAATGTCCACGGTCGATCCCGCGGAGCCACCCCAACCACCGGCTACGATAACGAATGTTCAATGGAATGAACTACGTCAACAACAACCGGAGAATGGACATGCTGAACTGTGGGACATCACCACCGGAGAAAAGCTAAGAGAAATCGGTACACACGATCAGAAGATTGCAGGAATCGTCGTGCACCCGATCACCGGCGAGGTATTCACTGCCTGCCAGCAGTCCATTTGCTGCCATGATCCTGAAACCGGCCTGGTCATCCGTCGCTGGAACGCCGTTCAGGACATTAATACTGTCGCGTTGTCTGCCGATGGAAAACGGCTCCTTGCGGTGACCGTCGGTGGAAAAGTCTTACACGGCCAAACCGATATTGAATCATCACTCGAACCAGTGGCTGAAGCGACGTCGACTTCCTCGGTCTCATTTGCACCACTCAACGCCTCGTCCGAACTCGACCAGAATGTGTTCATTCTGGACTCCACTGCGCCAATAGGGACGGAGTCTCCAATACCCGATACCGGATCAGCAGAACCCACAACCGTTCTCAAAAAAGCAGTCCCCGCTGAATCTTCACTTCGTCTCGTATCTTTCAACTCCACAGAGATTTCAAACATCCCACTGACGATGAGCAATGCTCAACTGTTCCTCCCGGCAACCGTTGGTACACCGAACGTCAGTCCCGAATCTTCGAACTCAGCACAAGGCAGTTCAGTACTAATGTGCGACGTCCGAGGAACAATGTTCTTCGTGGATCCCCGGACCGGCGAAGAATTGAACTCGTTCCACCTATCTTCACGAAAACTCTCAGACGTCTGTACGCATAAGAATCTGATGATTGGGATTGCCGATGAGCGACAGCTTGTCGTATGTGATCAAAATCAACTGTTTGATTCAGTTCGACATACGGATGAGTTCCCCAACAGCCGAAAGCCGGATATCTCACTTGAGAGAGTCAGAGGAGTTCCTCCAGTCGCTGCTCAGTATGCATCCGGCGGGAGCGAGGTGTTGGTGCAGGGAATCCGGAAAACACCAGTTCCCCATTCACAACTTCCGTTTCACATTGTTTTGACAAACACAACCACCGGCCGTACCAGGGTCGCCGGTGGTTATACAACACCTGTTCGAGGCATATCGACGCATCCCAAAAAATCTGAGGTGGCAGTCATCGCCGGCGATGAGTTCCTGCGAGTCTGGTCGTTGGACAATGCGACCCAGCTTGCAGAGAAAAGGCATTCCAGCCGCGTTACGACTGTCCAGTACAATCCAAACGGAACACTTCTTGCAACGGCGACTGAAGGAGAAGGCCTGGTCTGGATTTGGGACGCGACAACCCTGAAAGAGGTTCGCCGAATTCAGGCTGAGGCGACAACCGTTTCATCGCTTGCCTTTCATCCGGACGGAACTCTCCTCGTCACCTCAGGTCCGGCAGGGATAATTCGCGTCTGGAATGTAGAGAATGGCGAACAAGTCAGAGAATGGTCGGCACATGAAAAGGGCGTGAACACATTGACAATCAGCGGCGATGGAGAACTGATCGCAAGCGGTGACAATGACGGGATTGTCAAAATCTGGACGACGAAGACTGGTGAAGTCCATAGTTATCTTGACTCTGTTGAATCACCAATCCATGCATTGGCTTTCAGTCCCAACGACCAGAATCTTGCGATCGGAAGCGAAGACACTACTGTACGCATACGAAACCTTGCAACGAGCGAATACTTTGCACCTCTGAACGATCACAAAGGTGTGACTACGGGCCTTGAGTTCTCTCCGGACGGAAGTCGACTTGCCTGCTGTGGGCCGGACTTCCCGATCAGAATCTGGAATTGGCGTGAACGCACGAGCGAAGTTCCGAATCAGCTGCCGGGACAGATTCTGGGCGAGTGGTTAAACGAAACAAGTCTGGTGAGTTCAACCGTCAACGGTACTAAACTTCCGACCGAAGAGTTCGAAACGATTGTTACCACTCACGATCCGGACACAGGCAGAATTCGGAAAGAACAAGTGATACCAGATCTGGACTTTCAGTTCATGCAACTCAGCCCCGATGGAAAGACTCTCGCCTTCGCACAACCGGACGGAACGATCACCATCTGGAATCGCGAAAACTCCAAAGTGATCGGTACATGTCGCGGACACCAGGGAAGGATCTTCGGACTGGCGTTTAATCTAACGGGAAATGAACTAACAACGATTGGACAGGATAAGACGTTGAGGACCTGGTCGAGTGATGGTAAGGAGCAGAAATCGCATACCTTTGAATTTGTGCCAACTGCTCTCGCGATCAGTCCTGACGACAAGATGATTGCGGTCGGTCAACAGGGGGGCAATGTGGAATTGCTTGATTCCAGGAATCTGAATTCTACGGGGATCCTTCCTGGTCGTTCCGGAGCAGTACAAAAGATTGTGTTCAGCCCTGACGGGAGATTTTTGGTTTCCACGAGCTCCGCTCAAGGTATGGACCACGTAGCGGCAAACGTTCGATGCTGGGATTTGGAACAAAAGACCGTATTGCTTTCGACGAACAGTCCATTTGTCTGGAATGCTTCGGCCGTTATTCACCCGCATCAATTGCAGGTTGCATTCATCAAATCAAACGGTCAACTCGCAATCCTCAACGGAGAGAACGGCAAAACGCTTGCCACGATCAAAGAGGACAACCAGGCCCGGCAGCTGGAGTTCAGCCCGGACGGAAGCCGCCTTCTGACTGTCACTCATTCTCAGGTAGTGCTCAAAGATGCAAGTCCCGAACCACGTCGCTTTGGAACTGAGCTACAACAACCTCATCCGACAGAACCTGTTGAAGAGGCAGCAGCTCGATGGGTTCTTGAACACGGTGGAACAGTTACAGTACTGCTGGATCATATCGCCCAGCTGGAAGTTCGAACGACATCAGAATTGCCATCAACACCGTATACTTTGTCAGGCATCTCGCTGTCTGATAATGAAAAACTGAAGGATGCAGACCTGACCCCACTGCATTCACTGCGACAACTCCGAACGGTCCAGCTGAATCTGAAGAATCTCACAAACCAGGAGATTTCGTTCCTCAGGCAGAATCGATACCTGATGCTGGCGACTCTGGGCGGCACTCAGATTTCTGATCGTGGCCTCGCGGAATTCTCAGGCCATTCGAGGCTCAATCACGTCGGATTGTATGATACACAGGTGACGTCCACAGGCCTCCAGCTGTATCTTGGAAAGTTACCACGACTCTCATCTATGTACCTTGATCGGTGCCCGATTGATGACAGCGGGCTCAATACGATTCTGGCATTTCCATCACTCACCCACGTAACATTGCACGGAACGAAAGTCACTGCGGGCGCCGTTGAGCAGGCTCGAAGGACGTATCCAGGAATCAGAATTGACTATTAAACTTTTGTCACTCGGAAGAGCAGGGATACCAGCACAATTGTGAACGAGACTGCCAAGAAGGTTCTTTCCGGCGAATTCATGAGGATTCGCATCGAATCCGGACCACACCGGACTCAGGAACACGCACTTCCGCCTGGACGACATATCGTAGGGCGAAGTCCGGAATCAACCGTTGCACTTCCACACGATCTGGCCGTCAGCCCTCGGCACTGCGAACTGAATTTTCATCAGGGTGTGTGCAACGTGGTGGATCTTCGAAGTCGTGCCGGGACTCGCGTCAACGGCGATCACATTGCTGAATCAGTATTGAAGTCCGGCGATCGAATCCAGATTGGATTGACAGAACTGTCCATCTGGATTTTCGATTCCGTGAACAGTGAAAAGACTCAAACCGTCCTGCCTGAGGAGATAAAGAGCGAATGGCCTGGCTCAGCAACCACCTCTGAAAGGCTTCTGGATATTCCAGGCTATCAGATCCGCCGGAAGATCGGAGAAGGCGGCATGGGGATCGTTTTCGAAGCCGAGCGACTGTCTGATCACAGTACGGTTGCGATCAAGATGATGATTCCGGGAAAGGGAACCCCCCAACAGGCGATCGATCTGTTTCAAAGGGAAATGAAAGTTCTGGCGGACCTCCAGCATCCTCATATCGTGCAATTTCTGGATGCAGGCGCCCATGCTGGCCAGATCTATCTGGTCATGGAATACGTGGAAACTGTGTCACTCAGCCAGATCTCGAACGAACTGACTGAGAACCAACGGATCCGACTTTACTGCGGCATCACGTGTCAGATTCTGTCTGCGTTGGCTTATGCGCATGAACGAAAGCTTGTTCATCGCGACGTAAAACCGGGGAACATCCTGGTGACACGTACTGAAAAGCGAATATCAGCGAAGCTGGCAGACTTTGGACTGGCCAAGAATTTCGAACAGGCTGGATTGAGTCAGCTGACAGGAGACGACGAAATTCGCGGGACGCCAGCATATATGCCTTTGGAACAGTTTCAGAACAGTCGATACGCAAAGCCAGCCGTTGATCTGTACTCCACTGCCGCGACACTGTTCTACTTTCTGACCGGCAAGACACCGGGTCATACCTGCCCTGAAGGGAATACTCGAAATTCGCTTCGAACTCTTGTGCAGTTGTTCACAGGTCGTAAACCGCGGAGTACATCAGTAGAGGTTTCCGAAGGACTCAGCCAGCTACCGGAATCACTCGCAAAGGTCCTGCACCAGGGACTTGCTTCACACCCTGCAGACCGATATCCGACCGCCACTGCCATGCGAGAAGCGCTGCTCCCATTCTGCAGAATCACAGCAGATTTGTAGCCGCTCATCGCACCTGCAAAAGGTCGCCAGACCGCGCCATCGATCGAGATCAGCAAAGCTCCATTCCGACTACCCAGAAAGTTTAACGGCTAGCCGAAGGCGACTGAGCCCCCCCCCGCGCCGCCTGAGCCCCCCCCATAGCGTCATTCAAAACCACGAAATACACGAACCACACAAAAACACACAATCGGGTACTTCTGCGATTCTTCCGTCTTTTCCGCGTCTTCCGTGGACAAAACTCAAGTCCTGCCTGCGACTTGAATTCAAAGCCACAAACTCAGTCCTGGAGTCTTCTCAATTGGCAAAAGAATGAGGGCAAAAGAACGCCGGACTCTACCATTCTCCTGCCCCCATTCTTCTGCCATATCCCGAACTCTTGATCCCCTGCGATTCTTTCGTGTGGTTCGTGTCTTTCGTGGTTAAAACCGCCAACCCTGCCTGCGATTCTTCCGTCACATCCGCGTCTTCCGTGGTCAAACCGCCAACCCCGCCTGCAACCTCCCCAATCTGCTGGCCTCCCTGAATCTGCTGGACGACCGTCACACCTCTGCCGCTCTTTCGTGGTTACCCAACGCGCCGCCAACGATCAGGATCCCGCCCGCCCCAAAACCACCTTGTGCGCCAGTTGGTCCGTCAAGAAGGGAGGGTCTACTGTTCGATCGCGTCGTAGATCAGTCCTTTGACCTTGAATTCCGTGAGGAACGAATAGGGAAGGACCTGTTCAAGAGTGATGACGCTCAGGTCGTCCGTTGGGGACACCCAATAATGTGTGCTGGCCATTCCGCCCCAGCCGAATTCACCAACGCGTCCATCTGGATCCCAGGCACTCGATTTGACACGAACTGAGAATCCATAGCTGAATCCAACACCATCGCGAACTTCGTTTCCAAACTTGATCCAACCCACTGACTCCGGCACCTGATTGGTCTTCATCATTGCGACTGTTTCAGGCTTCAGATATCGTTTGCCCTGAAACTCCCCATCGCCCTGGATCATCAACAGGAACCGCATATAATCGCGAGCCGTCGACACGAGTCCACCGCCGCCGCCTTCGAACAGAGGCTGTTCGAGGTAACGACTGTTTCTGGCATCATCCGCGATCGTCAGGTTGCCCTTTCCATCCGAATTGTAACAGTTTGCGAATCGGTGCACCTTGTCTGCCGGAACATGAAAACCGGTATCTTTCATGTCCAGAGGTTTGAAGAAACGCTCCTCGAAAAATGAGAGCAATGTCTGCCCGGAAGCCACTTCGATCACACGCCCAAGCACATCGATTGAGATACCGTACGTCCAGTCAGTGCCAGGTTCGAACTGCAGAGGAATCTCATCCAGCTTCGTCTGCATTCTGCTGAGCGGCACTCCTGCGTTCAACGGGTCAGCCTTCAGAAAAGCAACGTTGTACTGTGTGTTGCCTTCCCAACCGTACCCATAGCCAGACGTATGTCGCATCAGATCGGCAATCGTCATTGCACGCGTCGCGGGCACGATCTTTGTGCCGGAGATCACCTGAACCTGTTTCAGTTCCGGGATATATTTCGAAACAGGATCGTTGACGTTCAGTTTTCCTTCTTCGTGCAGCATCAGAGCAGCGGCGGTCGTGATCGCCTTCGTCATCGAGTAGATTCGGAAGATCGTATCTTTTTCCATCGGCTGATCGTTTTCGATGTCTCGCAGTCCATACGTGTTGAAGTGTGCGATTTTCCCATGCCGGGCGATCATCACGATGCCGCCTGCGATCCGCTTTTGCATCACAAGCTCATCCATCGCCGCATCAACCTTCGCCAGTTTCTCCGCCGACATGCCAACATCTGCCGGCGAAGCGACGGAAATCTCGTTTGGATTCGATTGAGCAAAACCGCTGGCCTGAAGAAAGGCAAACAGCGAGACGATGAATAATGGCTTGAGCAAACTCATGGTAATTCCTGAGCAGGTTATTTGTTCTGATGAACACACATCGTACATCAAGCGATTGACTCGTCACAATCAAGCCCAACACCCCACAAACCCCGTGTTAACATTAACAGTTTCACGGCTAGCCGCAGGCGTCAGAGCCCCCGCCGTCGCAGCCTCTCCCGCAGTGTCGCAGCCTCCCCACAGCGTCATTCAAAACCACGAACCACACGAAAAAATCGCAGCGGGGCGTGCTTGTCCTCTTTCGTGTATGTCGTGGTTCAACCGCCCCCCCGCCTGCGATTCTTCCGTCACTTCCGCGTCTTCCGTGGACAAACCGCCAACCCCGTCTGCGATTCGAATTCAACCAACTGTTCAATTTTTCGACTGAACTTGGTTCCGGCTGTGAGGCGACATCCGGCGGGCATCAAAAGGTCCTCATCACGCCCCGCCATGATGTCGAGTGTTGGTTGCGACTGCACACGTCGCACCGCGGCAACGTTATGGGCGACGAATGTCAGGAGGGATTACTCGACACTGCGCGGACCAGGGTTCGTCATCACGGCGGAGCGAGATGAGTACTTTCTTTTGGCCGGCCGAGGCATCTGACGCCCTGGGGACTTCGCCCGCAACTGCTGAACGGCATTGGAGATTCGCTCGAGCGTGGCTGCTGTCTCAGTTGCAGTCGAGCCAATAAGCCCACACAGTTCCATAAGAAATTTCGAAGATGTGTGATGGGGACCATCCTCGAATTTCGCACTGTCCTGTGGAAATGACAATTTCGACGCACGTTCGACAGGACCAACCCTTTGACCGTGCAGTCGACGACCTGTCGGCAAATGGATCAACGTGGGAGGCCAATATGTCGGATAAGCCCCAATTGGATTCGCTGTTTGAAGAGGCAGTGCAGATCGCCGATGCCGCAGAACGGGCCGCTTTTCTGGATCAAGCCTGTGGTGCTGACCAGGAACTGCGGCGGCAAATTGAACGGTTGCTAAAGTCCGATGAGCAAGCAGGAAGTTTTCTAGCCAATCCGGTGTTGGCAGCGGACGCTACTATCATCGGCCAGGCGTCTGGTGATCTGGCCGCTTCCATGGACGCGGGGTTGGCGGCGACATTCGGGCCTGGTGAGGCACTGATTCTGGGCGAAGCTGGTCATAGCGTGCTGAAGATGCTCGGCCAGGATTTGGGAAAAGTGCCCAGGGTCGTCTTGCTGGAATCGGCGGCGGAAGGGGGCGAGCCGGTTGTACGCCCCGGTTCGGCGGAAATGCCGGACAGGAGTTCCGACAGTCGGTATCAGTTCCAGGGGGAGATTGCGCGAGGTGGGATGGGAGCGATACTTAAGGGGCGTGACACGGACCTGGGACGCGACTTGGCGATCAAAGTGTTGCTCGATGCTCACAAGGACAAACCGGACGTCGTCCAGCGGTTTGTCGAAGAGGCACAGATCGGCGGTCAGTTGCAGCATCCGGGGATCGCACCGGTATATGAGTTGGGGCAGTTTGCAGACAAGCGGCCGTTTTTCAGCATGAAGCTCGTGAAGGGACAGACCTTCTCGAGACTGCTGGCCGAACGGAAGGATCCATCTGACGAGCGAGGTAAGTTTCTGGGCATCTTTGAGCAAATTTGTCAGACGATGGCGTACGCACATTCGCGCGGGGTCATCCATCGCGATTTGAAACCGGCGAACGTGATGGTGGGGGCATTCGGCGAAGTGCAGGTGATGGATTGGGGGCTGGCGAAGGTATTGCCGGCGGGTGGCATCGCGGATGAACAGAAATCGCGGGATCAGCAGCAGGGGCAAAGCATAATTCAGACGCTGCGATCGAGGGCGGGGAGCGACCTGCCCGGACGAATGGGCCGAGTCGGCTCACAAACTCAGATCGGAAGCGTCATGGGGACTCCGGCTTATATGCCGCCGGAACAGGCGCTCGGCGAAGTCGACAACCTCGACGAACGGGCCGATGTGTTTGGGCTGGGTGCGATCCTGTGTGAAGTCCTCACTGGACAACCGCCGTATGTCGCCAGCGACGGAACTCAGGTTTATCGCATGGCAACGCGCGGCAAGCTCGACGATTGCTTCACGCGACTCGAGGCATGCGGGGCGGATGCGGAACTGATCGCATTGGCGAAAAACTGCATGGCCATTGAGCCGAAAGAGCGACCTCGCAATGCAAAGGTGTTGACCGAGCAAATCACTGGCTATTTGACGTCTGTCGAATCGCGATTGCATGCTGCCGAATTACAGAGCGCTGCGGAAGGAGCCCGTGCGGAGGAGGCAATACAAACCGCCAGGGAACACGAACTGGCCGCCAGCGCAGAACGCCGCGCCCGGCGGATGCAGGTGCGATTTGTTTCCGCGGTGCTCCTCGCAGTACTGATCGGCGGCATCGCTGCGACATGGACGGCCACAGTCCAGAGTCGATTAAAAAACGACGCACTTGAGGCTGAGCAGAAGGCGAACAAAGCCCGCATCGCCGAAAGTGTGGAACGGGAGCGGGCCCAGAAAGAAGAGCAGCGTGCCAAGCTGGAAACCCAGCGGGCCGAAGCCGAAAAACTGCGGTCGGATCGGATGTCGGCGGGACTGGCATTTGATCGGGGACTGCAATCCTGCGCCGAGGGAAACGTTTCCGATGGGCTGCTATGGATGGCGGAAAGCCTGGGCGTCACTCCGGCCGAAGACAAAGATTTCGCCCGCGTGGTCAGTTCGAATCTTCAGCGTTGGTGTACCGAACTGGTTGCACTCCGCCGGATCATTCCGTTCGAACATCGAGTGCATGCGGTCGCTTATACGCCCGATGGTCGTTTCGTTGTGACGGGAGATGCGGAAGGCCATGTGCGCTGGTTCGATGCCGCGACGGGAGAGCCCACTGGAAAAATCCTGGAACAACCAGGTTTGATCACCTGCATCGAAATCTCCCGCGATGGAAAGCTCCTCGCGACAGGGAGCAATGACCGAGAACTGAGAGTGTGGGATACCGAATCGGGAGAGTTGCGTTTCCCGCCCATTCCTCAACCCAGCACCTTGACTGGTTTGGACTTCAGCGTGTCCGGCCATCAACTCGCGGTGTCCACCGGCATTGCTTACCTCGAAGTGACGAGCTTTGCCCGCGTTTATGACACAACTTCCGGCGAACCAGTGAGTCTTCCGCTCGAACACCCTGAAGCGGTGATGGGAATCAGATTCCACTCCGATGGATCGAAGGTTGTGACGAGTTGCAATGACGGTTTGCTGCGAACATGGGACATCGCAACCGGTCAGACAACCGTCGAACCTATCCAGTTTCCTTACGCCTTAGGGTGCATGGCGACCAACACCAATCGAGAACTGCTGGCGGTCGTCTGCGGAGAGCAAATCTATATCGTCTACCTGCCTGGAAACTCGCTCAATTCAAATCCCATCAACATCCGTTCGGGAGTTTATGGGCTGGCCTTCCATCCGAATCACGTGTTGCTGGCCACGGTGGGAATGGATGGAAATGCGCGGGTTTGGAATAGAGAGTCAAAGGAGTTGATCGGCATACCGTTGCGACATCAAAGCTACGTCAACGCAGTCGCCTTTAGTCCTGATGGTTTGAGCCTCGTCACCGGTTCTGAAGATCAGCATGTCCGTCTCTTCGATCTCCCGCTCCGGGCGATGATAGGCATTCCTGTCAACCAGACCGATTCTCAGTTGATGCTGCGAGACGACCCTCGGTCACTGGTGTCAGGGCGGCCCCGAACGTACATCACCGGCCGGATTCCCGACAAAATTCCTCATTGGATCTGGGACTATCTCTCCGCTTCGTTCAGTGCAGATGGTCGCTATGTCGTAACGGGCAGCATGGACAACCACGCTTACGTCTGGGATCTGGCCTCCGGCAAGCGGATCGGTCTGCCGCTCAAACATGCAAACTGGGTGCGCAGTGTGGCGTTTCACCCGGACTCGCGACGAGTCCTCACCGGCAGCCACGATATGACAGCACGACTGTGGGATGCCATGACCGGAGAGCCCTTGAGTCCGCCGCTTAGAGCAACGGCGGAAGTCGCATGGGTGGAGTTCAGCAACGACGGTTTACTGTTGCTCACGAAGTCTGGACGCGACGTCCAACTGTGGAACAACGAGACTGCCGTGCTCCACGGACCGCCGTTACACCACTCGGAAGGAGTGGTAGCAGCCTGCTTCAGTCACGATGGACGCACCGTGGCGACTTCGCTGGACGGAGGACATCCTACAATTCAGTTCTGGGATGTAGCGACATCCCATCCTCTGGGACCGCCTCTCCACGCGATTCGGACGGTTACCGGAATGCGATTTGAAGAGGGGGATCGAACTCTGTTGACATGTTCCGATGAAGGGATCACCCGGCGCTGGACCTTGCCTCCGGACGTGACAACAGATGCCGATACGCTTCGAGTGTTACCGCAAGTGGTCACCGGTCAGAAACTCGTCGAGGGAAATGTGCGCGTTCCTCTGGAACCGGCAGACCATCACAACCTGCGCACACAATGGTTGACGACCGAGCATGGAAAGCGTTGGCAGGGCTCACCCGCAGACATAGAGAGCTGGCACAACTCGCAGGCGGCTATCAACGAAATCTCTCTGGACGGCGGAGCTGCATTCTGGCATTTCGAACATCTCCTGAAACTGCATCCGGAAGACTGGACGATTCCCGCACGGTATTGCATTGCGACTCGGCGTTACGCTATCGAACCAGCGGCAACAGAACGCTGGCAGCGGGCGAAAGAACTCGCTGGAGTGGTGGAACTGCGCGACTGGTGCCGCGAACGAGCCCTGCAGAAGCAACGCATCCGGTACGCCGAAGAGTCCGTCTGGTTTCTGCAGCAAGCCATCGAACTCGACCCCGACAACGCTGATGGTCCTCGCGATCTGGGAAATTGTTACGCGAGACTGGGACGGTTTGAGGAAGCGAAGGAGCAATTCCTGCGCGTGGTCGCTTTAGCTCCGCGACGTATCGATGCACTCCGCGACCTGGCGATGATCCAACTTGCTCTGGATGATCGAGAAGCGTACCGAGCCACTTGTCACAAAATGCTCGAAATGGCCTTAAAGACAGACGATATTGAAGCGGCCTATCACACCGCCCTCGCCTGCGTCCTCGACCCCGAGTGTGTGTCCGACTGGACTCCAGTCATTGAGTTGGCGACACGCTCGGCCACAGCCTATGAGGGGGATCAGTGTCTGCGGATCGCTGCGCACTATCGCGCTGGACAACTCGACGAAGACTTCATCGACAGCCGAAACACAACTCAGGTCCGCTTTACTCACAATGTCTGGGAATGGTTTTTCCAGGGAATGTACCAGGTCCGGATCGGACGTAGAGAATCCGGACAAGCGATCCTTCGCGAGAAGATCGAAATGGTCAACCTGATGGACCAGATCTTCCCTCACGACCACAACAGCAAGGTCTGGGTCGATTGGATCTACCACCTTCAATGCCACTCTCTGGCGACAGAAGCCAAAACCATGCTGGAGTAGTTGGGAGGCTGTGCCTACGTAGGCGAGTCTCTCCGAGACTCGCAAATCCGCTCTGCCGAATAAACGAGTTTCTGGAAGTTCTTCGCGTCTCGGAGCGACGCGGCCACGACACATCATTCCCGCAAGAGCCGGATTTCTAATTGTCGCAGGCAGGGCTGGCGGTTTGACCACGGAAGACGCGGAAAAGACGGAAGAATCGCAGAAGTGCCCGTTTGTGTTTTTTCGTGTGGTTCGTGTCTTTCGTGGTTACCAATCACGCTGGCTACGCAACAGTGGTCTATTGCAAAATGTCACGACAGACACTGCCGGCGATTCAGGCCCGGGGGGCCGATACATCGTTAGCCCGTGGCGTAAGTCACGGGCTAGCGATCCGGACCGCATCCAAAAGCCCAGAGGGCTGACACATAGCGACTATGTTGGGTTCTGGATCTCGAAAGAGCGGAGTGTTTATGTGTCGACCCTCCGGGCCTTTTCGTGATTCTTGTGCCACCAAAACCGGGGCCTTGCGACCCCGACTGACGATGTACCGGCCCGCTGGGCCTGAACCTGCCAACTGAAATCATTCAACCTCAGAGTTCGTGGTTTTGTATTCGAATCGCAGGCAGGGCTGGCGTTTTGACCACGGAAGACGCGGAAGAGACGGAAGAATCGCACCAATACTCGTTTGTGTTTTTTCGTGTGGTTCGTGTCTTTCGTGGTGACCAATCACGCTGGCTAAGCGCTGGATGCAGTCGGAATCAACTCACTGCAATCCTCGCTGCACAAAACTCCAGCACCAAATAACTTACGCAACTCGCTGTTTAAAACCTTTGCGGCTCGAAAAGAATTCAACTGTTAGTAGTACGGAGTTCACGGAAGTGGAGGCTGCTGGCTTTTTGTGAGTGCTGTTCCGTCGATTCGGTGTATTCCGTGGTTAAAAACGCCCGCCCTACCTGCAACCTCCCCAATCTGCTGACCACCCTGAATCTGCTGGACGACGACCATCCCCCCCTGCCGCTCTTTCGTGTGGTTCGTGTCTTTCGTGGTTAAACCGCCAGCCCTGCCTGCGATTCGAATTCATGACCATCAACCTCATTGTTCCCTTTCATGTGTTCCGTGTTTACCCTGCGCATTGCTTGCGGCATCTTTCCATCGGTTGGCAGAAGTCCTTTGTATTTGGAATTGAAAGCGTGATTCGCGGTGAACTGGCTGATGTCTGGGACGAATGCTCAAACCCAAACTGGGACGGCTACAACGCTTTGCCGGTAACATGGGACGCGTTCCATTTTGCGGAACAGTTTCTGAGATCATTACCGCTCGGAACACCTGCACCTGCAGTTGGCGCTGAACCTGATGGTCAGATCACATTTGACTGGGGCCGAGCACCTCGGCGACAGCTTTCAGTCAGTGTTAGTCCCGATGGCGACTTGCACTACGCCGCGTTGCTGGGACCCGGAAAGACTTGCGGAACAGAACCTTTTTTTGGTGAAGTCCCTCCGATGATTCAGAGCCTCATTCGCCAGGTTTGCTGATGCTTGACCCATCCAATGTGCCGGCAGTCGGTCTCAATGAAATGCTTTCGCGGTTCATACTGACTAACCCCAACCATGTCAACATCACCAACTGGCCGTCGGCTGCCGATAAGCCCGCTCAAAAGCTGATCGCACAGGAGATCGCGGCAGTGGCAAGATTTCTGCCCACGCCAGAATCTCACTCATCCGCAATCGACGTGACGGAATAGACTCGACTCCGGCTATCAATCGCTTTCGACAGATGGGTTGTGCCTACGTAGGCGAGTCTCTCCGAGAATCGCAAATCCGCTCTGCCGAATGAACGAGTGTCTGGACGTTCTTCACGTCTCGGAGAGAGGCGGCTACGACACATCATTCCCGCAAAAGCCGGATTTCTAATTGTCGCAAACCGGGAAAAATCGTCATCGCCCTACACCCGTCGCTTAAGACCACGGAAGATACGGTGTTCACGGAAATGGAGGCTGCTGGCTTTTTGTGAGTGCTGTTCCGTCGATTCGGTGTATTTCATGGTTACCCAACACATTGTGGGGTGCTGCCTTTGGCTGCACTTTCTGACATTCCTGTAGTTCAGTTTATGAGTTTCGCAACCCGATGCATCCCCACTTCGGATGATTAACCAGCCGGTTGATGTTGCTCCAGACATGGCCATACAGGAATTCCGATCCCGATTGCCCGGGTGGGGAATTATCCCGGGTGTAGAATTATGATGTGTCCCGGCCAGATGCACTTTGGGTCCGTAATGTTTTGCGGAAGAATCATCCAGTGCGAGTATAACAAACTCACCAACTTGGCTGACGGGAATCTGCCGGAACGCGAGATGAACCAGTTCCGGGGCCCCTCGCTTCGCTCTCCGTCCCAACGACTGCAGAAAGTAATAGTGATCCCACCGTCATCACTCACTCCAGCCGCCCGCAGCCAGCAGGACACGGTTCTGCGACCGTTACCCAGCAGTATGCTAAGAATCATGGGGACCAGATACTTTCGACTTCTTTGATCCAAAGAAGTGGTGAGAATTCCACACCAGTCTGCTACATCTTCGGCAGCGTTCATGCAGCCATCGGGGTGCTCCTTCGGGGAAGAAACTGCCGTAGTAAAACAATTCTTTCCCAGGCCCTCCGTGGCTGTGTAGACCAATCTCACTATGCCGCGAAATATGCCCCTCCGCTATTGAGATGTCGGAAAGTGCAGTCTGTTTGACACTCACCCTTAGTTTGGCTACTCTGAAATGAGCCTTTAGACGGCTCGAACCGTTGTTGAAGTCCACGGAAGGCTGTTCGCCCTGACTGACTGTTAGTACCAGCGTGTGTTTTATTTAGTGGAGTCTCTCCAGTGGCTTCTTCTCTACGTGTTGTAATTAACATTACGGGCCACGCCAGCAAACGCTGGAAAGACGCGAGTTCAGAGGCAGAGGCAGAAGCCAAGAACATGGCACTGTCGCGACGGAGGGCGAATCATGTCGCGAAGGTCATAGAAAGTGAATTCAAGAAGGTGCTTCCCAAGGTTCCAATCGAAGTCAGGGAAGACACGACATTTGATGAAAATGTCAAGGTTCGGCCTAAAGCTGTCGGGTCAGGCCAGCCTTTGGTTAGCGAAGGAAAAGATGGGGATAATCCGGTTAATCGGTCAGTCGAGGTGAGTTTCATCCTCCAGGGGATCGACATTGAGACGGAAACAGTCAATGTACCAGCCTTGCGAGACGGCAGGACCGAGCATTGGTCAGTTCAACAGGTTGAGCTCAATGCCTTTGCAGTTGGGCTTGGCAGCGGCGAAATCGTTCTGCGCATCAACAATGAAATCACGGAAAAGTCCGGCTATTATAGAGCAGTATTGAAAGGTCCCGGTCTTTACATTGGAAATCCTAAGAGTTACGGCTCAAAAATTACGGTGGAGATGCTCAAGGGCGGTAATCTTAAAAAATTGGGAGAAAAGGCTTACTTCACCACCGATCGGAAGCTGGGGTTCACGGACTTTCGATTTCGAAGTATCCATGTGACAAAGATGTCTGTAAGCGTAGGGGTGCCCGTCCCTAAGAAAGTGCCGATCCTCAACAAAATAGGAGTCAGCGTCGCGGATACGCTCGTTTCCTTCCCCGGCCTTGGACCTGATGCCCAGCAAAGGCTTATCGGCTTTAAGGTGGATCTGTCGAGTGGTACTTCTGGTGAGGCGTTCTTTATGAGTGGCGAGCTCGACTCTATGGATCCGCTGCCAGACGACGATCTGCCGGATACCGCCCTGGCGGAGATCGAGAAAGTACGGCAGCACCTTATCAAAAACGAAATGTTGCTCTTGTTTGATCTCAAAAGCGACGTACTTAGTGCCGCCTGGAAGACGTATCTCACTGATTTCACCAACAACTGGGCAAAGAATCTGGAAGTCCGATTGCGATATGAGAAGCTTATCTGACCGTACCGGATTACGTGTCGGGGAGAACCGCTGTTGAACGGCACTGCAAAAATGTTGCCGAACGAAGAGCCATCATGCTGTCAGCGAGATCCCATTCGGTGATGTGAAGGGCAAGAATTCGGTCTTCGATTGTGTGCCAGGTAATGAAGCGATTAAGAGTCATCGGTCGCAACTGCATGATCTTCGTCACGCAACGTGAATAGTACCGTGCTTTCTGTACGCGGCGGAAGCTCGCTGAGTGGCTGCGTTTTGGTTCTGCGCAAAAGGACGGCTGGGCCAGACGAATCAGCTGCTGCCGGACGCAGCCGTTTTATGGTACGACGACAATTGATGTTCGCGTCAAAGCGATCCAACGTTTACTGTTGACCTTGGTACAGCACGTTTGCCACAAAAGCAGGGTGCCGTAAGCGCACGGTGAAAAGCATGTTGTTGGTGTTTGTACCCTGTGGATTTTTCCAGGAGGGTCACAGGTGGGAAAGCATTCTTCGGCGGATCAATGGGCGGTGTCGGTCGCTGAGCAGCAGGCATCTCAGCTGACAGTGGTGGAGTTTTGCGAATGGATCGGCGTCTCGCCGAATTCGTTCCATCGATGGCGTCGAAAGTTGGCCGCAAAAGACAAGCCGATGACGAGCACAGGACATACCGCGGAAGGACTGTCGGCGACCCCGTGGTCGGTGTCTCGCAGCCCCGAGTTGGTTCCTTTGACCATCCTGGCTTCGCCCGTCGACTTAACCAATGGACATCGCTAAATCGCTATCTTGAAGACGGCAATCTATCGATTGACAACAACGCCTCCGAACGCGCCATGCGTCCTGCTTGAAACCACGGAGGACACGGAGTTCACGGAAGTGGAGGCTGCTGGCTTTTTGTGAGTGCTGTTCCGTCGATTCGGTGTATTCCGTGGTTAAAACGCCAACCCTGATTGCGGCCGAGCAAAGCGTAGCCAGCGTGATTGGTAACCACGAAATACACGAACCACACGAAAAAATCCCACAAAACCCTCGTGTACCAAGTTTAACGGCAATACCGTTCAATGAAGCATAACTATTGTCTGTTCAAAGGTTTTCGTTAACGGTTTTCGCTTGCGA
>JAEUIH010000089.1 GCA_016795105.1 Planctomyces sp.
CCGGCCTTCGCGGGGGCATACGACGTGTACCACAAACCAACTGTTTACAACATCGGACGCCACGTCGTGATGACGAATCCCCGAGCCCGCCCCTCCCAGACATCGCATGGCTCGTTGGATTGCATCCAGCATGCGCAGTCGTTGCCAGAGCTCGACATCACGACGGAGCGTGATGTGTACTTTTGGGGCAGGGGGGAATAGGTCACGGCCATGGTTTTGACTCTCGATTCCTGGACTACGTTTTCTGGTTCAAATCTATTCCCCCGGAGCTCGTGAATTTTTCGGCGAAAAACATTATCCTTTGTTGTTCCGGTATGTTTGGATCTGAACAGATTTCTTTTCGACTCAATGAGGAACAATTTTCATGGCTGCTTCGACCTCGATTCTCGCAGATAAACTGCACGAATACCCCAAACAGAATGTTATTGATGGGGCCAGCGAAGGCATCGCCACGGTTCTCGACAGCTGTCTCGAAAAGAACGGCGGAGTTCTCCCGCTTCTTCACCGCTACGCCGGCCGGACATTTTGTACCCCAGGTAAACGTCTTCGTCTTGATGCGCGATCGTACTATCCGGACTACATGGGCGGAACCGGTCTGGACGAAATCTGGATGTGCTGCACCGTTCCCATCGTGACGGGTGTCATCGACACCAGAACGAAGAAGGCTCCGTTCCGCGAAGGTGAAGCGCATGTGCTCACCGCCGACGGACAGGTGATCTCGCTCCAGGATCTGATCTCAGCCAATCCGAAGACAGTCATCGGCGACAAGGTAACAGCCCTGTCGAAGCAACTCTTTGGCAATGTCACGTGGCCGATTGTGTCAAAGAAATTCGACAACCTGAATCCGATTCCGCATCACCTGCACTGGTCAAAGTGGGAAGTGTATGACATCAACTCCTATGACAATCCCGGAGTCAGTCCGTCGCACTATCACACGACGGCAATGGGGCTTTACCCGTTTGTAACGAGGGAACAGTTCCTTGCCTGTATGAAGCGATTTGGACAGGGCGAGTACAACGGTGTTCGGCATTTGTCGCCGCACGTGATGATGAAGCTTGATGATGGCTTCGTCATGCCTAACGGCGTGCTGCATTCACCGACAAACCTCTGCACCCACGAACTGCATGTCACAATGGATGAGCATTTCCTGGCAGAGGACCTTACGCTTGACGGACGTATCGGTGCAAAAGACGCGTTTTACGCTTGCCGGGAGAAGGACTATCCGAAGGCTCGACATGAAGACTGGGATTACCTCGTTGAGAAGTTCGACTTCGCAGCGAACCAGGATCCGGATTTCGTGCAGAAGAACTCGCGTCCAGCGATCCCAGCCGAAGAATTCAGGGGCAACGGAGTCGACGCGAAGTGGATCGTCTATGGGAATTTCCTCGGCGACCAGAAGTGCTCGATTCTACGGCTCATTGTGGAACCCGGTGCAAAGACAACTTTCCGTCCCGAGTGCCCCACAATGTTCCATACGAACGGCGGCAGCGGTCGCGTTGGAAAGCTCGACGTGCGCTATCACCAGAATATGATTCTTGGCGAGATTTATCCTGAGATCGGATTCATCACACAAGCGGCGCTGGCGAACGGTGGCGTGGAAATTGAGAACACGGGAAAAGAACCTCTCGTGTTGACGTTTGACTTCCCGCAGAACGCGCATAGCAGGACGCCCGGTGTTGCATCTGCCTGATTCCGTCGTTCAAACGCCGACCCTGCTGCGATTGGAATTCAAAACGAGGACCTCTGTCCATTGAGTGTTTTCTATCCATCGAGTGTTCTCAGTCAGAAAGAGTAGTGAGGGCAGGAGGATACCGGACTCGACCATCCTCCTGCCCTCATTTTCTGAAGCAATCAATTGATCTGCTGGCCGGACAATTCCCGGAGAAGAAACTGATTGCACTGCGGCCCGATCGATGGGCCGCAGCAAACCAATCACCCAGGGATCGCGTCAGAGTAAAACTCTTCTTCGAACTCGATCTGAATGGTAGAATTGTTTCGAAAACTGATGTGTGCGGACACAATACCACAAGAATGGTTTGTGACTGCCCGCTGGTGGAACGCGAACGAAATGAGTATTTTGGAGCGACGAGGGATCAGGTCTTTTAAGTGCGAGGAATCCAACCCAGAGGGGACTTCCCATTAAATGGACTGAAGCTCCATGCCCAATCTGCAAGCAGTCGTCGCTGGAGACCGCTCGCGACGGGTGCATTTCGTCCATCAGAATTAATGAAGATCTGACTTCTTTGATACAAGAGTTTATGAAGAAAAAATCGAATCAGATTGATCAGTGAAGCTGCTGATTCACGAATGCTTGAATTGTTCTGATTCGTGCTATTCGTGTAATTCGTGGTTTCAACTGACTCAATGGATGCGCGTTGCAGGCCGGCATTTTGAACCACGAATCACACGAATTACACGAATTAATCGCAGGGGGCAGAAGCTGCTGATTCACGAATGCTTCAATTGTTCTGATTCGTGCTATTCGTGTAATTCGTGGTTTCACCTGACTCACTGGATGCCCGTTGCTGGGCGGATTTTTAACCACGAATCACACGAATTTCACGAATCAGTCGCAGAGGACAGAAGCTGCTGATTCACGAATGCTTCAATTGTTCTGATTCGTGCTATTCGTGTAATTCGTGGTTTCAACTGACTCACTGGATGCCCGTTGCTGGGCGGATTTTTAACCACGAATAACACGAATTACACGAATCAGTCGCAGGGGGCAGAACCGTCACCATCGTCCGAGCCAGTCCCATTAGAGACTGTAACTCTTCGTCCCATCGCTCACTGCATCGCAACCGTTGCACGATCAGACCCCTCTGGCCCTGTGCCAGAGGTGAACCGGTTTGGAAACCAGAAGAGAACAACGAATCACTCTCCTCCCTCACTCAGGCCGATCGCGCTGCGATCCGTCAGGGAAAGAAGAGACGGTAGAAATCGGCCCATTAGAACAGCGAGCGGATTCGGCTTCGACGACCCGATGATGGCGTTTTGATCGTTCGGCCATATGCCGACCCATCGCCGCCGCAGCGCACCGACGCCTCCGGCTTGCCGCTAAACTCGCGCAGACGCCTCCGGCTTGCCGCTAAACTCGCGCAGACGCCTCCGGCTCGCCGTTAAACTTGCGCAGACGCTTGCGGCTTGTCGTCAAACTGCGAAAGCCAGAGTCTGCTGGATGCCGTTTCTTGATCCTCGATAATTGTCTGTGATCCGTTAGTATTGATTGTTGTTCCGAGTCGTCAGGCCAATTGATTGCATTGTGCCCAACGTTGAGTTCGACGACCAAACGGTGAAAGAGCGTATCATGAGTGCCAATCGTTGCCGGATTCAATGGTTTTGGTGGCTGGCAGCGTTTTTGCTACTGGCGTTCTTCGTTCAGAGCGGAGTTTGGTACTTCGAACACGCGATTAAGCCAGACCAGCATTCTGCGATGTGCAGGGCACACCTCAAACAATTGTCGCTGGCCCTCCACAATTATCATGAGCACCACCAACAGTTTCCGCCAGCCTACACATTAGGGAGCGACGGTAAGCCCTGGCATAGCTGGAGAGTTCTCATCCTGCCCGAGCTGGGTGAACACGAACTGTTCGACGCCTATCGATTCGATGAACCGTGGAATGGTCCCCACAACGCTGAACTGGCGCAGCGCATGCCGGAAGTATTTGGATTTTCCGGCGAACCCGCTGCAAAGTTTCTTGGCATTACCGGACAGTATACGGCATGGCCCAGCCAGGCGAGCAGCCGCATTCGCGAGTTCCAGAATGGTACCTCGAATTCGATTCTGCTGGTCGAATCCGCCGATTCGGACATCAATTGGCTGGAACCACGGGATATTTCATTCGCAGAGGCAATGAAGCGGCGAAATGCAGAGACTGCACCACGTCTGGTCGGCCGGTATGCCGAAACGGAAATTCTGCTAGCCGACGGAGAGACGCGTTCACTCAGTCAATTGGTCGAAGATCGAATACTCTCCAGACTGCTGCGTGTTGGCCCGACAGGAGAGACCCGGTCTGCGCCTCCGGCTGATTTCCCGCCGCAGCAGGATGCATCGGTGTTCGCCAGGACAGATGTGTTGCCAGTTCCGACGATGCCCATTGTGACCGATCGGAATTATCTCTACTGCGCCACATTCCGGATCGCGTGGGATGGATTGCGACAGACTCCGGGTTCTCCCGTCAATCTGAAACCCATGTCTCCCATCTCCTCCGAGTTGAATCGTCTGGCATACTCGCGCAACAACCTGGACCCAGACACGTACTTCGCCGCGACGGTTGATTCTACTGACGCGGCAAAAATGAAAGACGAATTGCAGCAGCGTTTTCCTGGTGCCGCAGGACCCACCACATCACCAGCCGACGAGAAAGCAAAAGGGCTTGTGATCTTCGCATATCTGTTAAAGAGCCTGCCTTTTGCCGATGCGTTCGATGGGAATACGACTCCGTTGTTATTCCCCGACAACTCCACCAAAACTCGAGTAGCCTCGTTCGGCGGATCGCCTGGCCGGTACCAGGTGCATATCGCGGATTATCGCACGGACGAGGACTTCATCATTGAACTTAAGACGGAATCGAAGCGCGACGTCATGCTGCTCGCTAAAATTCCTGCCGAATCAACGATGCAGGCGACGATCGACAGAATACTCAAACGAGTGACCTCGCCCAATCCTCTGCACACACGATTCACGCTCGAATGGAATGAAGATTTGCTGATCCCCAAGTTGTCGTTTAACATCAGGAAGAGTTACGACCAATTGCTCGGCTGCGAGCTCGTCGATCGGCCGATCAGCAAGGACCAAAGCGAAAACGTGGAATTGATCAGCCAGGCAGAGCAGGCGACAGCCTTTGTGCTCAACGAGCGTGGCGCAAAACTTGAGTCGACTGCCGAGATCGAAGGCTTCGTCAGCGAGTTTGGAGATGATGCGCCTCCGCCCCCACCCCCGAAGATTCGCAAGTTCCACTTCGACCGCCCGTATCTCGTATTACTCCGAGAACAACAATCGTCGGAGCCTTATTTCGCCGTCTGGATCGCAAACACCGAACTGATGTTGCCGACGGACAATTAACGAATTCCACTATTGAACGGCTGCCTGTCTGGAACGCCCGAATCAACTCAGCCAGAAGGACTCAGAGCACGCGACTCGACGAAAATGCACGTGCTTTGTCAAAAACAGCTCAACTTCAATTTCGTTACAGAGTATCACTCCTCGTGATCGTTGCATATAGAATCGAACCCTGCTGCACGACGCCTCGGACCGGCATGCTCTAGCCTGTCTCCGGTGCTCAGACTGTGCTCAACCCCAGATCGCTCAGCCCGCCTTGACCCAGCCGACCCCTCTGGCCCTGTGCCAGAGGTGAATCGGTTTGGCAACTAGAACGAGAAAAATAATAACACCTTCATCCCCTTATCCGGTCGGATCGCGCAGCGATCCGACCGGATAAGGGGATATGGTCACTCAACGAGCAAATTTGCCATTTCCGCTGTCGAAGTCGACCCGCCAGGGAAATCAATCTGCCCACTCAGACGCAGAAGAAAGACATCCTGCATTGACACGATTGCCATACCTTCACCCTCCGGAGTCCAAAATGCTACGCGTTCTCCATGCACAACCAAGTCCACGGGTTTCCCCCACTCTACATTTGCATCTGGCCAAAAGACTGCTATCACCGGATCGTCATCAATCGCAGGATCAATTGCGGATTGACCATTTGACTCGCTCCAAACGCTGTGCGTATGAAACACCGCCATCACACACCCACCAACGTCGGACCCCCGAAAGATGCGTTGCACATCCGCCCAGTCCTCAGAAACGGCAGCGTTCCCGGGACTTCGCTGCGAACGGAGGCTCCGTAAAAGCGGCGCTATGGTCATTCTCCATGACTCGACGACTCCCGCATCATCCTCCTTTGAGTGCAACGCTGGGAGACGCCCATGCTGCTCCTGATATTGCGAAAGAGCCATGTGCACCAAAACAAGGTAATTGCGACGACTCTGCAGCGTCATGAATTCATGAAGCTCCAGATAAGCAGCTACAACGGTCGCTACTGCAACACACAGGATCAGAACCACAATGACTCGAACCCATCGATCGGAAACGCGACATCTCATCAATACGTTTGCTCCAATGCCTGACAAAGTTTCGCTCGATGTCGAACAGTAACGATTTTTCCCCGAAATCTCGAACTCTCCACAAAGTACATTCACTCTGTGCGCTGTCTATACCTGTTGGTTCTTAATGGACGGGATAAAGCCTGACTGGTTCTGCATCTATTCCGGCGTCACCCAAAGATCCGGGTGTCAGTATCAGTGAATGCGATCCCATCCATTGAGTTCTCGATTGCGCAGTGTCCATCCGTTGCAGAACGATCATGTTGTCCGGAGTGCAGACGAGCGAATGTCCAGTTGAAGCCAGGGAGAACCGCCACTCCGGTTCCGCCGCTTGTTCGCTCTTTCTGTCTGCCGACTACTTCATTAAAAACGAATTGAATGCCAATACTTGAAGCTCACGCAGACTGAACGTCGATTCTCACTACACCATCCACTGGGCACCGTTTCAACGGCAATTTGCGGACCGCAATTGCGCTGCTGATGTACGACAGCAAGAGTAGGGCCACAGCTGAAAAAAGCATGCTGCGGTCGGCCTCAATACGATCCGCGGCTTCAACAAGTGTGTCTCCCCAACCGTAAAGCTTTCGTTCCGTTAGACGGAGTTGCACACGGGGATCTGCTCCTGAATCCGCATTATAAAATTGGGAGCTTGGATCCAGGACCTTGGCATACGAGAACATGTCTGTGCCAACGACTTCAGCTGTGCGGCGATAAGTAGATAGTCTCGACGCCACAAACGCGATTGAAGAAAGGCTAATCGCAAAGATCAGGAGTGAGAAAATAAGTACCCATCGCCAAAACATAGAGCACCAGACAGCGGTAAGTGGACTGGGTCAAAACGAACTCTGAATTAAACGCGCCATGTGATATGGGTCATGTGAAAAAACAACACGGGTGAAGAGATGGTTTGTTCCAAGACCACTGAGAGCGTCTTATATTCAGATAGTGGAGACGCCTGGGACAGGACGGTATCAACATGCCTGCAGGGCGTCAATTTCGGCAAACCCGAAATGAGGCTTCAAATTGTGTGATGTCTCTCAGCGAGATGAAAGACGAGCAAACAGCAATGGTTTGGAAAAAATGACGCTCAGTGGTGGCCGAAGTGGATGGAGACCTACACGAACCCGTTCGATGTTGTAATCGATCCGTTTGCTGGTGGTGGCTCAACAATCGACATCTGCAAAAAGCGATTTCGGCGCTACTTCGTTTCTGACAGAAAGCCAATTATCGAGCGTGAGAAAGAGATTCGTCAGCACGATCTGATGACAGGTCCTCTGAAGCCGCCGCAATGGAAGGACGTCAAGTTGGTCTATCTCGATCCTCCGTATTGGATTCAGGCGGCGGGACAGTACAGCGACGATCCGGAAGACTTGGGAAATCAGTCGCTGGAAGACTTCACGAAGAACTTGGCGAAGGTGATCCAGGAATACGCCAAGAAAATCAGTGATGCGTACATTGCGTTGATTATACAGCCAACTCAATGGAAGGCTCCGGACAGAGCATTTGTCGATCACATCGGCGACATCCTTCGTGCTGTGAAACTGCCGGTCGCCATGTGGTATTCTGTTCCTTACGAATCTCAGCAGTGCAACGCACAGATGGTTGACTGGGCGAAGGCCAACAAACGTTGCCTCGTGTTGACTCGTGAAATCATCGTGTGGAGGGTCGATTAAATGACCAAAGAGAGAATTTACGGAAGCGATTCAGAGTCTTGTGCATGGATGCAAGCACGTCAAGAGTTGCCGTCATATTCCAGCGATTGTCGCTTTGAGCACGGTCAACGATCGGCAAGCCTGCGACTTACTGAGCGATTTCATAAAACGGCTGGATACGACAGCAACCCTGGAGATTTTGAAACCACAGGATTTGGCAAGCGATAAATGACTGGAGGCACGGACGGGTGATTGTTCACCAGACCGAGCCTCGTGCCTTCACCTGCGTTGATTCGGCTCGAACCCCGACTCATCGCCTCACTAAACTGGACATTGACATGATAGCAGCTTTGCAGGCTGATGAAACGGACGATCACAGTTTTTTTTCCACTGCAAGAGGATCAAGCGTCAGAGACTCCTGCACGGATACATTGGTTGAAATCGACGTCCGGCTGTGGAAGGAAGTATGCGATTGTTTTCCCGTCGAAGGCGTGAACTACCAAACCGCTCGGATGAACAATAACTGTCGCCTTTTGATCGCTGTTTGGATTCGCAGGACACTCCATAGCAAAGATAAGCAATTCATGTTCAACCAGGAGTTGCTGAGCAAAATGTACAGCGCACATACACGTCAAGCCTTAGTTTCGTATTTCAATCACTCAGGATTCTTCAAGGATGTCGTGAACCATTCCAGCGGCCACCACAGCATTGTCAGAGCGATGAAAGGAGCGAAACTTGAACGTGTTCATGGCGAGCAACATAAGATGGAAGAGATCGATCACGGTGATGGTATTCCTGAGTGGTATGAGTGGGATGATGTTATGTGGAATGGAACGTGGAAATTTTCGGGAGACGTTTGTGGCGTACGAATACCGTTTGATTGGTTCCGTGATTACGAACATCGATACGGGGTAGGTTGCCGGACACTTTATCCTGAACAGTGGACATTTGAGGGTTCGCTAAAGCGTTCGGTTTCCCAGTGTCGTTTTATTCCAGCAAGTCTTGAGCAGTGCATGAACCTTGCGATGAAGTCAATAGCGTCAAAGCAACGTGTGGCGAGGTGGTCCGCACAACGCGCCGGGATACCTGGCTCAGAGCAGATGCAACAGATTAACGTGAATGATCTGGCTTTGCTTTATTTCAAGTCATGGACTCATCTGCTAAGCGACCCACTCCGGTATCTAAAGCGAATCGACGGACGCTGCTTTTTTCCTCTGGTTGGCCAGCCGCGAGGATTGCGGCGCACGAATTTACGGTTATTTCACAACGGCAAGTGGGAGTTGTGCGCTGAAGTCGATATGTCATCAACCTACTACGTATTCCTGGCAAGCTGGCTCGACCCCTCAGACAGCAGGGATGAACTTATCTGCGACCTGATTGCCGGACGTTTCTACGAACGCCTGAATGAAGAGTCTGGCAGCGAGTTTAGCGAAACTGATCGCGATCTCCTGAAGATTGCAACCCAGATTGAATGCGTGTTTGGAAAACGCGGGGGAAGGTCGGGATTCGGAACAGGAAAACTGTTTTTGGCAATGTCTCGGCTCTATCCGGACCTTGCGAGGTCTGTGCTGTATAAACGGCGGAATCACGATGTGAGCTGGCTGAGCCGCAAATTGACGAACGCAGAAGGCTCCCTGTTTATTGACTTCCTCCTGCCAAACATTGTGAATGCCAGCGTTCCATGCTTACCAATTCACGATGGACTGGTGGTACCTGTCTCTGCAGCGGAGATGGTGCGGACATTATGTTGCAGACTTGCGAAGGAACGTCTTGGTTTCGAACCGATGTTCAGGATCAAGTACGGTGCTGTGGCGTGATGAAAGCGTACGACGACGCGAATGATCAGGCTCAGCAGGGGAAGAAACAGGTAAGTTCGAACTCCCAGGAAGCTTATCGTGCCGCATCGCCTGCTTCAGTGTCTAGCCGCCGCGCCACCAGTCAATGAGCACTTGCGGCCAGTATCGAGACGGGAGTACCAGGGCGACGTGCGGTGGCTCTGGGAGGACGAGAATAGGCAGGAACGGGCGTTCAAGACTCTGGGACGGTTTTGGCAGGTGCTTTCGAACGACGTACACCGTCGAGATCTTATACTCTCGGTTCGGACTGATAGTTGCCGGAACAGGCTTTCCGTACACCCGCATCCACTCGTTCGTCAGGTAGTCTGCAATTGAGGCCAGGTCCGGATCCGACGGTTTGGTGTGTTTGAGTGAGCCGATTGCATCAGCGACCGAACCAAGCTCTTCAGGATCAACTGGCATGGTGCGGTCGAGCGAGTAGACGACTTCTCCGGGACAGTCTCCGCCACCCGGCGAAAAAAGCAGGTTGTTCGCCTGGATGATGTGTCCCCACACAACCACACCATCCCGCCGCAACTGAGCAAGGTTCAGGAAGATGGTCTCGAGTTCGTCATTCGGTGATTCGTAGAGCCAGTCTGGCCGAACGACCCTCCAGTATGTCAGCCGGTCCCACAGTGAGATGTGACGGGGATTCTCGCCGAAGTTCTTCACGCACTGATGAAAGGCCTCCTGGAACACTCGACCTTCTCCTTCACCGAACACTGAGATTCATGCGGGATGTGATTTGAGTCTGTTGCCAGGAAAACACACGGGGTGAAGCTGCAGGCCTCATCTCTCGCGTTTCGAGTGAACATATCAAGCCGTGAAAGCAGTCACCACGCAATAGTGCATAGCGGGATAGATGTAGTACAAAAATAAAATCCGCGCAACTTTTTTGCAAAAAATCAAAACCGGAAAATTTCCGCTCACCCCCCGGAAACATTGACCTTTTTCACTTTTGTGCACCTCCAACCAAACCCCATCCTCCCTTTTGTGGTCCCAACAACCACCCTTTTCCACCGCCACCCTACGGACAACTCACGTAACTCTATCGACAACGAAACCGTTACACCTCTCTACACCTTTCACGCTGACTGATCATGTATCGCCTGGGTCGGTAAGCTGACCTCTACGCACTGGCAATAGATGTAGTACAAAAATAAAATCCGCGCAACTTTTTTCAAAAATCTCTCAACCCGACATTGTCGGGAAACGCTTGTACACTTATCCCGAATCAAAAGTCCTTTAGAGCAATCCGCTTTCCCCAGCCTCAGACACCTCAGCTCCCGTTTTTTCCCGCCTGCTCCTGCTTTATGGCGTTTCACGCTATCGCAATCCTGCTCCTGTATTTTCCTTGCCGGCCAGACACAATCCTGTGTCACACAACAATAATTTTCAGACCAATAGGTGTTTCAATGGCCGGATGGACTCTCAACGGGATCGGACCACAGAAAGGACCAGCCACCACCGCAAGGCTGAAAGCCAAATGGCGACAAGTCGATCGCGAAAACCAAGAAGCTCGTGAAGTCCGAAAACAATGGATGACTCTCATCGGATGCGACAAAGACGAAATCACCCAAGCCTGCAACCAAATCGACTTGTCACTCGAAGAAGAACTCGAACAACTCGGTGCCGCCATTCGACTGAATCCTCGCTGATCAGTAATCAGCGTCTTCTCATCTGCAATCAGAATCCACACCCCAAAAAAATCACTTCTCAAAAATTTTGTAGAGGGGGATGGAGGCTAACTTCGAAGCGAAGCGGGGCGAGCGGGTGGGGGTCTGGGAAAAAAACTGCGATCCGACCTGGAATCCCAATGCCTGCACGCCACATCGATCACTCTCGAGCACAATTCGAAGATGCTCGAAGCAGCTGCGATGACCATCATCGGTGTCAACGAACGATCCGCCGATGAAATGAAGCACGATCGATCCGTCTCTGTTGCTGATGATCGAATGCATCAACTCCAGCACCACCAACTGCTTCGAAGACCTCAACGAGTGCAGCTGTGAAGAGGGGTGGCAAGGTGATTTCGTGTTTTGAGGGTTCACAGGCCGGCCATCACCAGCGCACGTGAGACTGCGCAGACCGTGAGTCTTCATCGATCTGCATCGTCCGTTCTGAAAGAGCCTGACGTCGACCAGCAGCCGGCTGGAGGGTTTGAATGAACTCGGCCAGATCGACTCATCACACGTGCTCGACGAACACCCCGTATTCCTGTGAGCAGAACCTTAATCTCAGAATCACTGGGAAATTGCACTCTCAATCATCGTTTCGTGTACCACCGCACGGTCATACACAAAACGAACCTCAACAATCCCAGTAAATGTCAATTGACATACATCATAACCCGACTAGAGTATTGTTGAATCGCAACACTTTCGGAGAACATCCATGCAGACAGCAATCGGTTACATTCGAGTTTCAACAGAAAGTCAGGCCAAAGAAGGCGTGAGCCTTGAGGCTCAGCGGGCGAAGATTGAAGCCTGGTGCACAGCGAACGATGCTCAACTGACGGGGGTGTTTGTTGATGCCGGCGTTTCCGGGAAGCGGGCAGACAACCGGCCTGAACTCCAGAACGCTCTTACCGCAGTCACGAAGATAAAGGGGATTTTGGTCGTGTACAGCCTCTCTCGGCTGGCTCGATCAACAAAAGACACAATCACCATCAGCGAACGACTCGACCGAGCTGGGGCAGACCTTGTCAGCCTTTCGGAAAAGCTGGATACAACCAGTGCGGCCGGAAAGATGGTCTTCCGGTTGATGGCGGTTCTGGCGGAGTTCGAACGAGACCAGATTTCAGAACGAACATGTTCAGCAATGGCACACAAGAAAAGCAAAGGTCAACGAGTTGGAAACATCCCGTTCGGCTTCCGCCTCCTCGATGATGGAAGAACACTGGTCAGGCATGAAAGGGAACAGGGAATCATTGAACTGCTGAAACTCTTCCGGGAGTCGGGGTTCTCTTATGGGCGGATTGCTGACGCACTGAACCGCAAGTCAGTTCCAACGAAGACAACTGGTGCAAAGTGGCAGGGAACGACCGTTCGAAACATCCTGCTGGCGAAGAACTGATTATACTGCCGATCAGGCGAAGAGAGTCTTCCAGGAATACCTCAGGGATCTGACCGGTGGCGAAAAAGGCAGCGAAGAAAACAGCGACAACAGCAGCGAAGAGGAAACCAGTCGCCAGTGCGACGATTCGTGAAGTGATCCTTCAAGCGATTGAGGATCGCGGTGAGAGTGTTCTGGCGCTTTCGAAGTTATGTGGCGTCAGTCAGCCGCAGCTGTCGAGGTTCGTTTCGGGCGAGCGGGATCTTCGGTTGGAGTCCGCTGCGAAACTCTGTGAGGCTCTCGGACTCGAATTGCGGAAGATCGTCGAATGATGAATGAGGCAGGCTCGGAAACGGTGATGGAGATTGGATCAGGACGGATTACCGTTCGAAACAGTCCAGGAACAATCCTACCAGAATCCACAACCCGCGATCAGGCCGATGATTGTTCATGTGTGAATAGATTATATGTGATGTATCCGAAGGGACGGCCACAGTAGCATATGCTACATTTCATAATCCGTCCTGACTCCATTCACTCCCAGCTGCGATCCGGCAGTCTGGTTCGCCATCTCTATGTTTCGCTTCGCTTCTCTTCCGGCTCTCTCACGCTTCTCTGCTTGTCTCTCAGGAGTGTGTCCCATGGAAACGGCTCGTGTGCTACCTGCTGATCTCCTTATGGCCAATGAATTCAATGGTTTCGGCCACTTTTACGATTCCTGATCCTGACTGTGTGATCCCGGCGATCCTGAGCCTCTCTACGCCTCTCTGTGAGCGCCTCCGGAAACAGCCAGCGATGTCTGCCTGAGCATCTCGAATCGATCTAGCGGACCTCCTGCGAACGCTGTCGAGGGGTTCCCGGAGCATGCGTTGTTTCCGCACAGTCTCCCCGTCTATCTCCCCATCAGGCCACCATCTGGAAACCGTCAGGTCTCCGATCCGCTGGAAGCGAATTCTCGTCGACGTTTCGAGCAGTCTGACGCTGTAGTTCAACGGTTCGATACCGTCCTGCAATCAGGACGGATGGCGATCCACGTGCCGGCAGAAAACCGTCCTTGTCCGTTCAGTAACGTGAACACTCTGGAAAGAAATTTGGAGACCCGATTCCCCAGATCTCAAGTCTGATGGCTCTGGCGATCAATGTCGCGGGAATGACTCTGCAGGCGAGGCGGTAAACGGTGCCGAACACTTGGCACGGTCGTGTCACACCGACTCGAATGACCCAGTTCATGCTTCTTCACGTGTCGCCGATGAGTCAAGCCTTCTTGGGGCGAAGGATATGCTTCAGAGTCCACGCATTCAAGTTGAGCGGTACCGTGTCGCTGGTAACATCCAGATCCGAGAGTTCCGTCAATTTGGGAAGCAGAATCCCACACCCAGTCGTCTCCGCTTTGCACGTTGTGTGTCGATCGTAGAGGTTCCGGTATGAAAGTCAGAAATGTACCTTCGACAAACGTAGCGTCAGCGTCCTGAACTGGAAAGTTGAAGCACTCTTATGCGAGTACCCGTTGACTACCCAACCAGCACTGTCGGCCTTTTTTTAGGATCAGGGATGGCATTCTCAAGAAGATCAAACACGCTGTTTGGTACATCTCCCTGGCCAAACAGGACAAATTCGACGGCAAGGCGCATCGAGTTTCCAAGACTCCAGCCAAAGACAATGTCAAGCGGTGCGCCAGACTTACCCAGCTCGATCGCAATCTGTGCGATAGTATGAGAGACAGACGCTACATCGCGCGCTACGAGAATGGAGCGACCTTCGTCCTGTCGGACGGAGATCACAGGAGTATTGTGAAATTCACTGGTGTCGCCATAATGAACTTCGAGGAACAGAAGTGGTACTTCGGCTGGGATTCGATGTTTCCGCCGGACTTCCTTTTCTTTGTCTGTCAGCGAACGGCTTCCCGGACGGTGTGGAACCAGGACTCGAAAACCGCCGTCCGCACACAAGTCCGTCCAAAGCATGCGATCGCTTTCGTTTTTGAATCGAAATTCATTCAGACGAAGTTCTCGACTTCTCCAGATTCGCGAGATGATCGACATACACAGCACGCATGCAATGAAGATCGAGGCAATGATGATTCCATCGGGACGTTCGACGACGTTGGCGGCAGTCGTGTAGATGAAGACAATCGAGATCAAAGCGAACGCGGCGAGCTTTAATTTTCGCCACGACTGTAAGCCTGGTTCAACAGAGCGAGGTTTTCGATTCAGGTCAATCAACGACCCGATGGCAGCACTGGTCATCAAAACCAAAACACCTGTGGCATAGGCTCCTCCCTGGCTGGATACGTCAGCACGAAAGCACCAGGTGACCACAAGGTTGATGACCGTGAACGCGATCACAAGGGGACGGTAGGCCGCGGCCCATTCAGGTGCCATACCGTAGCGAGGAAGGTAACGAGGAACCATGTTCAGCAAACCGGCCATCGCAGACGCTCCGGCAAACCAGAGAATCAGAATGGTGCTGATGTCGTACACAGTGCCAAAAACTGACCCAAACAAAGGGCACACCGCAAACGGACTTTCACCGTGGGCGATATAGGCCAATGCCCGGTCAACCGCCTTGCCTCGCTCAGGAGTCATTCGAAATTCTTCCACCGGAATCAGCGTGCCCGTACCAGTGACAAGAGATGATCCGAGGAGCATTACTGACATGATCAAGGCGGCAGTAATCAGCAGCAGTCTCGTCCGTCGAATGCGACCTTCAGCGTTCGCAGGGTCATCTTCTCTCCCGCGAATCAGGTGGATATGCAGAACACCGGTTTCAAAACCGCTCATACCCAGTGCAAGCTTTGGGAATATCAAGCAAGCAATCAGCAATGCAACCCATGGTCCTTTGCCTGAAATCGGAGCTTAGTGCAAATGATAATTTCCGCTGGAGATCTGATCGATCCATTGGGTCATCAGTTCAGGATGTGCAATCAGGTAGAGCATTCCCGCTCCAATCACGACGGCAGTCAAACCTATGTATGCTACAACAATGACCGTAGCCAGGCCGACGACTTCTCCGTAACCTTTGATGAACATGGCACTCAGCAGCATCAACAGGAACATCGTCACTGCGATTTGACCGTGCATCCAATCGGGCGTTGAACTCATGTACAGTGGATTGGAAAGCAAGTGTGCCGTTGCGTCCGCGGCCGAGAGTGTCTTGGTGATGACAAAGTCTGTCGCGGCAAATCCAACCAGCACCAGAACAAAGAGCTTTGAGGTCCAACCTCGAAATATGCGTTCGATCATGCCAACGGAGCCCACGCCGTCCGGAGTCTCACCAGCAACATGGCAATAGATCGGAAGGGCTCCAAGCAGTGTCACCGCCACGAGTACCAGAGTGGCGACAGGAGCAAGAACCCCGGCTCCTTCGAATGCGATGGATGGCTGATAGCCAAGCGTACTGAAATAATCCACACCACACAGACACATGATGAGCCACCACGCATAGTGATGGTCACGCGACGCATTGCCAGTCAAGAGAGTCACTCCAAAGCACAGGCATTCACTCCAGCCCAACTGGAGCAGTCGTCTTCAAGAAAGCATCGCTTCTCAAACCGGCTTTTTAATGTGACAGAGAGGTGGATCTGACGAAGATCCACAGAATTCGCCCATGCCCCGCGGCTCATTCATGACAAGATAATCCTCGAACGCCTGCGAAGTTAGCTGACGGGCTCGGAGCCGAAGATGCCCCGCTCAGTCTCCTGAGTTAGCCCCAAAGTGGTGGTTCCCCCGCTCTGTGATACAGATTCGGCGATTTTTGTCTGTCGCTCTACGCATTGTACTTGTGTGTTTGATGCAATTCAAGTTTTTCAATTGCAATGAATTACCACTGAACAATCGGACGACCGAGCACTCGCGCCGAGAAAATACGACGAAATCCGGCCTGAACTCGAATTGGCCAGAAATCGTCTTTTGTGCTTTGTCGTGTGGGGGTATGATCGTCGGACCCACAGTTGCAGGTTGAGATTCAAAGCAACCGCATTTCTCCAGACGGTGCCGAACAAGATGTCAACAGCCGGTAGGTCAACAGGTCGAATTGGATTTACGCTGATCGAACTGCTGGTGGTCATCGCGATCATTGGAGTGTTGCTGGTGTTGCTGCTGCCATCCGTGCAGGCTGCGAGGGAAGCAGCGAGGGCAACCCAATGCCGCAATAACCTCAAACAGATTGCTCTCGCCGTTCACAACTATCATGATCGTGTCGGAGTCCTTCCCCCAGCCTGGACGGCAGATCCCTCCGATCTCACGCAGGGCTGGGGCTGGGGATCAATGCTGCTTCCGGATCTGGAACAGTCGGCATTGTTTCAGCAACTGCATTTTGATGAATCGTTAACATCCCCCACCAGCCTCCAATGGCATTTGCAGTCCGTTCCGGCGTTTGTTTGTCCGTCTGATGCATTTCCGTTATCCGGCATTGTCATTGTCCAGGAGCCGGAAATGAGGCCTCCGTTTCCGAAAGCTTCCGTGTTCTTTCATCCACCGCCGCCAAAGCTGTATCCTATGGCCAAGTCCAACTACCCGGCTGTTTACGGAAGTACAGCAGTGATCGACGCCCCGGATGCCGGAAATGGGCTTTTCTTCCGGAACAGTTCGGTTCGCCTGCGTGATGTTGTCGATGGCACAAGTCAGACATTTATGATTGGCGAACGCCGCACGACTCAGCAGATGAAAAAGGATTTCATGGGGAATGATCTGACGTATGTGGACATGACTCTTTGGATGGGGGTACTCCCCTGGTGCGTTGACCCCTCGTTCCGAGTCGTCGGTTCAGGCCACGTAACACCTGGAGCGAACGGACGCAGCTTTCCTGGCTTTAACAGCCAGCATACTGGAGGCACATTTTTTGCCCTTGCCGATGGTTCTGCACGAATGGTGTCAAACAGCATTGATACGGCAACGTATCGAGCTTTGATGACGCGTTCCGGCAGCGAAGTGGTTGAGGAATTCTAAGACAGTGCCGGGAGATCTGCGAAACACTCCGGAAGTTTCCAATCTCGTGTCACTCCTGGTTGATCAAGTGCACTTTGACGCTGTACCAATACACCGAGAGCTGACCCGAGCCAATTGCCCAACCGTTACGACCAGCACTGCAATTCCGGAGTTGAACGTTTGTCGTTCATACCACTTGTAGTTCAGGGCCGGTTTATGCCGAAGAATCTGAATGTGCAGTATCTGTACTGGTACGTCTGATAAGGGTTTCAGCATTCGATCCAAATGATCGGTTACGGGTTCCATCGATGAAGCGGACACCGGAAATCATCCTTTGCATGGTAAACGTTGCCGTTTTGATAGTTTGTTGCATGGGCTGCGAGACATCGAAGCAACAACAAATTCGTAAGCTATCATCCCTGACGCGAATACCCGCAAGGCCATCGCCATCCAGCGTTCAAGAGGTCCCGGCGCCCAGGGTGCAGTTGACATCGCACCTTCAGCAGGAAGAAATCCGCCAGCAGTTTCCAGCGCAAGTCGTCGACAATCCGGAAGTGAGAACTACGCAGGAACCATACGCGGTCGAATCCCTCGCCGAACTCGAGCTTGCTGCGGTTGCAGGTAATCCAACGTTATGCCGAATGCGACACGAAGCAGCCGCGGAATGGGCCAGGATCGGCTATGTAAGCAAGCTTCCTGATCCGACTGTCTCATCAATGTATTTTGTTCCGCCGATGAATTTCGAGCCGGATCGACAGGTGGCAGAGATTCAAGTGATGCAGATGATCCCCTGGCTCGGGCGGCTCAAAGCGGAAGCTCAGCGGGCCCACATAGAAGCGCTCGTTGCCGAGACCCAATACCAGGCAGAACGCCTGCGAGTGGTGGGGGATATTCGCGCAACCTGGTTCAAGCTCTATGTCCAGGTCAAGCAGATTGAAACGACGACAGCGGATCAGGCACAACTCGAATCGCTGATCACTACCGCCAACGCGCGAGTCAGAACCGGCGATGCTCAACCGGGGGACGTGCTCATGGCGACCCTTGAACTCAGCAGTCTTCAAGAGCAACTCATTACATATCGCCAGCAAGTCGCGGCCACATCCGCAGAACTTAATCGGCTCGTCGGGCGCGAGGCGAACACCCCCATCGTCCCTCCTGTGGAGATTGAAGCCGAGTTGCCCGAGTGGAATCACGACTTCCTGAAGCAAGTCGCAATTGAATCTCAGCCCGAACTCAATGCGGCTCGATTGCGGACCGCCGCCACACGGTGGGGAATCGAAGTGGCCCGCCTAAGACGTCGTCCTGACCTCAGCTTCGGTGTTGGCTGGGTGGTCATGGATGCTCCGGGCGCGATGATGCCGGATGCTGGAAAAGATTCGCTGACTCTGGGAGTTACCGCGAGCATTCCAATTTCGCAAAGCAAGTACGACGCGATGAGTGCCGAGGCGTCGCGCGAACATTACGCTGCCCATGCTTCGGAGGACGAGATAGTTTCGCGTCTGGATGCTCTGCTTCTGGACTTGTGGGAACAGGCCCTGGCCAGTCAACGAACAGTGGAACTTTATGAAAAGACAATCTTGCCGCAAGCCCGGCAGACCTTCGAGGCAGATCAAAAGTCGCTGATTAATAACACTGTGACTTTCGATCGGGTGGTCCGCGACTACCGAACGCTGTTGAATCTGGAACTTGGCTATCACAAGGCGTTGGGACAACTTGCAACCACGCTCGCCCGCATTCGTCAGACAGTCGGAACGGATCTGTCGGAATCGCCAGAAGTACGACCTCAGTCGCTGCAAGAACCTGAGTGAGGCAACGCTGCTCCTCATGGAAATAGTCATCGCCGCAACTGCGATCACCCGTGTTGCACACGTGACCGGTCCTACCATCAATTGGATGCGGTGGATCGACGCGTTGTTGGGCCAACTGATATTGGCTCCGCCTGCGCTGACGAATTCCTTACCGTCCAGCAGCTTCGTTATGCCATTCCGGTGGTCGATTCAGTAGCTGTTCGGCGTTTGGCGGATATGATTACGGTAATGGATACCGTTCTACTTCGGTCCCCCTGGACAATTGCGAAAGAGGATTTGTGCACGGTCTTTAGTCGTAGCAGTGCTCTCGTCAACGCCTGAGGGGCGGTTTTTGGTTTGCTCCGTCTGGCTAGGGAATTGATAAAGGTCGCATCATGTCAACGAATGCCTTGGCGAAGAACGGTTCCCCCGCAACACCGCCATACCGAAAGCGGATCGTTTGGTTCGTAAGCAAGCTCCTGCCTGTGGGCTTATTCCTGACGGCCGGCATCGCACTCATTGTCGGAGTCGGGATCGCGCAGCGGCTGGGTTGGTTACGGGCGACAGAAGGGGCATCGAACGCCGGTGCCGAAGCGGTAGGTTCGATTTTCACTTGCCCCATGCATCCACAGATTCGGCAACCTGCCCCGGGACGATGCCCGATTTGTGGCATGGCATTGGTACCGGCCTCTGGTGGAGCAGCCGACCTGAATGAGTTCTCCGTCAAGATTGAGCCGGCGCAGCGGCGGCTCGCAAACATTCAAACCGCCAAGTCGGAATCCGGCACGCTGGAAGCCACCCTCCAGACAGTGGGCGCTATCGCGATTGACGAGAGCCGCCAGGCAACCATTGCCGCCTACATCGACGGTCGCCTGGAGCGTCTTTTTGCCGATTACACTGGCGTGGACATTGCGAAGGGAGATCACCTTGCGGTTATATACAGTCCCCAGCTTTACACGGCCCAGGTTGAATACGTGGAAGCTCGACGCGCATCAGGTGCGGCGGGCGGCTTAGCTGCAGTTCGTCAAGCTCAGGAAGCTCTCGCAGCTAACACACGACAGCGTCTGCGCGAGTTCGGGATGACCGACGTACAAATTGCGGAGTTAGAAAGCACGGAGGAGGCGCAGTCCCGCCTGACGATTTACGCACCACAGGGTGGAACGGTCGTGGAAAAGCTGGCGGTGGAAGGCAACTATGTCAAGTCGGGTGATCCTATCTATCGCATCGCCGAGCTTTCGACTGTCTGGCTCATGCTCAAGTTATTTCCGGAAGATGCTTCCCGCATCCGATTTGGGCAACGTGTCGACGCGGTAGTTCAATCGCTTCCGGGCGAAACGTTGGTCGGGCGAGTTGCATTCATCGATCCGACTGTTGACCCAAAAACGAGAAGCGTAGGCGTGCGAGTTGAGCTGCTAAACGAACACGGCCGACTTCGTCCCGGTGACTACGCCGCAGCGAGTATCACCCTGCCGATTGGACCTCAAGGCAAAGTCTATGACGCCGATCTGGCCGACAAGTGGATTAGCCCGATGCATCCACAGATTGTTCGGGAGGAATCTGGGCAGTGCCCGATCTGTGGGATGGACCTCGTGCCCACGTCGAAGTATGGCTTCACCAACAAGCCGCTTCCCCAACCGGAGTCTCTGTACGTTCCTCGTCCAGCGGTGTTGCTGGCAGGCGGGAACAGCGTCGTTTATGTCGAGATCAAGCCGGGAGAATTCGAAATACGCCCCGTCATTGTCGGTCCAATCCTGCGAGACAAAATTGTCATTCTGGAAGGGCTGAAGGTCGGGGAACACGTCGCCACCGCCGGCAATTTTCTGATCGACTCGCAAATGCAGTTAGCGGGCAAACCTAGCTTGATTGATCCAACCCGAGCCATGGTCAGAAGCAGAGAGCGAAAGGGACCGTTGGTGCTTGAACAGGTCACTGTAACGCCGATCGGTGGCGAGGCCGGAAAGAATCTCACTGCTCTCTTCGCTGCTTACTTTGACGTGCAAGAGGCTCTCGCCAGCGATAAGAAACCGCCCGCTGGTGCGGCCCAGGCACTGCACAAGGCGGCTCTGGAACTGGGTAGCGACGCGTCGCTTCCAGCAGCATCAGCCATCCTCGCGCAGGCAATTGTCGGCAAGTCCGAGCACTTGCATCACATGGATCTGACCGGCGCTCGGAAAGACTTCAAGCCGATCAGCCACGCCATCGTGACACTTGCCTCCCAGGTTCGCAGTGAGGGGGCACAGAACTCGTTCACTCACTTTTATTGCCCAATGGTCGAGAATGGAGGCGGCGACTGGCTTCAATCCGGAGGCGAGTTGCTCAATCCTTACTTTGGAAGCGAGATGCTTCACTGTGGAGAAAAAGTGCAGGAGTTTCCCCCAGAAGGCAAAGCGGCAGTAGAAGCGCAGTCGCATCAGAATCACACGGCCCCGCCGCACAACAAAGGAACAGAATAACGATGTTGCGGACGCTTATTGACTTCTGCGTTCGGCAGCCTGTGTTGTCGCTGCTGGGAGCCATCGCCATTGCTGCGATCGGCGGCTATTGCGCGATGGTCGTCCCTATCGACGCCATACCTAATGTCGGAGAGAACCAGGTCATCGTCTTTACGGAGTGGCCGGGACGCTCGCCGAAGGACGTCGAAGACCAGGTCACGTATCCGCTGTCAGTCGCACTTCTCACCGTTCCCCATGCGGAAAGCGTGCGTGGCAAGAGCATGTTCGGCTATAGCTTTGTCCAAATCACGTTCGCCGACGGAACCGACTTTTACTGGGCACGTTCCCGCGTGCTGGAGCGACTTGGTACCGCCATCGCGACCTTGCCAGAGGGGGTGACGCCCACGCTGGGACCGGACGCGACAGCTTTGGGGCAGATCTTCTACTACGTGCTGGAAGGCCCGCCGGAGATGAACCTGGCGGAGTTGCGGACGCTTCAGGATTACGTCGTCAAATACGAGCTGCAGTCTGTGCAGGGCGTCAGCGAGGTCGCCAGCGTTGGTGGCTACGTGCGGCAGTACCAAATCGAGGTGAATCCGGATGCGCTGCGATTCCACGACATACCGCTCGACCGCCTGATTGCGGCCGTGAAGGACTCTAATATCGACGTGGGAGCTAAAACGGTCGAATCGGGGGGCATGGAGTACATCATTCGCGGGCGGGGCTTCATCGGACAGAACAAGGACACCGTGCAGGCACTGGCCGACATCGAGAAAACGGTGGTTCTTTCGCGCGATGGCGTTCCGGTGCGGATTCGCGACCTGGCTCAAGTCCAGCTTGGTCCGGATCTTCGTAGTGGTGCAATTGACCTCAACGGCTCCGAGGCAGTCGGTGGTGTCGTAGTGATGCGGTTTGGCGAGAATCCGCGCGAGGTCATCGAGCGCGTCCAGGAAAAGATTGAGCAGATCGAGCCGAGCTTAAAGGGCGTTAAGGTTACCGCAGTTTACGATCGGACCGGTCTGATCAATGAAACGGTGGAAACGCTCACCGAATCGTTGCGTGAGGAACTGGTGATCACCGCCGTTGTCATCGTGTTGTTCTTGCTGCACTTTCGGGCAAGCTTCATTGTTGCTGTCACGATGCCAATGGCGGTGTTGATGGCGTTTATCGGCATGCAGTTGTTTCACATCGACGCCAACATTATGTCGCTGGCTGGGATCGCCATTGCCATTGGAGAAGTGGCAGACCTGGGGATCATCATTTCGGAGAACATCTACCAGCACCTCGTCGAATGGGAGGCGAGTCAGACTCAAGACGCTCAGGCATCTGATAGAATTCTCAGGCAGTCCGATACACGCGGTCGCACGGATGTAATCATCGACGCGACTCATGAGGTAGCTCCGGCAGTGATAACAGGCGTATCTACGACCATCGTGAGCTTTCTACCGGTATTCTTCTTAACAGGCCGAGACTTCAAACTCTTCGCGCCTCTGGCATGGACCAAGACATTCGCAATGGTTGCAGCTCTTCTGGTGGCGATATTCCTGGTGCCGGCACTCTGCCGACTACTTCTGCACAGCTCACGGTGGCCTTTGTGGCGCAGCTTAGTAGCGGGCTTCGCCGCCGGAAGCGCAGGAATCGTAGCGAGCATCGTGTTTTGGCATCCCTGGGTGGACGACGTTTCTCCTTTTTCGCTGTGGGCGACGGCCCCTGCTTTCGGACTGTTCGTGGGAGTGTTGGCCTACTTTATGTCGCGCGAGCGTTTGCGGCCGATTGAAGAAAATCCAACGAGTCGCCTGATCCTTTGGATTTATGAACCGACGTTGCGGTTCCTGTTGGCGCGTAAGTTCACCTTCATGGCAATACCGCTGCTCATCATTCTGCTGGGGGCTGGTGCGTGGCTCGGATTGCCCAGGCTTCTCTATCCGGGAGAGCAGTTCGCCCGCGGTTTGGGTGCGGAGCCCAACGCGATCCCTGGGTACGTTGACCTCAAACATCGCTTTCCGGGGCTGCGTACCGACGACTGGATTGCCCTTGATGAGGGGACCTGGTTCTACATGCCGACCCTTTATCCAGCGGCCAGCTTTTCGCAGGGCTTTGCAGTACTTCAGACGCAGGACGCCTTGATCGGGGAGATCCCTGAAGTTGAAAATGTCCTCGGGAAAATTGGACGCGTGGAATCGGCGCTTGATCCTGCCCCCGGCGTGATGATTGAAACCTACGTGATGCTCAAGCCAGAGGCAGAGTGGCGCGAAGGGGTCACCATCGATAGCATCTGGGCCCAGATCAATGCGGTGGCTACGCTGCCTGGTGTGACGCCTGCTTCCCCGCTCCAACCGATCGAGGGGCGCGTCGTGATGTTGCAAAGTGGGATTAAAGCTCCTATGGCGATCCGTGTTTATGGCGACAGCCTCGATGGTTTGGCTGTGGCCGCTCGCGACGTGGCTGATCGCCTGCGGCAGATCCCACAAATCAACGCTGCAACGGTCAATCCCGATATCGTGCTGGGCATGCCTTACGTGGAATTCGACGTCGATCGAGAATCTGCCGCCCGTTTCGGGATGACCACGATGGCTGTGAACCAGGTCATTGAAACAGCAGTCGGCGGAATGAATCTCACGCAGACGGTCGAAGGTCGCGAACGCTATCCAATTCGCATCCGTTACCAACGCGACCTGCGCGAGCGAATCGATGACCTGCCACGCCTCCCCGTGGTGACTGAGTCTGGCGAAGTGGTTCCGCTGGAAGTCCTCGCCACGATGAAAACCACATGGGGTCCGGGAATGATCAGTAGCGAAGATGCGAGGCTGGTCGCCCATATCGCGTTTGCCCCGTCGGGTATGGCCGGCGACCTGGAAACCATCGAGGCTGTAGAAAGTCAGCTACGGCAAGATCAGGCGAACGGTACGCTGAAGTTACCTACTGGCTATGCGCTGCTTCCTGTCGGCTCATTCGAAAATCAGATTGAGGCAAACAATCGCCTGTTAGTATTGATCCCCATCGTCATCCTCGTCGATCTGCTGATCATCTATTTGAATTTTCGCAATCTGCCCCTGACGCTGATCATCTTTTCACAAATCCCCATAGCGATCTTCGGCGGCATGCTTGGCCTGGGGATTTATGGAATCGAAATGAACACGGCGATCTGGATTGGACTGATCGCGCTCATAGGCATCGCAGAAGACGACGGGGTAGTCATCGCCACTTACATGGAACAACTATTTGCCAAGAGGCCAATGTTGACGGTGGCGGATATCCGCAACGCCACAGTGGAAGCAGGCCGTCGCCGCATCCGCCCTTGTTTGATGACAGCATTCACAACCTTCACCGCCCTGCTCCCTGTCATGCTCGCAACGGGACGAGGCTCCGACGTGGCGCGAGCAATGGCACTGCCGGTCTTCTTTGGCATGTTCGTGGAACTGGTGTCCCTGTTCGTGGTGCCCGTCCTGTATTGCGGTTACACAGAAATGAAACTCAATCTCACTCCACATGAGGATCGAACTGATGAAGCGTCGAACGCTGTCATGTTGAAGACCTCCAATTCGCAAACATGAACATTCTCGTTCTTGCCCTGTCAACACTTGAATCCTGAATACCGCAGGTTGGAGAGCGCCAGCTCGAGACAGCAAGATGTTCCCAGAGGCACCTCAGACCTGGCGTAATCGCAAGTGTTTAATTCTCTATCTGGCATCTTCGAATCCCTATCCAGCGGAATTCGAATGATTGACGACAGTCATGAGACCAGCAATTTCGTCCAGACCATCCACACCGATGGCAGTAACGTACCTGGCGCCAACCTTCCAGGTAACGGCCAGTTGATCAGGCAATTCTGCGCATTGACAAACTTGACCGCAACATCGTGCCGAAATCATTGGGGAATCACCGAACCACAACGGCTGTCGTTCGTTATGCTCGAAGATCAAAAACTCTGACCCGTCTTCCCGGACACACAGTGAGGCCGGGCACGTGCAGCATGGCATTTTCAGCACATGAGTCGATGCCACGCGGTAACCAGCGGAGGGCAGCTTCGACACGACAGGAACATATCCAAGCAGATCCTCCGCAGCATCAAGAGATACCAAAGTTCCTTTATACTCCACGGCCAATTCATCAACAACAGCCCGCGGCTTGTGTGCATATCGGATCAAAGTTCTATAAATGTGATCACCAGCCACGCGATGAATCTGCTCATGCGTTGCTGGCCGTGCAGCAATATACGAAATCGCTGCTGGAGCAATCAGCAACATTGAAACGAGTGAGAGCAGTTGATAAATCGAACCTGGAAACCGCCACCGTCGAAACCGACTATTCCGCTTATCAAGACGATCAACAATCATGTCCCAATTCTTAGAAAACACGGGAAAGGTGCCAAGATTCTTACACAGTTCCCCAATCTGGTCGAAAGACCGGAGTGCTGCTGAGCAGACTTCGCATGTGCTGATGTGCTCTTTGATGTCTGCAGCCTGATCAGCTGCCAATTCGCCATCATAGAATTCCGAAAGACGTGCGGCGACTTCATCACAAATCATTTCAATCTCCCCAACCAAGGGCCAGCAGCTCTTTCTTCAACTCTCCACGTGCCCGATTGAGCCGAGATCCTACCGTTCCCGCAGAATCGTACGTGGAACGTACGTATGTTCAGAATCTTAGCGATCGTTGCGTAGGATTCATCCTGCACCACTTTCAGATGAAGGATCACCCGAAGCTCGGGGTCCAACTTCGATAACGCGAGGTTAAGCATTTCATTGGCTTCAATGTGACTCTCTGCTTCATGAACGAACATTTCCACATTCTTCATCGGCAACATTTGCCGACGATGTTTGCGACGAAGATGCTGCAAAGCGTCATTGAGCGCAATCCGATACACCCAAGTTGTGAACTCGGATTCAAACCGAAACGAGCTCAACTCGCGAAACACATGCAGAAAAGCGTCTTGAATCACATCATCGACATCAGTTGCATCCACGACTTGAGAAACCAACTGACCAATCGAGTCTACCAATGACTCATAAACCAGCCGCTGAGCTCCGCGATCACCGGCGACAGCAAGTCGAATCAAGCTGTCTTCAAGCGACATAGCAGCCCCCGAAAGTCCTATTCCGGTTGCAAAACGCAGTCAGCGTGCTGGTCACATCTGCACTCACAACAACAGTTTGGGAAACACAACGCCCGAGCCAGCCAGCCAGCCGATAACCAGTGACGACCAGCGGTGGCGAGCAGCGCGGCGCATATCGCAGCCTGATGATTCTCGTGCTGATTGCCCATGTAATGGGAAATCCCACGCCCGTCAGCGTTGCACCTGTAATTTCTTTAAAAACCACATGACCTATTTTTCCGGAGAAGCCGAACTGCCCTCATGACCAGGCACCTCCAATTTTTCGATCTTTAGTGCCTTCATCAATTTTTCCATCTCGGCGTCGGCCGCACTCAGGTCGCGGTGCATGTCGACACAACACGCACAAACCTCTTCGCTGTCACCTTCTCCATCAGCAACTTGAGCATCCAGTCGATCACAATGCTCCAGAACTTTTTTGTGAAGTGCATCGACGCGGGCAATTGACGCAAGGGCTTCCTTGTTTTCGGGATTATCCTTCTTCAGATCGCTGATCGCCTTTTGAGACTTCTGTACATTGTCGCGAACTGCGGTAAGGTGCTCCTGAACAGGGACCGCCGGCACAGCCTGTTGGATTCTGCCATAATGGAATATGCTTCGAGCATTGTCTCGGGCATGCGCATTTGCACTTCGCGAAACCCAGAATTTGAATGCCTGGCCGCGGGCTTTGGAGCCAGAATCGCGCGGGCGGTCCTGGGCAAGACCAGCAGTCCCAATTGCGACGCAGATCATCAACATGGACATCAGCTTCGAGACAGTCTTCATAATGAATCTCCAATTCGCAGGCAATGATTCGCCCGCTCAGTGTAATGGATGCCCTGTTTCCCTCGGATACAGGAACGATGACAGTGATCGTACGTGAATAGCGTGATCACTTCGCCATGAGACAGTTGGCCCGTCTGAACAGGCAGAACCGAACAACTCTTCTCAGGAAGTTAGATGCTCAATCCACTTGCTTCCTTCACAAAAGCTCCTCAGTTTTTTTTTAACCCAACTTGTGCGAATACGCACACCAAAACAGACACACTCGAATTCAACAGCGAGCCGTGGATTTTTCGATACATTCAGCGTTTGCGATCGCGGTGCAGATAAACGCAAGTCACTGCACGTGTATCGAAGCACGTGTTTCCTCGATCTCTGAATGCTGACTCCTTGCGTATTAATACCCGAATTACGAAGTTGACGAACCAAATCCAATCGCACGTACGCAGTCTCGAAGATCCATTTGCCGCTGCCTCTTAGAGTCTAGCCAAGAGTCAATCAGGGGGAACCACGCTGCGGGGCAGGGCAGGGGTCACCAGGGTTCTGGAAGTTAATGACCCTCTGAGCAATTCGAGTTGTATAGATCCAACCTTGCTGGATTGAACTCCGAATTCGAGGTCGGAAAAAAATTGAGGTTTTCATGGCCTGAATGCGGGAAGTTCCTCCCCGTCTCAAATGTTCTCCGTGATATGAAACGAGATTACTTTCGGAGAACAGATGCAATGACAGACCTTCACAGCGAACAATGCAGTGACGCTCAATTCGCGGATTCTCGGGAACTTCGCCCGGGACGAGCTGCGGAATTGAAACTGCTTGGGAATCTGAACCGCAAATTGATCAAATCACCGACGCGGAAAGAAAAAGCTGTTATCAATCTCCGCTTTGGGTTCTACTCCGAAGGTTGAAGTGGACCCCAGTTTTAGGACCACGGAATAATTTAGAGACGACGCGTTTTTTCCGGTATTCTGTTGAGGCGAAGCCAATTCGGTTTATCAAGGAAGAAGCATGGCCAGGAAGCGAAGATCGTTCACGCCGTCTTTTAAGGCCAAAATA